>DATEID010000182.1:0-22929 GCA_035279245.1 Reyranella sp.
CGTCAAATGATGCGACTCGTCGTATGGCTATACAAGCACGTTACTTCGGTCACTTTGTCTGCTACGGCGCTTCCTTTGCATATCCGGTCTCCCTCCTATCGAAATGGGGCCCTTGCCCGTCGCGCGAAGCCGCGCGCAGAATTGGGCGAATAGAGGAGCGCCCTATGAAGTACAATCGCATTTCGGCCGATTGCCATCTCGACCTGCCGTGGATGCCGGCCGACCTCTTCACCTCCATGGCCCCCCGCGAGCTGAAGGACCGCATGCCCTATGTGGTCGACAGCGACGACGGTCCGAAATGGGTTGCCCAGAACGGCGCGGGCTTCGGTTTCAAGAACGGCGTCGGCCCGGCCGGCAGCAAGTACGTCAAGGGCAAGCATCACCGGGTCGACGTGATGGCCGAGACCGGCCTCTACGAGGACGGCGCCAAGGATGTTCGGCGCGTTTCCGATCCGCACCTGCGCATCAAGGATCTCGACCGCGATCACGTCGATGCCGAGGTGATCTACGGCATCCTGGGTGCGGCTGGCCGGCTGAACGACCGCGAGGCCGCCAACGAGATGCTGCGCATCTACAACGACTGGCTGAAGGAGTTCTGCAGCCACTATCCCGACCGGCATATCGGGCTCGCCTGCCTGCCCTATGGCGACATCGACGCGGCGGTCAAGGAGATCTACCGCGTCGCCAAGATGGGCCTGCGCGGGCTCGAGCTTTCCTGCTCCTGGGACATGGAGCCGATGTGGCATCCGATGTGGGAGCCGCTCTGGAAAGCGGTGAACGACGTGCAGCTTCCGCTGCACTTCCACACCTTCCCCAATGTCCCGCCCGACATGATCGCCAAGCATCCCGGCCGGGTCGGACGCTCGGTGTTCTTCACCGTCGTGTCCGGCTTCCAGATGAACCTCGTCAACATCCTGGCCGCGGTCATTGCCGCCAACGTGCTGGAGCGCTATCCGCACGTGCGCATCGCCTTCGGCGAATCGGGCTGCGGCTGGATTCCCTATGCGCTCGACCGCATGGATTTCGAGTGGGAGGACCGCTTCACCGATCTCGGGCTCAAGATGAAGCCATCGGACTACTGGCGCCGCCAGTGCAAGGCCACGTTCCAGTTCGATCGTATCGGCGCCAAGCTGATCGACGACATGGGCGCGGAAAGCCTGATGTGGGGCTCCGACTACCCGCACGGCGACGGCGTATGGCCGAACTCCGACCAGTACATCAAGGAGCAGTTCGCCGAGGTATCTCCCGAGGTGACCAGGATGATCACCTGCACCAACGCCGGAAAATTCTACGGACTGATCAACTGACCTATAAGCCGCTGATGGCGGCACATGTGTCATCCCGAGCGTAGCGAGGGTGTGGATTCACGTTCGAAGCGCAACAGTTTGGCAAGAAAGACTTCGGCCGGCGTCCTGAACTGGAGGCATTTTCGCGGGGTGTTGTTGTAGGCGGCGATCGAAGCCTGGAAGAGGTCGGGGTCGATTGTGTCGAGGTTGGTTTTTCTCGGCAAGGCCCTGCGCAAGCGGCCGATGGCATTCTCGATGCTGCCCTTCTGCCACGGGCTGTGGGGGTCGCAGAAGAAGGTCTGGATGGCGAGCTGGTCGGTGAGAACGAGGTGCTGGGCGAACTCGGTCCCGTTGTCGAGGGTGATGGAGCGCCGCAGGCGCCGCTCGAGCGGCTCGAACCAGTCGCAGAGCCGCTCGACAACGGGTTGCGCGGCCTTGCCGGGCTGGCGTGCGCCCAGGACGAGACGGGACTTGCGCTCGAGCGCCACGAGGGCGGTCTGCCCGGGGATGGCGAACGCCATGGAGTCGCCTTCCCAGTGGCCGAAGGTGCGCCGGGTCGCGACGCCAGGAGGCCGCAAAGCCGGGGGAACCCGGCCTTTGATGAGGTCGTCGGCGGAGCGTTTGCGCCGGCCATGCCGGCCGCGCCGGTACTTGCGTCGGGGCAGGTAGTTGCGCCAGGCGCCGTCGTTGGTGCGACGGATCTGGGCGTAGATGAAGCGGTAGATGCTTTCATGGCTGATGGTCACGGGGGCATGCTGCTGCTCGAGCCGGCCGGCGATCTGCTCGGGGGACCAGCCGCGGCCGAGCCCGTCGAGGACCACCGTGCGCAGCTCGACATTGCGTTCCAGCCGCGAGCCGGTCCAACGCCGGGCCGCCGCCTGCTCGTGGGCGTAGCCCGGCTTGTAGCCGACCTGGACGCCGCTGTTGCGCGTCAGCTCCCGAGAGATGCTCGATGGCGAGCGATCCAGAGCTGCCGCGAGCTGGCGGATCGATTGGCCGGCTCGATGAAGCTGGGCAATCGTGCACCGCTCCTCAAGGGTGAGGTGGCTGTAATGTCTCCCCATGGCAACACCTTAGTCTGGTGTTGCACTTCGTTTGTGAGTTCAGGGGGATCTTTCGGGTGCAGTAAAGTTCCCTCGCTACGCTCGGGATGACACTGCTTCAGCTAAACGCCTTGAAGGTGATGAGCGTGAAGGTGTCCTTCACGCTGGGCAAGGTCTGGATCTTGCTCGTGACGAAGTGACCGATGTCGGTCCTCTCGTCGAGATAGCACTTCATCAGGAGATCGTATTGACCGGAGGTCGAGTAGACCTCCGAGACCTGCTCGATACTGACCGCCTCGTCCGCGACCTCGTAGGCCTTGCCGAGCTCGCACTTCACCATGACGAAAATGGTCTGCATGGTCCCGCCTTTCTGCGGGGCCTACTTTAGCGGGCCGACCGGGCGAGGAAAGCCGGCACGTGGTCGCCGAGCCCGATCGGCCCGCTCTCGTCGCGCCGCCGCTCGGGTCGGCGGTCGTGACTGCGATTGGGACGCTCGATGCGACGTTCGCGTGCTGGCCGTTGCGGTCGTGCTTCGCGGGCAGCCGGTGCTTCTGCCTGATGCTCGTGCGGCTGCTCGCTCTTGTGCTCCTTCTTTCGTGGAGCGCGGGTGCGCTCGCCGCCGGTCGTCGTCCTGGCGCGTCCACGACCCCGGCCGCGCCTGCGGCCGTCGGATGGCTCGAAGGCCATTGCTTCCATCCCCGGCACTTCGACCCGCGGGATGGCGCTGCCGATCAGCTTTTCGATGGCTTCGACGAGGGGACCGTCGTCCGGCGAGGCCAGCGTGAAGGAATGACCGGTCTTGCCGGCACGGCCGGTGCGACCGATGCGGTGCACATAGTCTTCCGGCGAGTAGGGAACGTCGAAGTTGAAGACATGACTCATGTCGACAATGTCCAGGCCGCGCGCGGCGACGTCGGACGCCACCAGGATCTGGATCTCGCCCTGCTTGAACTTGTCCAGCGTCTCCATGCGGGCCGGCTGGCTCATGTCGCCGTGCAGCGCGCCGGCATTGAAACCGTGCTTCTTGAGCGAGCCTTGCAGGATCGCGACGTCCCTCTTGCGGTTGCAGAAGACGATCGCGTTCTTGATGTCCTGCTCGCGGATCAGACGTCGCAGCGCCTCGCGCTTGTCCTCGGCCGACACGATCGCGAGCCCCTGGACGATGTTCTTCGCCGTGGAGGCCGGCGGCGCCACCGTCACCTCGCGCGGGTTGCTGAGGAAGCGGTCGGCCAGCCGCTTGATTTCGGGCGGCATGGTGGCCGAGAAGAACAAAGTCTGCCTGAGCGGCGGCAAGAGGCCGACGATGCGCTCGACGTCGGGAATGAATCCCATGTCGAGCATGCGATCGGCCTCGTCGATCACCAGCACCTTCACATCGTTGAGCAGGACCTTGCCCCGCTCGAAGTGATCGAGCAGCCGACCCGGCGTGGCGATCAGAACGTCGACGCCGCGTTCCAGCGCCCGCTCCTGGTCCTCGAAGCTCACCCCGCCGATCAACAGCGCCATGTTGAGCTTGTTGTGCTTGCCGTACATGTCGAAGTTTTCGGCGACCTGTGCGGCAAGCTCGCGCGTCGGCTCCAGGATCAGCGACCGGGGCATGCGTGCCTTGGCTCGGCCCTGCGCCAGGATGTCGATCATCGGCAGCACGAAGGAGGCGGTTTTGCCGGTGCCCGTCTGGGCGCATCCGAGGACGTCGCGACCCATCAGGACGATGGGAATGGCCTTTTCCTGGATTGGCGTGGGCGTCGAATAGCCCTTTTCGCTGACTGCCTGCAATACCGGGGAACTCAGCCCCAAACTCTCAAAACTCATTTAGTTTCCGTAACTTGGCCCACATCCGATGGGCTCCGGGGGCGGTCTTCTCGTGTCCCTGTAAAGGGGGGCCCGCGAACCGGGCCGGACCGCCGGCGGCCTTCATATGAGCCTTGCCCTCGCGGAAGTCAATGCAGGCGCCCTGCGCGGCAGGCGCACAGCCAGCCGCTCAGGGCTTCAGCTCGACCTCGACGAACACGAATTCGAAATCGTTGGGGTTGATGACATCGTGCTCGACACCGGTCTGGCGAGCATACGAGATACCGGCCCGCAGCGGTGCCGGAACCGTGGCCTTGCCGTCGAAGATATGCAGCTCGCCGGTCGTGATCGGCACGACGACATAGTCGTGCATATGCTTGTGCCAGCCGGTATGGCTGCCCGGCGGAAAGCGCCATTCGGTGACGACTACACGCTCGTTCTCGAGCTGGACGGTGGGCTTGGCGAGCGGACGTTCCTTGTCTGTCATGCGCGGAAGTTAGCGTAACGAGGCCGTCCCTGTCTCCCGCGCCGTGATAGACTCCCGATCCCCAAGCGGAGATTTGTCATGGCGCGCGACACGATCTCGACCTGGAATCGCAGCCAAGCCGACGAAGATGCCATGGGCGCGGCCCATGCACCCATCTGGCGACGCATGATCGATGTCGCGGCGCCGGCCGATCTCAGCCGGTCGACCGTGCTCGACTACGGCTGCAACCAGGGCGGCTTCCTGCGCCTGCTTTACGATCGCCATCCCTTCAGATCGGCGATCGGCATCGACATCGCCCGCGAGTCGGTGGCGCGCGCCGAGCTGCTGAAGGGGCACAGGCCGATCGACTACAAGCTCGGCGATCAGGCCGCCGCACTCGGCCAGACCTTCGACCTCGCCTTCAGCCACGAGGTCGTCTATCTCCTGCCCGACATCGCGGCCCATGCGCGCGACATCAAGACGGCCTTGCGTCCCGGCGGCGCCTACGTGGCGGCAATGGGATGTCATACCGACTCGAGCCTGTGGCCCCGCTGGCGGACCTTGATCGCCGAAAGCTCGTCGATCCCGATCTATGATCATTCGCTCGAGGAGGTGTCGAAGGCTTTTGCGGAGGCGGGCTTCAGCGTCTCTGTGCGTCCGCTGGCGCTCGATGCCTTCATGGCGTTCACGATCGGCAGCGCCTACTTTCCTAAGGTCGTCGACCAACTCCGCTACTACAGTAGCGACAAGGTGCTGTTCCGGTTCGTGCGAGTGCCGTAAAGATCCCTCGCTCGCGCTCGGGATGACACCATCCAATCGGTCAGAAACACGGTGTCATTCCCGAACGTAGTGAGGGATCTTTCGCTATCGCATCCCGATCTTCCTGAGCGACCGGTCGATCCAGAGCGCGGCCAGCTTTTCCTGCGCACCGTTCTGGCGCAGGCGTTGGCGCAGGCAGGCGAAATCGACGCGGTCGAGCTCCTGATCCTGGTTGAAGCAGGAGAAAACCACCGTTTCCTTGCCCGTCTCGGGATCCCTGTGGAGCTGCAGGCACTGGGCGCAGATCTCCTTCATCATGCATTGCATGGGCGAGTTGATCGAACCCAGCGCGCGATGATCCGGCTTGAGGTGGGGCTTCAGAACGGAGTGCCGCGCGAGCCGCACCGCGTTCATCATGCCGTCCGAGCCGATGGCGATCAGCCGGTCGGCGTCGTTGAACGAGATCGGCTGGTCTCCGAGCTCGCCTGCCGCATATTTGCGCATGGCCTCGACGATATTGTCGACCACGGCCTTGTCCTGCGGCCGCGACGGCTCGAATCCGGGCGCTTCATCGCAGCACCAGACCACGACATCGGCCGCCGCCTCGATCTCCTCGACCTTGTAGCGGTCGATCACGCGCTTGTAGCCCGCGAAGTAGAGAACCTTGCTGCCGGCGCGACGGAAGGCCTGGCCGATCGAGAACAGCACCGCATTGCCAAGGCCGCCGCCTGCCAGCACGACCGTCTCGCCCGGCTCGATCTCGGTCGGCGTTCCCGTGGGGCCCATCACGATCACCGGCTCGCCGGGCTGCAGGAGCGTGCAAAGGTCGGACGAGCCGCCCATCTCGAGCGTGATCAGGGACAAGAGGCCCTTCTCCTTGTCGACCCAGGCGCCGGTCAACGCGAGGCCCTCCATCGTGAGCAGCGTGCCCTCGATCCTCTTCGCGCATGCCTCGTAATTCTGCAGGCGATAGAACTGGCCCGGCTCGAAATTTTCCGCCGCCGCCCGCGCTTCGACCACGACCTCGACGATGGTCGGAGTAAGCCGCTCCACGCGCACGACGCGCGCCCGCCATTCCCGGTTCGCCTCGGCCAGGATCTCGGGCGGCGAGCGCCTGGGTTGCGGCAGCCGCGCCATCATTCGTGTCAAGATTGGATAACCTTGCTTGGCGCCGCCCATCGCCTTCACGACATTGCCGGCGAATGACGGATGCAGGTCGCCGAAGAACGACATGAAGCGTCCGTCGCCGTGGCGATACATCAGCACATGCACGTCGTCCGGCTTGGCGACGCGCTCGGGCGTCACCGGCTCGCCCTCCTCGTCCAGCGCACGGAAGTACTTGCCGTCGATGAAGGCGTGGGCCGCATCCTCGCGGGCCAGTACCGTGTTGGGCTGCGTGCCCGCGGCAACCAGGATCGTTCGTGCAGGCAGGACGGCGGTCACCTTCTCGCCGCCCTGCTGGCCCTCGAGCTTGATCGCTTTGGCTTGTCCGCTGGCGTCGACCTCGACGGCGACGGGCGAGAGACCCTCGGCGAAACGGATATCCTCCTCCAGCGCCTTCAGCACCTCTTCGTGGTTGAGCGTATAGGAGGGCGAATCGATCAGGCGGCGGCGATAGGCGATCGTGACGCCTCCCCAGCCGTTCACCAGCTTCGCGATCTCGGGTGCACGGCCGTCCTTCGCGGCGGCCTCGCGTTCGGCACGGATGGCCTTAGCGTGGGCAATGAACTCGTCGCCGATCTCGCGCTCCTCGTCGCTCCAGGCCGCGCGCACCGCCGCCTCGCCGCGTTCGGCCACCAGCGTCTCGTGACGCGCCAGGAATTTCTCGACCTGCAGCGGATAGTAGGCGAGCGACTCGGTCGCCGTGTCGATCGCCGTCAGGCCGCCGCCGATCACGACGACCGGCAGGCGGACCTGCAGGTTGGCGATCGATTCCTTCTTGGCGGCGCCCGTGAGTTGCAGCGCCATCAGGAAGTCCGATGCCGCCCGCACGCCGCGCGCGAGGCCGTTCGGCATATCGAGCACGGTGGGTTTGCCCGCTCCGGCGCAGAGAGCGATGTGGTCGAAGCCCATCGCGAAGGCGCTCTCCACGGTGACGGTGCCGCCGAAGCGCACGCCGCCGAACATCGAGAACTGCGTCCGACGCTCCAGCAGAAGCCGTACCAGCTTCAGGAAATTCTTGTCCCAGCGCACGGTGATGCCGTACTCGGCGACGCCGCCGAAGCCCGCCATGGCCCGCTCGCCAAGATCCTCTCGCAGGTCGGCGATATCCTCGACGGCCATAAATGGAACGCGCGCGCCCGTCGGCTCGACGCCGGATTGCTTGGCCGGCAGCGGCTCGATCTTGAGGCCGTCGATGGCGACCACGGTGTGGCCGTCGTTCATGAGGTGATGGGCGAGGTTGAAGCCGGCCGGTCCCAGCCCGACCACCAGCACGCTGCGTCCCGTCGCGGGTCGCGGAATTGGCCGGTGCAAGTGAAGTGGATTCCAGCGCGTGAGCAGCGAATAGATCTCGAATCCCCAAGGCAGGTCCAGCACGTCCTTCAGCGTGCGGGTCTCGATCTGCGGGATGTCGACCGGCTCCTGCTTCTGGTAGATGCAGGCCTTCATGCAGTCGTTGCAGATGCGATGCCCCGTCGCCGCGACCAGCGGATTGTCGACCATCGCCATGGCCAGCGCACCCAGTGAGTAGCCCTCGCTCTTGAGGAGATTCATCTCCGAGATCTTTTCCTCGAGCGGGCAGCCGGCGAGCGTGACGCCGAACGGCGATTTCTGGAACTTCGCGGTCTTGCGGTCCTTCAGCCCCTTGGAGCAGCTATCCTTGCCCTGGTTGTGGCACCAGATGCAGTAGTTGGCGTGATCGAGGGCGCGCACGAGATCGTAGCCCGGATCGGTGAGCGCGAAGCCCTCGCGGTGGCGGAGAAGCGGCCGCGGCAGCTTCATGCGCGTCACGCCGTCCACCACCTCGGTCTCAACAGGAACCAGATGCTCGAAGTCGAGCTTGTGCGGCACCTTGAACAGCGGTCCGTCGCGATGCCGCCGCTTGCCCTCGGAATTGTGCAATGCCCACGCCGCATAGCGCGTCAACGCCTCGACCTCGGGCGTCGGCGTTTCGACCTTGAACTCCGCGCCGATCCGATCGCGCACGGCGAGCGCGAAGGCAAGCTCCCAAGCCTCAAGCCCATCCGCCAGTCTGGCCGGCAACCCGATCGCCTTCGTCACCTCGGCACCGTCCAGCGCCGCAGCGACATCCGGCTTGATGGCGCGCGTCACGTAGCGTTGCACGAACAGCCGCTTGCAATCGTAGAGCGGCGCCAGCGCGACGTGCCTCGCGCGCAGGGTCGACGCCTCGTCCGTGACGCCGAACAACGCCGCCACGAAATCCTCGAGCGACCGGGCAAGCTCGATCAGGAGGTTCGACTCTTCCTTCGCCGCCAACGCATCCGGCGTCGCGCGTGCAGCCATCAGGCGCGCATGCAGATCGACATCGATGTCTTGCAGCCAGGCGACGAACGCCGCATCCAGCCGGGCGAGGCCCTCACGCTCGTAGAGGTCTTCGAAGCCCAGCCCATGAGCGAGCGAGGGACCGAGCTGAGGCGCCGTCATTGTCGAATATCCGGATGCAAGGAGGGGTGATTTGTTCGTGCACGAACCGATTAGCCAAGGAGCCGGAGGAGCGCAAGGGAGCGATGATTCGCGACATTAATGCCTGATGACGAGGCGTTCCGCTTCGCCCATGGTCCGGCCGCCATGAAGACCGTTCCGACCTCTGTGCGCAACTGGCTGATCGTTGTCGCTGCGATGATTTTCGTCATGATCTCGCTCGGTGCGCTCACGCGACTGACCGAATCGGGCTTGTCGATGGTCGAATGGCATCCCATCACCGGCGTCATCCCGCCACTCAGCGAGCACGCTTGGCAAGCAGAGCTGAAGGAATATCTTTCCTCGCCACAGGGGAGATTGGTGAATCCTGATTTCACCATCGCCCAATTCAAACAAATCTTCTGGCTGGAATTCATCCATCGCCTGTGGGGGCGACTGATCGGTCTCGTCGTCGCGCTGCCACTCGTCTGGTTCTGGCTTCGCGGGCGTCTGTCGCCCGGCCTGAAGCCTCGGCTCGTGACGCTCCTGGTGCTGGGCGGCCTGCAGGGCGGGCTGGGCTGGGCGATGGTGGCGTCAGGGTTGGTCGATCGTCCCTCGGTCAGCCACTACCGGCTGGCAGCGCATCTGCTGGCAGCCGTCGCGCTCTATGCCTATACGGTCTGGCTGGTGCTCGAGCTCAGCCCAAGGGAGGTCCGCCGCGGCGACCGCAGGACATGCCGCGAGGCCACGGGCCTGATGGCCTTTGTCTTCGTCGTGATGACCTTCGGGGCGCTCATGGCCGGCCTGCGCGCCGGCCTCATGCACAACACCTTCCCCACGATGTCCGGCTACTGGATCCCGCCCGGCATGTTCGACCTGTCGCCGTGGTGGATCAACATCTTCGACAACGGCACGACGGTGCAGTTCATCCATCGCTGGCTTGCCAAGTTCCTGGCGCTCGGTGTGCTCGCAATGGCGTGGCGCGTGCGCCGTCCGGAAGCCTATGCCGCCGGCGCCATGGTGCTGGTGCAGTTCTGCCTCGGCGTCGCCACGATCCTAAGCGGCGTCGAGATCGCGGTGGCGACCGTCCACCAAGCGGGTGCGGTCCTGCTGCTGACCACGCTCGTCGTCGTCCGTCACCGCGCGATGCCTTCGTCGGCACGTCCCCTGTCGGCTATTGTTCGAGAATGAGCGGTACCCAGGACAAGTTCTCCAATCGCGCGGGTCGCCCTCGCTCTTCCCGTCTGCTGCTGGGCGTGCTTGGCCTCGCCATAGCTGTTGGGGCATTCGCCTTCGCCGCCATCGAAGCGCCGTCGTCGCCGGCGCCGTCGTCACCAGCCCCGAAGCCGGTTGCCGGGGAAAGGCCGACACCGCCCGGCACAAAAGACGTCCAGGAGGCCGCACCGCCAGCCTTCGGTCACGACTTCGCCTTGCCGCCGCCCGAAGCACCGCCACCGCCGACCGCAGCCGAAATCGAGGGAACGGCATCTTCCTCCGGCTCCGCCAAGTCCGCCGGAGCCGCGTCAACGGCCGGTCCTTCGTCGCTGCCCATGGAAGTATTGCGCCGGCAGGCCGAGGCGCACGATCTATCGTCCATGGTCGAGCTGTCGCGACGGCTCATCCTCGGCATCGGCATCGCCAAGGATCCGCAAGCAGGCGCCGGCTGGATGTTGCGGGCAGCCGAGCTCGGCTCCTCCGATGCCGCCTTCGATGTCGGCGTGATGTACGAGAACGGCTTCGTCGTCGAGCGTGACTCCAGCCGCGCCGCGCAGTGGTATCGGCGCGCCGCCGAGAAAGGCCTTCCGGCCGCCGAGCACAACCTTGCCTTGATGCTGCGCGAGGGCAAGGGCGTGGCACGCGACGGAGCGGAAGCGGTCAAGCTCCTGCTAGCCGCCGCACACCAGGGCATGACGGCATCGATGTTCGCGCTTGGCGACATCTATGAACAGGGAGACGTGGCGCCCAAGGACGCCGCGGCGGCCGTCGCCTGGTTCGCGCTGGCGGCGCAGTTCGAGCGGCGCAGCCATGACGGCAAGGAAACGCCGCTCGCCAAGAACGCCACCCGCCGCTCGCAGGACCTTCGGCGAGTCATGACACCGGCCGAGCTGCAGCGCGCCCAGGAGCTGGGACAACGCGAAATCCGCGAGATCGTCGACGCGACATCCCCACAGCGGCAAGCACCGGGCCACTTGCCTTCGCCGGCGTTGCCATCGCCCGCGCCCTCCACTTCGCCGTCCGACAAGGAGATTGGATGGCCGTCGGATACGACCGGTCAGATCCGGGCCATCCAGCAAGCGCTGTCGGATCTCAAGCTGCTGCACGACAAGCCGGATGGCATCCTG
Source organism: Reyranella sp. (assembly GCA_035279245.1). Taxonomy (GTDB): domain Bacteria; phylum Pseudomonadota; class Alphaproteobacteria; order Reyranellales; family Reyranellaceae; genus Reyranella. Next base: position 11,270 of record DATEID010000182.1, read on the forward strand.
GGACCGATGACGCGCGACGCCATCCGCAGCTTCCAACGCGGCGTCGGGCTCAGCGAAACGGGCGAACCATCGAGGGATCTTTACGTCGCGCTGAAGCGAGCTCTCGCCAAGCCTTAGACACTTTCCCGAAGAAGACTGCGCCACTGGAGTTGCTTACCGGCGTCGCCGACCGTCGGGGATGAAACGGGTACGTCACGGTGAGGTTGTGTCATCCCGAGCGCAGCGAGGGATCGTTGATCGGCGCTGCTAAAGATCCCTCGCTACGCTCGGGATGACACCGCAGTCGTTGGGCGTCTGATCTTGTTTCTTGTTAGCGGCGCGCTCATCGGAGCGCGCAACTCCAGTTGCGCTCATGCGGCGTCGAGCCGCCTCAATGGAAGCGGCCTGCATGGCGCCACCATGAGGAGGGCAAGTCGGTTGCCGCGCGTTCGGCGTCGGCGAACGTGTCGTAGAGCGCGAAGCAGGTGGCCCCACTGCCGCTCATCGCGGCATAACGGACATCCGGCGTCCGCCGCAGGACCAGCAGGACCTCGCCGACGACCGGTTGAATCGCGATTGCCGCCTCGGTGAGATCGTTGCCGCGCGCGGCAAGCGCGGTGACGAGGCCCGGCAGATCCGACCACGGCCGCTCGACAGGTCGCACCGGCGAGAAGTCGCCGCGCCTCGCGGCAAAGACGGAAGGCGTAGGCAAGGCGACGCCGGGATTGACCAGCAACAGGCCGCAGTCGGGCAACGGCGGCGCGGACTCCAGCTTCTCGCCGACGCCGCTCGCCAGACAGGGGCGCTGCCCGAGGCACATCGGCACATCGGCGCCCAGTCGCACGGCAAGCGCCGACAACTTTGCGCTCGGCAGACCGAGCCGCCACAGCCGGTGGAGGCCACGCAAGGCGGCCGCGGCATCCGCAGAGCCGCCGCCCAAACCGGCAGCCATCGGAATCCGCTTGACGATCCGGAATGCCGCCCCCGCCTTTGTGCCGCTCTCCTCAGCCAGCAGCCGAGCCGCCTTCAAAACGAGATTGTCGACCCTATTCAGCTCAGCAGCGCCAAGGCCCTCGACCGCGAGCGAGAGACCGCTCGCCGGCGCAATGTGCAGCGTGTCGCCGAGATCGGCAAAGGCGACCAGCGAATCGAGGAGATGGTAGCCGTCGGCCCGCCGTCCGACGACGTTCAGCCAGAGATTGACCTTCGCCCGCGCAATCTCGGCGCCGCCTTCCGCCGCCATCGTTCGCCGCCGATCAACCGCCCTGATTCTTTTCGGCGGCCTTCTCGTAGACGGTCGGCTTGTCGTTGGAGCCGTTGAGCCCGTTGGCAAGCTTGTCCTGCAGGATCGGCAACCGGTCCTTGTCGGGCTTCTGGTTGAGCGCCCGCTCCCATTCGAAGCGGGCCTCGCGATGGCGGCCGACATGCCAATAGGCATCGCCCAGATGCTCGACGACAGTGGGGTCATCGCCCTTCTGCTCGCTCGCCCGTTCGAGCCACTTCACGGCCTCGTCGTACTGGCCCAGCCGGTAGTAGGCCCAGCCGACCGAATCGGTGATGGCGCCGTCGTCGGGCCTGAGCTCCGTCGCCCGCTTCAGCATCTTCATGCCTTCGTCGAGGTGCATGCCCTGGTCGATCCAGGTGTAACCGAGATAGTTCAGGACATAAGGCTGGTCTGGCGAGAGCTCGAGCGCCTTCTTCATGTCGGCTTCCGCGCGCGGCCACTGCTTGATGCGTTCCAGGCAGATCCCGCGGCCGAAATAGATCGGCCAGTACTTCTCGTCGGGCTGCTTGATCCGCAGGATCGCCATGTCATAGGCGGCGACTGCCTCCTTGTAACGTTCCTTGCTGCGCAGAAGATCGGCCAGCGTCAGGGCGGCGTCGATGCGATCCGGCTTCTCGGCCGCCATCTCCCGCAAGCGGTTCGCCGCCTGGTCGAGATGGCCCTCCTGCGCATCGAGCGTCGCGGTGCGCAGCCTCGCCTGCCAATAGAGCGGCGAGTTCCGGCCGATCTTGCCGAGCGCCGCGATGGCCTTGTCGTTCTGACCGAACTGCTCGTCGATGCCGGCGATCATCAGCCAGGCGAAATCGAGGTCGGGCTTCAGCTCGACGGCAAGCTGCTCGAAGATCAGGGCGAGATCGGTTCGCTGGTTGCGCTGGTCGGACCCCAGAATGCCGCCGATATCGAACATGATCTCGGCGATGCCGGTGGCCGGCGTCGGCGGCTTGGGCATGGGCGCATTGGCACCGAGCAGCCCATCCATCACGACGGAGTCGCCGTTCTTTTGGGCGTATGCCTTGAGCAGCGCCTGTGCGTCATCGCCCTTGCCGAGCCGGCGCAGCCCGTCGGCCACGGCGACGGCGATGCGCAGGCCGGTCGAATCGAGCTCGGCGGCCCGCCGGTATTTCGCCTCGGCCGCCGCGCGGTCGCCGGCAAGCTCGTCGATCTGCGCCCGGATGACGAGCGATGGAGCCTCCGAGCGATCGCCCTCCTGCGGCTTCAGCCGCGCGAGGATCTCACGGGCGGCGGCGAAGTCCTTTTCGCCGGCCTTCAGCCAGGCAACGACGAAGTCGCGCAACGGGCCGAGCTGGTTCTCGGCGCCGATCCGGGCGAGCTGCTGCTCCGCCTTCCGGTATTCGCCGCGCTTCACCTGGTCGACCGTCAGCACGAGATTGGCGAAGCCGTCGCCGGGCTTGGTGGCCAGCACCTTGGGGGCGAGCCGCACCGAAGCGTCGAAATCGCCCGCATACATATGAAGACGGAACGCCGCGTAAACCAGCGTCGGGTCGTTTGGTGCCTCGGCAAGCGCTTGGTCGAGCTGCTGCGCACCAATGTCGTAATCGTGATCGCCCTCGGCCACGCGCGCGGCGAGATAGCGGCCCGCAACGGTGATCGCTTTGGCCGGGAGCGGCCGCGACGGCAGCGTGAGCGATGTCCGCCCCCTGCCGGCAGGCTCGTTTGGCTGAGCATGAACCGACAGGGGCAGCACGAGCAGCAGGGCGGTCGAAAGCAGCGCGAGGGGTTTGGATCGCATGCCTGTCACATATTGGGATAGTTGGGGCCGCCGCCACCTTCCGGCACCGCCCAGTCGATGTTCTGTGCCGGATCCTTGATATCGCAGGTCTTGCAGTGGACGCAGTTCTGCGCGTTGATCTGGAACCGGGGCTGGCCGTTGTCGGCGGTGACGACTTCATACACGCCAGCCGGACAATAACGCTGTGCGGGCTCGGCGTAGAGCGGCAAATTGACCGCGATCGGGATCGACGGGTCACGCAACCGCAGATGGACCGGCTGGTCCTCCTCGTGGTTGGTGTTCGACAGGAACACCGAGGAGAGCTTGTCGAAGGAGATCACGCCATCCGCCTTCGGATACTGGATCGGCTGGAATTCGGCCGCCGGCCGCAGGCATTCGTGATCGGCCTTGTGATGGCGCAACGTCCAGGGCACGCGAATGCCGAGATCGTGCATCCACATGTCGAAGCCGCCGTAGATCGTGCCCAGGACGGAGCCCCATTTCAGGGCGGGCTTCACATTGCGGACCCTGTCCAGGTCCTTCCACACCCATGACGCCTTCAGCTTCACAGGATAAGCAATCAACTCGTCGCCGCCCGTCTTGCCGCCGGCCAAAGCCTCGAACGCCGCCTCCGCGGCCAGCATGCCGCTCTTGATCGCGTTGTGACTGCCCTTGATTCGCGGAACGTTGACGAAGCCCGCCGAGCAGCCGATCAGCGCGCCGCCGGGGAAGGTGAGCTTCGGCACCGACTGCACGCCGCCTTCATTGATGGCGCGTGAACCATAGACCAGCCGCTTTCCGCCGCGCAGGTACTTGGCGACGTCCGGGTGCGTCTTGAAGCGCTGGAACTCGTCGAATGGCGACAGATAGGGGTTCTCGTAGGAGAGATGGACGACGAAGCCGATCGCCACCAGGTTGTCGCCGAAATGGTACATGAAGGAACCGCCTTGGCTCCCCGTCTCCGACAGCGGCCAGCCCTGCGAATGCACGACCAGGCCCTTCTTGAAATTGGCGGGATCGACCTGCCACAGCTCCTTCAGCCCGATACCGAACTTCTGCGGATCGACTCCGGCACGCAGATCGAACTGGTTCATGATCACCTTGGCGAGCGATCCGCGCGCGCCCTCGGCGATCAGCGTGTACTTGGCATGGAGCTCCATGCCCGGGGTGTAGCTGTCCTTGTGATGGCCGTCCCTGGCGACGCCCATGTCGCCCGTCGCGACGCCTTTCACCGAGCCATCGTCGTTGTAGAGCACCTCGGCGGCGGCAAAGCCCGGGTAGATCTCGACCCCCAGCGCCTCGGCCTGCTGCGCCAGCCAGCGGCAGACCTCGCCCAGGCTCACGATATAGTTGCCGTGATTGTTCATCAGCCGCGGCAGCATGAAGTTGGGAAAGCGGATCGACCCTGTCTTGGTAAGCCACAGGAATTGGTCGTCCGTGACCTCGGTCTCGACCGGCGCGCCCTTCTCTTTCCAGTCGGGAATGAGCTCGTTGAGACCGATCGGATCGATCACCGCGCCGGACAAGATATGCGCACCGATCTCGGAGCCCTTCTCAAGGACGCAGACCGACACGTCATGATTGCGCTCCGCCGCGAGCTGCTTGAGCCGAATCGCCGCCGACAGCCCGGCCGGGCCGCCGCCGACAATCACCACGTCATATTCCATCGACTCGCGTGCCATTCCCGTCTCGCTCTGCAGTGCCTTTTCCAGATGGACGCAGCCGAGACCGGCGGCAATCCTTTTGCGGTAAATAGCCTGTCGGGGGCTGGATCGCTACCTGCGGAAAGGGGCATTCCCATGGCCGAATTGACGGAAATCGAGAGCAAAATCTTCAAGACAGGCGATTTCCGGCTGGAAAACGGGCAAAGCCTGCCCGTTCTCGAGCTTGCCTACGAAACCTACGGTGCACTGGCGCCGAAGCGCGACAATGCCATCCTGGTCGTTCACGGCTATACGTCGAGCCATCATGCCGCCGGCCGCAATGCCAAAGGCAAGGGAGGCCGCGGTGTCGCCGAAGGCTCCGCTGGCTGGTTCGATGCGTTGATCGGGCCAGCCAAGGCGATCGACACGGATCGCCATTTCGTGATCGCTGTGAACGCGCTGGGATCAGCACACGGCAGCACCGGCCCCAACACAATCGATGGACGTACCGGCAAGCCATATGGGCCCACCTTCCCCGAGATCACGCTGCGCGACATGGTGGCGAGCCAGAAATTGCTGGTCGATTCGCTCGGCATCACCCGACTGGTCGCGGTGATCGGTCCATCGATGGGCGGTTTCCAGTCCTTCCAGTGGGCCGCCTCCTATCCCGGCTTCATGAAGGCGATCGTGCCTTCGGTGACCGCGCCGCGCGCGCCGTCCGGCATCGAGCGACTGGAAGCGCTGCAGAAGCGGCTGGCGAGCGACCCCAACTGGAACGGCGGCTGGTACTACGAAAATGGCGGGATCGCCCGCACGCTGGAGGAGATCCGCTTCGAGACCCTCATGAGCTACGGCCAGAACGAGATCCTGGCCGAGACCATTGCCGATCCGAAGGCGCGCGAAGCGGCGATCCGCGCCAATGCCAAAGCGTGGGCGCAGATCTACGACGGCCACTCCATGGTGGTGCTGCGCAAGGCCATCGGCACATTCGACATCACGAACGACTACGACAAGCTCAGGAAGGCGAAGGTGTTGTACGTACAGTCGCCGACCGACAAGCTGTTCGACATCAAGCTGAGCCCGGGCTACGTCATGGACATGCGCAAGGCCGGCGTGGACGTGACCTATGTGGAGCTACCGTCGAACAAGGGCCACATGGCAAGCCATGCCGACGCCGCGCTTTGGGCGCCGATCCTGGGTGCATTCCTGAAGAGCCTGTGATGGCTGACATGGCAATCGCTACCGAAGAACTCGTCGCATTGCTGCGCTGGTACATCGACCAGGGCGTCGACGAGGCGATCGACGAGGAGCAGGTCGATCGTTTCGCCCTGCCCTCGCCTGCACCTGTACCTGTACCTGTCTCACCCGCTCCGGCTCCGGTCGTCAAAGCACAAGCCCGTCCGGTTGCTCCGACGCCGCTGCGACCGCCCATGCCCGCGCCGGCGCGTGGGCCGGTGCCCATCGAATCGCCGCAGCTCGTCGAGGATGCACGCGCGCTTGCGGAAAGCTGCGGCACGCTCGCCGAACTGGAGGCCGCGGTGCGCGGCTTCGACGGGTGCGTGCTCAAACGCACCGCCAAGAACACCGTCTTTGCCGACGGCACGCCAGGCGCGCCGGTCATGGTGGTGGGCGAGGCACCGGGCGCCGACGAGGACCGGCTGGGCAAGCCGTTCGTCGGCGTGAGCGGCCAGCTCATGGATCGCATGATGGAGGCGATCGGGCTCACCCGCGACGGCGGCTTCTACATCACCAACATTCTGTTCTGGCGACCGCCGGGCAACCGCACGCCGACCGTGGCGGAGCAGGCGATGTGCCTCGCCTTCACGCGCCGCCATATCGAGCTCGCGCGGCCGAAGGTCCTGGTGCTGGCGGGCGGAACCTCGGTGAAAGCCGTGCTGGACACGACGGAAGGTATCACCCGCATGCGCGGCAAGTGGGTGAGCTATCGGCTGGGAGACGGCAGCGAGCTCCCCACGATGCCGACCTTCCACCCCGCCTATCTCCTGCGCACCCCCGCCAGCAAGCGGCTGAGCTGGCTCGACCTGCTCGCGGTCGATAAGAAGCTGAGGGAGCTGGGATAGGCGGCGGAAGCTGCACGTTCTGTAACGGAACGCCCGAACTTTCAGCAAGCAGTCTTCTTGCTCCCTGGGCGGTGGCGCTTTCCTACGAGAGCTTCTTCTTCAAAAAGAACTTCTTGTGGCCCGTCGGATAGTCGTCGAGCGTGCCGAACACCTCGTAGCCGCGCTTCTCATAGAAAGGACGCGCCTGAAAGGAATGAGTGTCGAGCGTCGCCGTATGGCAGTGTCGCTCGCGCGCATAGGCTTCGGCGGCATCCATCAAACGTGTTCCATTGTCCCGGCCACGGACGGCCTCGTCGACCCAGACAAAGGAGATGTGCAGGCAGCCGCCCCAAATCATGCCAAGCAAGCCGCCCATCACTTCGCCGCGCTCGGTCTTGAGGAAGAAGTTGACGGGATAATAGGCCGACACGCCCGTAGCGGCGAAGTTATGGTAGATCACGCCGTTGCGGACCCGCTCGGCGTCGAGGCTATTCTCCGCTTGGTCGAATAACAGCTTGAGCTCTTGCATCTTAGCGTACCGCGGCCCGCTGGCGCACGAGCGCCAGGATTGACCGGCCGATCGGCATGTCGACGCCAACCCAGCCGGCCATCTCGACCACCGCTCCCAGCAGCGCCTCGATTTCGAGCGGACGGCCGCGTTCGAGGTCCTGCAGCATCGAGGTCTTGTGGGCGCCAACCTCGGCGCCGCCAGCCAAGCGCTTGTCGACGCCAATGGCGAACTTGACGCCGAGCCTCTCGGCCACCGCCTGACCCTCCACCATCAATGCACGGCAGACGGCATGCGTGCCCGGATCGGCCAGCACCTTGTCGAGCGTGGCACCGGTAAGTGCGCTGACCGGGTTGAAGGCCATGTTGCCCCAGAGCTTCACCCAGAGCTCGTCCCGGATGCGCGGCCGCACCGGCGCCTTGAGGCCCGCCTTGATCAGCAGCTCCGACAATCGGCCGGCCCGCTCGCTGCGGCTGCCGTCGGGTTCGCCGAGCGTGAACCGATCTCCGTAGGTGTGACTGATTACGCCATGCTCCACGACATCAGCCGCCGGATAGACGATGCAGCCCAGAGTTTGCGCCGGTGGCAGGCCCACCGACACGACGCCCCCGGGATCGACCGCCTCGACGCGCCGTCCCTCGAAGTCGCCGCCGAGCTTGTAGGTGTACCACCACGGCACGCCATTGATTGCCGCCACGATGGTGGTGTGCGGCCCGATCAGCGGCTCGAGTTGCGCCATCGCGGGGATGAGCGAATGCGCCTTGAGCGTCAGCACGAGATAGTCCTGCGGCCCGACATCCTTCGGGTCGGTTTCGACGCGAGGCTTGACGACGGTCTTCCGCCCTTCACTCAGCAGGGCGAGCCCGTTGCTGCGCATGGCCTCGTAGTGTGGGCCACGCGCGACGACCGTCACCGGTGTGCCCGCCATCTCGAGCTTCGCGGCCATCAGGCCGCCGATCGCGCCTGCGCCGAAGACGCAGATCGAGCTCACGCGGCAGCTCTCACGTCGTCGCCTCGGCGAGGCCGAGCTTGGCGGCCAGCCCGATGCGCTGAAGCTTGCCGGTCGCGCCCTTCGGGATCTCGGTCACGAACAGGACCTTGCGCGGCACCTTGAAGTCGGCGGCGCGCGCCGCCACGAAGTCCCGCAGTTCGCGCTCGGTGCACTCACAGCCCGAGCGCAGGACGACTACGGCACCCACCTCCTCGCCCAGCTTGGCGTGCGGGATGGCGAAGGTCAGGCACTGCTCGACCGAGGGGTGATCCATCAGGATGACGTCGATCTCGATCGGACTGATCTTCTCGCCGCCCCGGTTGATGATCTCCTTCAACCGGCCATTGAGGAAGAGATAGCCGTCCTCGTCGAAGTAGCCCTGGTCGCCTGTACGGAACCAGCCATTGGTGAAGGCCTTGGCGTTGGCGTCCGGATTGTTGTCGTAGCCCGCCGTCACATTGGGCCCCTGGATGACGACCTCGCCCGTCTGCCCCTGCGGCAGGATGTTGCCCGCCTCGTCCATGATCGAGATCTTGGGACCGGCCGGCAGGCCGACCGCGCCCGCCTTGCGCTTGCCGGGCGGCAGCGCGTTGGACGCCATCTGATGGCTGGCCTCGGTCATGCCATAGGCCTCGATCACGGGGCAATCGAAGGCAGCTTCGAGCTCGGCCATGACCTGCGGCGGCAGCGACGAGGAGGACGAACGGATGAAGCGCAGCTTCGCCGCTTTCGCGGCCTCGGCATTGCCGCGCACCCGACCCAGGATCGCCTGGTGCATGGTCGGCACCGCCGTGTACCACGTGGGCTTCACCTCCTCGAGCCAGGCGAAGAAACGCAGCGCGTTGAAGCCCGGCGTGCACGACACCGAGGCGCCGGCCGCCAGCGACGACAGGGTCGCCGCGATCAGGCCGTGGATATGGAACAGCGGCATGATGTTCATGCAACGGTCGCTCGGCGTCAGCCGGAGCGTGGCGCCAATATGGCGCGCGGACGCAGCGAGGTTGGCGGTCGCGAGCGGCACGATCTTTGGTCGAGCGGTGGTGCCGGAGGTATGCAGCACCAACGCGATCTCGCCGTTCGAGGAGACGCCAGGCTTGGCGGCCTTCGCCGGCTTCAAGGCCGAGACATCCAACGTGAAGACGCCCGCCGGCGCACCGTCTGTCGGCACCAGCTCGATGATCGGCACAGCGAGCTTTTGCGCCACCTCGCGCACCGGGCTTTCCAGGCCCTTGGGCACGATCACGGCCTTGGGCTTGAGGTCGTCGATGTAGAACTGGAACTCCTCGGCGCGATAGGCGGGATTGAGCGGCGCCGAGGTCGTGCCGGACGCCACCGACACGAACGACGTCGCCGCCTCGGGCCCGTTGGGCACGACCATGGCGACGCGATCGCCACGGCCGATGCCGACGCCGTTCAAGGTGGCCAGCGTGTCGTCGACGAGCTTCTTCAGCCCGGCGAAGGTAAGCCATGGCCGGCCCGGCGCGCCGACCGCCGGTGCATCGGGTTTGCCGGATGAAGTGACGTCGTAGACAGCCTGAACCATGGTCCGTTTGCCCTCTTCTGTTTCACAATCCTCCCCTTGGCGGACTCCGCCAAGGGGAGGTGTCGCCGTCTTCGGCGACGGAGGGGTCATGAGCCACGGTATCCGTCCGCCCATGACCCCTCCGCCCCCGCAAGACGAGGGCACCTCCCCTTCGCGGCACCGCGAAGGGGAGGCAGGAGATTTTATGCCGCCTTCTTCTCGTCGGCGATGATGCGATCGTAGGCGGGCAGCGTCAGGAACTCGTAGAACTGCGGCTGCTCGACCAGGTCGATCATGAGCTGGGCGGCATCCTCGTAACGCGCCCTGCCGTAGGCTTCCTCGCCGACCTGCGCCTTCACCTTGTCGTTCTCCTCGCGCACGATCTGGCGCACGAATTCTTTGGTGATCGGCCGGCCATCCTCGAGCTTCTGGTTGTGCCGCACCCACTGCCAGACCTGGGCGCGGCTGATCTCGGCGGTGGCCGCATCCTCCATCAGGTTGAACAGCGGCACGCAGCCGATGCCGCGCAGCCACGCCTCGACATAGCCGATGCCGACGGCCACGTTCTGTCGAAGGCCCGCCTCCGTCTTGGTGCCGGTCGGAACCTCGACCAGGTCGGCGGCGCTGACATGCACGTCCTGCCGCTTGCGCGCGATCTGGTTGGGCTCCTTCATCACCGCGTCGAACTCGGCCTTGGCGATCTCGACCAGGCCGGGATGGGCGACCCAGGTGCCGTCATGACCATCGCCCGCCTCGCGCTTCTTGTCGGCCCGCACACGCTCCATCGCCACCTCGTTGGCGGCCGGATCGTTCTTGATCGGGATCTGCGCAGCCATGCCGCCCATCGCATGCACCTCGCGGCGATGGCAGGTCTTGATCAGGAGCTGGCTGTAGGTTCGCAGGAAGTGCGTCGTCATCGTCACCTGCGCGCGATCGGGCAGGATCGCCCACTCCTGCTCGCGGAACTTCTTGATGAAGGAGAAGATATAGTCCCAGCGGCCGCAGTTGAGGCCGGCGGAGTGATCCTTGAGCTCCCACAGGATCTCGTCCATCTCGAAGGTGGCGAGGATGGTCTCGATCAGCACCGTGGCCTTGATCGACCTCCGCGGCACGCCGATGGCGTCCTGCGAATGGATGAAGACGTCGTTCCATAGCCGGGCCTCGAGATGGCTCTCCATCTTGGGCAGGTAGAAATACGGGCCGGTGCCGCGGGCAAGGGCTTCCTTGGCGTTGTGGAAGAAGTAGAGGCCGAAATCGAACAGCGAGCCGGACATCGGCTTGCCGTCGACCGTCATGTGCTTCTCGAGCAGGTGCCAGCCGCGCGGCCGCACGAACAGCACGGCCGTCTTGTCGTTCAGCTTGTACGCCTTCTGGCTTTGCGGATCGACGTAATCGATCTGGCGGCGCACAGCGTCCATGAGGTTGAACTGACCCTCGACCATGTTGGTCCAGGAGGGCGTGCTGGCGTCCTCGAAGTCGGCCATGAAAACGTTGGCGCCACAGTTCAGCGCGTTGATGATCATCTTGCGATCGACCGGACCGGTGATCTCGACGCGGCGATCGAGGATGTCGTTGGGTAACGGCGCCACCGTCCAGTCCTTCTCGCGAATCTGGGCCGTGTCCTTGAGGAAATCGGGCTTCTCGCCGGCGTCCAGCCGCTTCTGGCGCTCGACGCGGGCTGCGAGAAGCTCCTCGCGGCGGGCATTGAACCGGCGCTGCAGGTCGGCCAGGAAGGCAAGCGCCTCCCTGGTCAGAACCCTCTCGAAGCCGGGCTTGATGGCCCCGTCGATCGCGACGCCGTCCGGAAGGTCCAATGCCATGGTCGTTTCCCCTTGAGATTTCGCGGTGTTGCGGGAGGTGAAGGGCGATTTACCGCCTTGAGGGCCTGCCCGGCAAGGCGCTACGGCTGATTGCGCGACGGTTCAGGTCCGGCGCACAATGTC
>DATEID010000183.1:0-4764 GCA_035279245.1 Reyranella sp.
CCGGCCGCAGCACGCGGTAAGCCTCGCGATAGCCCCGCACGCGATCGGGGAAGAACATCGCGCCGAACTGACACACGACCGCATCGAAGCTGGCGTCTCCGAAGGGCAGGGCGAGCGCATCGGCCTGGCGCAGCTCGACGCGCGCCAGGTCGGGCTTGGCGGCAGCGAAATCGAGCATGGCCTGATTGAGGTCGGTGGCGATGATCTTGACGGAGGCCGGCAGGCGCGCGGCCAATGCGGACGTCACCAGGCCGGTTCCGGCGGCCGTCTCGAGGAGCGTGCCGGCTTTCAAGTCGGCAAGGCGCGCTGCGGTTTCCCGGGCATAGGGCTCGAACAGGAGCGGCCCCAGATAGCGGTCATAGAGCGCCGGAATCGAGCCGGCAAAGACGGTGTCGGTGTTCGCCATGGTCCTCTCACGTTATGGCGCAGGGCCATCGCATATGGCAACGAGACGCCGTCATCCCGAGCGGAGTGAGCGAAGCGAACGAAGTCGAGGGACCTCTTTTGCCCCATCGCGGCTAGACAAACGCTGACAAAAGAGGTCCCTCGGCTTCGCTGCGCTCCGCTCGGGACGACGAGGTTTTTGTCAAATGCAATAGCCCCTGCGTTGCAGTGGTACGCTGGGGACGCCTACAGACTACTTCTTCTCGACGTTCCAGAGCGCCAGCGCCGGTGTGTGCAGCAGGCCGACGATGTTGCTGCGGATGGCGGTCGGGGTCGTGAACTGGCCGAGCGGAACATGCGTCGGATAATCGATTACGTGGAGCTGGACCTGCTCGGCGATGGCCTTCTGCTTGGCCGGATCGGTCTCGAAGGCATAGGCGTCGCGCAGCTTCTCGAGCTCGGGGTCGCATGTCCAGCCGAAGGTCGCCTTGTCGCAGGCGCCGCTCAGGAAGGCGGTCGAGACCGGATTCAGGACGTCGGTCGCACCCCACGAAGTGAAGTAGGCGCTCCATCCGCCCTGGTTCAGGGGATCCTTCTTGGCGCGGCGCGTCACTAGCGTCTGCCAATCCATCGCCTGCAGGTCGACCTTGAAGCCCGCGCGCTCGAGCTGTGGCTTGGCGACCGTCGCGAGATTGTTGTGATTGGGCAGGTCGGTCTGGTGCAGGAGCACGATCGGCGTTCCGTCGTAGCCCGCCTCCTGCAGGATCTGCTTGGCCTTGGCGGTATTGCCGGAAAGCTTGTCCTCCCAGCCCTTCGTCGACTCAAGCGGCGAGCCGCAGGGAAACACCGACTTGCAAACCTTGTAGTAGGCGGGATTGCCGATATTGGCGTCGAGGAACTCCTTCTCGTCGAGCGCGTAAAGGACAGCCTGGCGGATCTTCGCATTGTCGAACGGCTTGTGCAGCACATTGAAGCGCATTGCATATTGCCGGCCTGCCTGGTTGGTGACGAAGATCTTGATGTCCTTATCCTTTGACACGAGCGGCAGGAGATCGGGCGGGACGATCTCGACCAGGTCGACTTCGCCGCTCAGGAGTGCGTTCACCTCCGTCTGGCTGTCGGGGATCGAGATCCATTCGACCCGGTCGACCTTGACGACCTTGCCGCCGGCGAGGCCGGAGGCCGGCTCGCTGCGCGGCTTGTAGTTGGGATTCTTCACGTACACCGTCTTCTCGCCGGGCCGCGACTCGTCCTTCTTGTAGATGAAGGGACCGGAGCCGGTGGTGTCGGTGATCTGGGTGTTGGGATCGGTCTCGGCGACGCGCTTGGGCATCATGAACGGCACGTTCGAGCTCGACTTGCCGAGCGACTCCAGCACCAGGCCATAGGGTCGCTTCAGCACCATCTTGATGGTCTTGGCGTCGGGTGCGCTGAGTTCCGCGGTCACGCTCATGAGCTTCTGACCCATCCCGTCCTTGGCACCCCAGCGCTTGATCGACGCCACGCAATCCTCGGCCGTGACCGGCGTGCCGTCGCTCCACTTGAGGCCATCGCGCAGGACAAAGGTCCAGGTGAGCTTGTCGGCCGACGTCTCCCATTTGTCGACCATCTGCGGCTTCACCTCGAGCTTCTCGTCGACCGCGAACAGCGTATCGTAGATCATGTGTCCGTGATGGGTGGTGATCAGCGCCGTCGTCCAGATCGGGTCGATGATCTTGAGGTCCGAATGCAGCGCCACGCGCAGGACCGTCTCGGCGTGCGCAGCACCCGCCATGACAAGGGCCGCTGCGAAGGCGCAGAGGACGCGGCGAGCGATGGCGAGCATGGTTGGTTCTCCTCGAAAAAGTTGGCGCAGATTAGGCCTGTCAGTCGCCCTGCGCGATGTCCAAAAGCGACTTCCAGTCGATCAGCTTGATCCGCGGACGGCCGAGCGGCGCACCGGCCGCGATCTCCGCCTTGTCGATCCGATGCCAGCCCGCAACGTCGATCGAGGGTGGCAACGGGTCCGGCCCGTTCTTGGGATCGCGCGCCTTCAGCCAGGCCAACACCTGCTGCGCGACGGCGAGACTGTCGGCCCGGTTGGCCGGAATGGTGCCAGTGGGGCCACGACGGGCCCAGCCGACGGCGAATAGCCCCTCGCCCTTGGGAAACTCCTCACCGCGATAGCCGATGCAGGTGACCACGAGGTCCGCCGGCACCGTCCCGCTCGAAAGCTCGATCTCGCCGGGTCGGATGGCGAGGGACGTGGAATTGAACCGGAAATGTATCGACAGCGGCTTGCTGCCCGGTTTGTTGCCGGCAAAGCCGCGCAGGATCTCGAGATTCTTCGTCTTGCGCAGCCGCTCGGGCGTCGGATCGGAGGCCGGCGCCTGCACGGCGAGCGCTGTCGCATCGGCGAGCGCCACGGCGCGGCCGATGCGGCCCATCTCGGCCAGCTCGTTGTTGGTGAACGAGGCATGCTCCGGCCCTCGGCGTCCGATCACATGAATGTCGGTCAAGGGCGCCGCAGCGATCGCCTTCGCCGCTTCGGGCACGATGTCGCTCCTCGCCATCTCTTCCGGTCCCTTGGCCAGGAGGCGCGCGACATCGAGCGCGACGTTGCCGTTGCCGATCACCGCTACCCGCCGCACCGTCGCGAGATCCGGCCCCTGGCGGAAGTCGGGATGGCCATTCAGCCAGGCTACGAACTTCCACGAGCCCCATACATGCGGCAGCTCCTCGCCGGGGATGCCGAGCTCGCGGTCGATCACCATGCCGGTGGCCACGATCACCGCATCGTAACCCTTGCGCAATTCGTCCCAGGAGAGGTCGCGGCCGATCTCGACATTGCCGGCGAAGCGCACGTCCGGCTGGCCGAGCAGGCGCTCGAACTGGCGGATCACGGCCTTTGTCCCCTGATGGTCGGGCGCGACACCCGCGCGAACCAGACCGAATGGCGTCGGCAATCGATCGATCAGGTCGATGCGCAGATCCGGTTGGCCGCGCAACAGGCCCTCCGCCGCATAGAAGCCGGATGGACCGGCTCCGACGATGGCCACCCGATGAGTCATGGCGGCCCGCTTAGCATATGATGCCGCCATGTCCAGATATCCTCATTTGCGCCAGCTCGGCCGACCCGTCGCGCTTCCCGCCTCGCCAAAAGAAGCCATCCTGGAGGCCGTGCCCAACCCCGATCCCAAGGCGTTGTATCTCGTGCGCTTCACCGCACCCGAGTTCACGACGCTTTGTCCCATGACCGGCCAGCCCGACTTCGCCCATCTTGTGATCGACTACGCGCCGCGCCTGAAGCTGGTGGAAAGCAAGTCGCTGAAGCTCTTTCTCGGCAGCTTCCGCAATCACGCCGACTTTCATGAAGCCTGCACGCTGGCGATCGGCCAGCGGCTGGTGAAGACCTTGCGCCCGCGCTGGCTCAGGATCGGCGGCTACTGGTATCCGCGGGGCGGCATGCCGATCGATGTCTTCTGGCAGACCGGCCAACCGCCCAAAGGCTTGTGGCTTCCCGATCAGGGCGTGGCGGGCTATCGCGGCCGATAGGCCGCACGACGTGTGATGAGCCGCCTCCCGCCTGTCCCCAAACGCCCACCGAAGCCCGCGAGCCCGGCCGAACTGCGCGACGCGATCCGCGGCGAGGCGTTGCGGCTCGGCTTCGATGCCGTGGGCTTTGCGCCGGCGTCCTTGGCGCCGGAAGTGCGGCGTGAGCGGCTCGCGCACCTCGCGTCGTTCGTAGCGCAAGGCTTCCACGGCGACATGGGCTGGCTTGCCGAGCGTTCCGAGCAGCGCGCCGATCCGGCGACGTTGTGGCCAGAGGCGCGCACGATCGTGTCCTTGGCGATCAATTACGCGCCCCAACGCGATCCGCGCGATGTGCTCGCCTCAGCCGAACGTGGGGCGATCTCGGTGTACGCTCAGGGGCGCGATTACCACGAAGTGGTGAAGAGCAAGCTGAAGGCGCTGGGGCGGTTCGTCTGGGATACCTATCGCCACCAGATCAAGGTCTTCGTCGATACCGCTCCGGTGATGGAGAAGCCCGCTGCGCAGGCAAGCGGCCTCGGCTGGCAGGGCAAGCACACCAACCTCGTCTCGCGCCGGTTCGGGTCCTGGCTGTTCCTGGGCGAGCTGCTGCTTTCGGCCGAGCTTCCCGCCGACGCGCCGGAGCGCGATCACTGCGGCCAGTGCCACGCCTGCCTCGACGTTTGCCCGACCAGGGCCTTTCCCGCTCCCTATCGCCTCGAGGCACGGCGCTGCATCTCCTATCTCACGATCGAGCACGAGGGGCCGATCGATCCCGAGCTGCGGCCGTTGCTCGGCAATCGCATCTATGGCTGCGACGACTGCCTGGCCGTCTGCCCCTGGAACAAGTTCGCGCAGACGGCACACGAA
>DATEID010000184.1:0-8587 GCA_035279245.1 Reyranella sp.
CACCGTCGAGACCGGCGAGCGGCAAGTCGAGATCGAAACCCGCTGGTCGCCGGGCGAGCCGCTGCTGCGGGCGACGGTCGATCGCCAGCCCATCGTCGTGCAGGTCGACGCATCCGGTTCCGGCTGGCGCCTGATTCACGAAGGCGGGCAGGCCGAGGCGCTGGTGCTGACGCCGCGCCAGGCCGAGCTTTATGCCCTGATGCCGGTGAAGGCCGCACCCGATACCTCGAAGTTCCTGCTCTCGCCCATGCCCGGCCTGCTGGCGTCGGTCGCGGTCGGCGAAGGGCAGGAGGTGAAGGCGGGCGAGGCGCTCGCCGTGGTCGAGGCGATGAAGATGGAGAACGTGCTACGGGCGGTGCAGGACGGCACGGTGAAGACCCTGCACGCCAAGCCCGGCGACAGCCTGAAGGTCGACCAGAAGATCATCGAGTTCGCCTGAGAGAGGCCATGCTTTTGCTGACGGCTTCAGCCGTTGCCGTGTCATCCCGAGCGAAGCGAGGGATCCTTTGCGGCGCTGATCAAAGATCCCTCGCTGCGCTCGGGATGACACCGGCTTGCGAGACCCGAGCGCCACTGGAGTGGCGCGCTCCTCCGAGCAAGAGCTGACGATGGCGCTGCAGGCGCGACTCACCATCACGGGACGGGTGCAGGGCGTGGGCTACCGCGACTGGGTGGTGGATACCGGCCAGCGGCTCGGGCTCACCGGCTGGGTGCGCAACCGCGGCGACGGCGCGGTCGAGGCGCTGATCGTCGGCGAGGACGCCGTCGTCGGCACCATGATCGACGCCTGCCGGCAGGGTCCGCCGCTTGCCCGTGTGGACGAGATCGATGTCGAGCCGGTCGATCTCGACATCCTGCCCGAAGGCTTCAAGCGGCTGCCGACGACCTGACGGTGCCGCCGGGCGATCCGAAGACCTCCTCGAAGGTCTCGGCCAGGGCGACGTCGAGATCGGCCATGGTCACCGGCAGGCCGAGGTCGACCAGCGAGGTGACGCCGTGGTCGGCGATGCCGCAGGGCACGATGCCGGCGTAGTGCGACAGGTCCGGCTCGACGTTGATCGACAGGCCGTGGAACGAGACCCAGTGGCGGATGCGGACGCCGATGGCGGCGATCTTGTCCTCCCGCGGCGTGCCGTCCGGCAGAGGCGGCTTGTCGGGGCGTACCACCCAGACGCCGACGCGGCCGGCGCGACGCTCGGCTGTCACGCCGAAGCGGGCGAGGCTGCGGATGGTCCATTCCTCGAGGTCGGACACGAACCGCCGCACGTCCTGCCGTCGGGCGCGCAAGTCCAGCATCGTATAGACCACGCGCTGACCGGGCCCGTGATAGGTATATTGTCCGCCCCGGCCGGCGACATGCACCGGAAAGCGCGCCGGCTGCAGCAGGTCGGCGGCCTTGGCGCTCGTGCCGGCGGTATAGAGCGGCGGATGCTCCAGCAGCCACAAAAGCTCGCGGGAGCGGCCGGCGCGGATGTCGGCGACGCGGGCTTCCATCTCGGCCAGGGCTTCCCCATAGGGAACCGGACTTTCCGATATGCGCCATTCGGGTATACGCCATTCGGGCGGGATCATCTCGGCAAAATCGGCGTTCGTACGGCCGAACGCAAGCTCGCCAGCGCTGTTGCCACTGCGGGGGCTATTTGGTATCCCCCCGGCCCATCGACCCGGCGCGGCCATGGCGGAATTGGTAGACGCGCTAGCTTGAGGTGCTAGTGCCGAAAGGCGTGGAAGTTCGAGTCTTCTTGGCCGCACCAAACTTGCCGGTTCGATCGAAAAGGGAGCTGTTGAGCTGCCGCCATTCCGGCGGCCCTTTTTGTTTGTTGCGCGAGGTTAGGGCACGAGCTTGACGGACGAACTCACCGACAGCGCGCTCCGCTACCACCGCGCTCCCCGACCGGGCAAGATCGAGGTCGTCCCGACCAAGCCACTGGCCACGCAGCGCGATTTGTCGCTGGCCTATTCGCCGGGCGTCGCGGCGGCCTGCAACGAGATCGTGCGCGATCCGGCAACGGCGGCTGAGCTTACGGCCCGCGCGAACCTCGTTGCCGTCGTCACCAACGGCACCGCTGTGCTGGGGCTGGGCGCCATCGGGCCGCTCGCGGCCAAGCCGGTCATGGAAGGCAAGGGGGTGCTGTTCAAGAAGTTCGCCGGCATCGACGTGTTCGATATCGAGCTGGCCGAGCTCGACCAGGAGAAGCTGGTCGACATCGTGGCCGCGCTCGAGCCCACCTTCGGCGGCGTCAACCTCGAGGACATCAAGGCGCCGGAATGCTTCTACGTCGAGCAGAAGCTGCGCGAGCGCATGTCCATCCCGGTGTTCCACGACGATCAGCACGGCACGGCGATCATCGTCGGCGCGGCGGTGCTGAACGGGCTGTCGCTGGTCGGCAAGGACATCGCCAAGGTCAAGCTGGTCGCGTCGGGGGCGGGGGCGGCGGCGCTCTCTTGCCTCGGCCTCCTCGAGAAGCTCGGCCTGCCGCACGAGAACATCTGGGTGACCGACGTCGCCGGCGTGGTCTGGAAGGGCCGCAACGAGCTGATGGACCCGTGGAAGGAACGCTATGCCCGCGACACCGAGGCGAGGACGCTGGGCGAGGTGATCGGCGGCGCCGACATCTTCCTGGGCCTCTCGGCGGCCAACGTGCTGAAGGGCGAGATGGTGGCGCGCATGGCGTCCGCGCCGCTGATCCTGGCGCTCGCCAACCCCAATCCCGAGATCAGCCCGGAGGCGGTGGCCGCGGTGCGCGACGACGCCATCATGGCGACGGGCCGCAGCGACTACCCCAACCAAGTCAACAACGTCCTCTGCTTCCCCTACATCTTCCGCGGCGCGCTCGATGTCGGCGCGACGATCGTCAACGACGAGATGAAGATCGCCTGCGTGCGGGCGCTGGCCGAGCTCGCGCGCAAGGAGCCCTCCGAAGTGGTGGCGCGCGCCTTCGGCGATGCCGGCGGCAGCGGCTTCGGGCCCAACCAGATCATTCCCAAGCCGTTCGATCCGCGGCTGATCGTCGAGCTCGCGCCGGCGGTGGCGAAGGCGGCGATGGACTCGGGTGTCGCGACACGGCCCATTGCCGATTTCGACGCCTATCGCCAGCAGCTCAGCCAGTTCGTCTTCAAGTCGGGCCTCGCCATGCGCCCGGTGTTCGAGCAGGCGCGCAGCGCCCCCAAGCGGGTGATCTTCAGCGCCGGCGAGGACGACCGTGTCCTTCGCGCGGCGCAGATCATGCTCGACGAGCGGATCGCCGTGCCGATCCTGATCGGCCGGCCGGAAGTCGTCCATCGCCGTGCCCAGCGGCTCGGCCTGCGCTTCGTGCCGGGCACCGATGTCGAGCTGATCGATCCGGCGAGCGACCCGCGCTACAACCGTTACTGGGGCGCCTATCACAGCCTGATGGAACGGCGCGGCGTCACCGAACCCACGGCGCGCAACCTCGTGCGCTCCAGCCCGACCCTGATCGCCGCCCTCGCGGTCCGGCTGGGCGACGCCGACGCCATGATCGCCGGTGCCTACGGCCGTTTCCGCACGCACTTCAATCACGTGCGCCAGGTGATCGGCACGCGTGAGGGCGTGCGCCACATGGCGGGCCTCAGCCTGCTGGTGATGCCGACGCGCTCGCTGTTCATCGCCGATACCTACGTGAACGACGATCCCGACGCCGAGACGCTGGCCGACATCACGCTGCTGGCCGCCGACGAGGTGCTGCGCTTCGGCGTCCAGCCCAAGGTGGCGCTGCTGTCGCATTCGCTGTTCGGCAGCTCCGACCATCCTTCGGCGCGCAAGATGGCCGAGGCGGTGCG
This sequence comes from Reyranella sp., assembly GCA_035279245.1. GTDB lineage: Bacteria > Pseudomonadota > Alphaproteobacteria > Reyranellales > Reyranellaceae > Reyranella. The sequence goes on from DATEID010000184.1 coordinate 3,802, forward strand.
CATCCTGCACGAGCGTGCCCCCTCGCTCGAGGTCGACGGCGAGATGCATGGCGACGCCGCGCTCGACCCCGAGATCCGACAGAACGTGTTCCCCAATTCCCAGCTCAAGGATGCGGCGAACCTCGTCATCTGCCCGACGCTCGACTCGGCCAACATCGCGTTCAATCTCCTGAAGACGGCGGCGGACGGCCTGCATATCGGCCCAATGCTGCTCGGCACTGCCCGGCCTGCGCACGTGTTGACGCCGTCGGTGACCGCCCGCGGCATCCTGAACATGACCGCGCTCTCCGTCGTCGAGGCGCAACGGATCGCCGACGCCGCGGACTGAGCCTTAAGCTTCGCTTCCGGCGCGCGGCACGCTATCGTGCGCGGCGGAGGGAAGAGAAGACATGCGCGCCATAGCCGGCACCGTCGGATTGCTCGTGATGCTCGTCACCGCGTCGAGCGCGATGGGGCAGAACAAGGTGCCCGGCGAACGGGCGCTGGAAGCGCTGGTGAAGGCCACGCTGCTCACCTGGAACGATGCCAATGTGACCGGCAACTACACCGTATTCCACGCCAAGCTTTCCAAGCCGTTCCGCGACCAGTTCCCGCCCGACCGGCTGAAGGAGATCTTCAGGAAGTTCGCCGACAAGGATATCGACATCGATGTCGTCGCGGCATTGAAGCCGGTCTACCAGCCCGAACCGGCGATCGATGGCGACGGCAAGCTGGTGGTGAACGGCTACTTTCCCACCGAGCCGATGCGCGTGATCTTTGCGCTCGAGTTCATTCCCTCCGACGGCGAATGGAAGCTGATCGGCATCAACGTCAAGACCGACAATCCCTCGTAGGAAACAGATCATGATCCCCAATGCCATGCCGCCGTTCGACTTCGGGCTGGGCGAGACCGCCGACGCCCTGCGCGACCAGATCCAGCGCTTCGCCGCGGAAGAGGTCGCGCCGATCGCAGCGGAGATCGACAAGACCGACCGCTTCCCGCGCGAGCTCTGGCCGAAGATGGGCGAGCTCGGCCTGCACGGCATCACGGTCGAGGAGGAGTATGGCGGAGCCGGGCTCGGCTATCTCGAGCACGTGGTCGCGGTCGAAGAGCTGAGCCGCGCGTCGGCCGCGGTGGGCCTGAGCTACGGGGCGCATTCGAATCTCTGCGTCAACCAGATCCGCCGCAACGGCAGCGACGAACAGAAGAAGCGGTTCCTGCCCAAGCTGATCTCGGGCGAGCATGTCGGCAGCCTCGCCATGAGCGAGTCCGGCGCGGGCTCGGACGTGGTCTCGATGAAGCTTCGCGCCGACAAGAAGGGCGACCGCTACGTGCTGAACGGCACCAAGATGTGGATCACCAACAGTCCCGACGCTCAGGTGATCGTGGTCTATGCCAAGACCGATCCGGCGGCGGGACCGCGCGGCATCACGGCCTTCATTGTCGAGACCCACGCCAAAGGCTTCAAGGTGGCGCAGAAGCTCGACAAGATGGGGATGCGCGGTTCCTCGACCGGCGAGCTGGTGTTCGAGGACTGCGAGATTCCCGAGGAGAACGTGCTGGGCGCCGTCGGCAAGGGCGTGAACGTGCTGATGAGCGGGCTCGACTACGAGCGCGCCGTGCTGGCCGCCGGGCCGCTCGGCATCATGCAGTCGGCGTTGGACATCGCCGTGCCCTATGTCCACGAGCGCAAGCAGTTCGGACAGCCGATCGGCGAGTTCCAGCTCGTGCAAGGCAAGCTCGCCGACATGTACACGACCATGAACGCCTGCAAGGCGTATGTGTATGCCGTCGCCAGGGCATGCGATCGCGGGCAGACCACGCGCAAGGATTCGGCCGGCGCGATCCTCTATGCCGCCGAGAAGGCGACGCAGGTGGCGCTCGACGCCATCCAGCTCCTGGGCGGCAACGGCTACATCAACGACTACCCGACCGGTCGGCTGCTGCGCGATGCCAAGCTCTACGAGATCGGCGCCGGCACCAGCGAGATCCGCCGCATGCTGATCGGCCGCGAGCTGTTCGCGGAGACGGCTTGATCATTCTCCTCTCCATGCTCCGCATGGGGAGGTGCCCACGCAGTGGGCGGAGGGGTCATAGGCATGGACGCGGATGCTCATGACCCCTCCGGCGCTTCGCGCCACCTCCGCGCGCGTGTGCGCGGCGAGGACATGATACGTTTGACCGTGGCTGGGTTTCTGTACACACTGTGTACGTAAATCATGCCCCGCTATCTCACCGAACAGGACATCGCCGACTTCCGGGCTGAGCTGTGCAAGGTCGCGACCGAGCGGTTCGCACGCCACGGCTACGAGGGCGTCACGATGCGCCAGCTTGCCGAGGCGCTGGGCTGCAGTCCCAAGACGCCCTACCGCTATTTCAAGGACAAGGCCGACATCCTGGCGACCGTGCGCGCCCAGGCCTTCGGCCGGTTCGCCGATGCGCTCGAAAAGGCGGCGTCGGCGGCGCCCGATGCGGGCAGCCGCGGCCGCGCGATCGGCGAGGCCTATCTCAATTTTGCCCTCAGGAATCCACACGCCTATCGCATCATGTTCGACATCGATGCGCCGATCGACGAGACGCACCCCGAGCTCGGGCCGCAAGCCGAACGGGCGGCGCGCTACATCACGCGCGGCGCCCAGGAGATGGCACAGGCGGGCGTGATCGATGTCGATCCGACCCTGTTCGGCTGGGCGAACTGGGCGGCGATCCATGGCATTGTCATGCTGTATCAGTCGGGCATGCTGGCGCACGGGCCGGACTACAAGACCCTGGCGGCTTTCCATGGCGCGACGATGATGAAGGGGGCGGCGACGGCCGCCGGGCGGAAGAAGGGGAGGAGCCGATGACGGCGGGCGTTACATCCGGTGAGCGCTTCCGGAGCTGGGCGGAGATCCAGGCCAACGCCGCGCGCGCCGCGGGCGGCTTCGCGGCGCTCGGCGTGGGCGAAGACGACAGCGTCGCCCTGATGCTGCGCAACGACTTCGCGACCTTCGAAGCCAACATGGCGGCGGGCCAGCTCGGCGCCTATGCCGTGCCGATCAACTGGCATTTCACGGCGGACGAGGCGGGCTACATCCTGCGCGACTGTGCCGCCAAGGTGCTGATCGTCCATGCCGACCTGCTGGCGCAGATCGCGTCGGGCATTCCGGCGGAGGTGAAGGTCCTCGTCGTGCCGACGCCGCCGGAGATCGGCAACGCCTATGGCGTGCCGGACGAGAGGCGCGTGCCACCGAGCGGACTGCAGACATGGGACGCCTTCATCGCGGCAAGTGCTCCCAACGGCGCGCCGCCCAAGCTGTCGCGGGGCAGCATGATCTACACCTCGGGCACGACCGGAAGGCCCAAGGGCGTACGGCGCCAGCCCAGCACGCCCGAGCTGCAGACGGCGGCCGCAGAGGAAGTCGGCCGCTATTGGGGGCTGGTGGCCGATCCCTCGATCGTCGTGATGATGAACGGCCCGATGTACCACTCCGCGCCGGCGGCCTACGGCATGAGCAGCGCCCGGCTTGGCCTGAATGTCGTCCTGCAGCCGCGCTTCGAGGCCGAGGACATGCTGCGGCTGATCGAGAGGCATCGCGTCAGCCACATGCACATCGTGCCGACCATGTTCGTGCGCCTGCTGCGCCTGCCGGAGGAGGTGCGCAAGCGCCACGATCTGTCTTCGCTGCGCTGGATCACGCACGGCGCGGCGCCCTGCGCGCCGGCGGTGAAGCGCCAGATGATCGAGTGGTGGGGACCCGTCATCAACGAATATTACGGCGCGACCGAGACTGGCATCGTGGTCTGGCACGATTCGCACGAAGCCCTGAGGAAGCCCGGCACGGTTGGTCACGTGGTCGAGGGCGGCCTCCTGCGCATCGTCGACGAGCAGGGCCATGACGTGAAACGGGGCGAGGTCGGCGAGATCTACCTGCGCGGACCCCATCTGTCGGAATTCACCTACAACAATGACGACGCCAAGCGCCGCGAGGTGGCGCTGGGCGATCTCGTGACGGTGGGCGATGTCGGCTATCAGGACGCCGACGGCTACGTCTTCCTGTGCGATCGCAAGCGCGACATGATCATCTCGGGCGGTGTCAACATCTACCCGGCCGAGATCGAGTCGGTGCTGATCCAGATGCCGGGCGTGCGCGACTGTGCGGTGTTCGGCATCCCCGACGAGGAATTCGGCGAGCAGATCTGCGCCCACATCGAGCCGCTGGCCGGCACATTACTCGACGCCACGGCCGTGCGCGCTTTTCTCGGCGAGCGTCTCGCGCGCTACAAGGTGCCGAAGGTGGTCGAGCTGTGCGCCGCCTTGCCGCGGGAGGATTCGGGCAAGATCTTCAAACGCAAGCTTCGCGCGCCATATTGGGAGAAGGCGGGACGAAGCATCTAGAGGGGCGCGATGGCGGACGACGATGTGACCCTGTTCGGCAAGCTCAGGAGCAAGCTGATCGACACCAAGCAGAAATGGGCGGAGGATGGCCGTCTGCTCACCGGCGAGAACGCGGCGCCCGGTCAGCGTCTGCCGCCGGGCCAGCGCCGGGTGGACAACTGGCCGGTGCTCGATCTCGGCGTCCAGCCCGAGATCCCGCTTCACGCCTGGCGGCTCTTCGTCGACGGCGCGGTCGAGCACCCCATGGATTGGAAGTGGGGCGAGTTCACGGACCTCCCCAAGACGGCGCTCACGACCGACATTCATTGCGTGACGGCGTGGTCGCGCTACGACAACAAGTGGGAGGGCGTGAGCGCGCGCGAGCTGATCGAGCTCGTGAAGCCCAAAGCCGAAGCGCAGCACGTCATCTTCCATTCCTACGACACCTA
>DATEID010000185.1:0-8426 GCA_035279245.1 Reyranella sp.
GCGCCCGCGAAAGCACCGAGGAAGAGCTGCGGCAGCTGGCGCGCGGCGACGACTCCGGTGACGGCCAGCGCCGAGCCGGTGGCCTCGTAGGCGAACAGTCCCGACGCCAGGAGCTCCAGCCATCGCATGGCATTGGCAAACGCGCCCACCAGCCACAGCCGCAGGAAATCCGGCGATGCCAGCAGATCGCGTGTTGCCGAGCGCGGCAGCGCCATTTCCTCCTTCGACTCCATCGGGTGCCACGCTACCGGCTGAGCCATGCTCGGGAAAAGAGGAAAGGGAGAAGCGCCACCTGATCAGACGGCGAGGTGCAACACAACGAGGACGATCAGCGCCGCGACGGCCACGACGAGGCTGCCGAGCGAAATCGTTCGCAGCGCGCGGGCCGGTGAGAGTTCCGCCATGTAGGCCGCGATCCAGAAGAAGGGATCGTTCACATGACAGATGGCGATCGAGCCGGCGCCGGCCGCTGCTGCGGCGAGCGTGCGACCGGCGTCGCTGTCGAGCCCGAGCGCCGGCAGCATCGGCTCGACCATGCCGGATGCCGTGAGCACCGCGGAGAGCGAGTTGCCCCGCAGGGTCTTCACGATGGCGGCGGCGAGGAAGGGGACAAGCAGGCCGAGCCGCGGATCGAGCACATATTCGGCCAGCAGCTCCGCCATGCCCGTCTCGTCGAGCACGCGCGCGAAGCCGCCGGCGGCGCCGACAGTAAGGAGCAACGGCGCCCAGCGCGTGTCCGCGAGCGTCTCCGGCTGCCACCGCCGCGCCAGCACCAGCGCCAACCCGACGGCGAGGACGAGCAGGATCAGTGGATGGCTGATACCGGTGTAGAATTCGCGCGCCCCGCCCTTGCCCAATGGCTCCGTCGGCATCTGCGCGATCGCCTGGACGACCAGCAAAGCGAGGGGGACGACCACTGCGAGCCACTTTATGGAGAGGCGGCCGCGGTCGCGATCGCGCGCCGTGCTGGATACGGCAAACAGCCAGCCGGCGGTGGCGGCGACAGCGGTGGTGGGCAGCGTGATCCAGAGGATGGTGGTGCTGGATCGGAGCACCGAGGACGCCGCCACGGCAAGCGGCGCCGGCACGACGAGCGCGTGTACGACAAGCAGGGTAAGGGCGAGACCGAGGGTCCGCCGCGCGCCGCCAACGCCAGCGGCTTGCAGGAGAGCCAGACCGCCTGTCGCAGAACCGCCGAGACCCGCCAGCACGCCTGCCGCCGCCGCAGCGGGAGCGGGCAGCGGTTCCTTGACCAGAAGCCGGCGCAGCAGGCTTCCCGCCACGACCAGCAGGCCAGCCTGTTCGAGCGCCGAGGCGAAACCGAGACCGAAGGCCTTACCGATCGACTGGATCGTCATGTCGGCCGCGATGCCGTAGCCCACGACGACGGCCATCAAAGCGAGAAAGAGCGGAAGCCGGAACCGCTGCACGCAAAGCAGGAGCACGCCGATCGCGATCGGCAGGAGCAAGGCGGCGAGAATCATCGGTCCGACCTTATTCGTCTGCTAGACTCGCGTCATGCGTCTCGTATCGGCAATCGTCGCGATCCTGCTCGGCCTTTGCATGCCGGCTCTTGCGCAGGACCTCGTCCGCATCGACGGCAAGCATTTCATCGCCCCCGACGGGCGCGAGCTGCATCTCAAGGGCATCAATCTCGGTAACTGGCTGATGCCCGAAGGCTATATGTTCAAGTTCGAGGTCGCCAAGGCGCCGCGCCAAATCTACGACGCCTTCGAGCGCCTGCTGGGACCGGTTGAAGCGGAGATCTTCTGGGCGAAGTTCCGCGATCGCTACATCGCCCGCCAAGACATCGATTTCATCAAGTCGGTCGGCTTCAATGTCGTGCGCGTCCCGCTGCACTATGGATTGTTCATGACCGAGGACGGCGCGTTGGCCGGTCCGGGCTGGACGCTGCTCGACCGCATGATCGGTTGGGCGCGCGAGGCCGGGCTCTACGTCATCCTCGACTTGCACGCCGCGCCCGGTGGGCAGACAGGGATCAATCACGATGACGGGCCGGGCTATCCGCTAATGTTCTACGTGCCGCGCGACCGCGATCTCACGGTGAAGCTCTGGCGCGCCATCGCCCAGGTCTATGCCGGCGATCCGACGATCCTTGGCTACGATCTCCTGAACGAGCCGATCGCGCCCTATCACGACACGGCGACGCTCAATCCACGGCTCGAACCGTTCTACAAGCGGCTGACCGCGGCCATTCGTGCGGTCGATCCGGGACGGATCGTCTTCCTTGCCGGCGGACAGTGGAGCTCGAGCTTCGCCATGTTCGGTCCGCCCTTCGCGCCCAACCTCGCCTACACGTACCATTCGTTCTGGGCCAGCACGAAGCGCGACTCGATCCAGCGGCATCTCAATTTTTCCAACCGCTACAACGTCCCGCTGTTCCTGGGCGAGACCGGCGAGCTCACCGACCAATGGAACGAGGCCTTCCGCAAGCTGCACGAGGCGCACGATATCGGCTGGTCGTTCTGGACCTACAAGAACCTCGACACGCCTTCCACGGTCGTCTCGATCCCGCGTCCCGAGGGCTGGAACGAGATCGTCGCCTTCGCCGACGGCAAGCGGCGCGACAAGCCGCCCGCCGCACTCGTCGACCGCGCCATCGCCCAGTATCTCGCCGGCCTTCCGCTCGCCCAGGGAACGATCCGCTGGAGCTACCTCGCCTCGCTCGGCCTCAGGTCCGGTCCCGATCGTTAGGGTAAGCGCAACTGGAATTGCGCGCTCCCATGAGCGGTCAGGGAGCGTGCCACCAACAACAAACAAGATCAGACGTCCAACGACTGTGGTGTCATCCCGAGCGTAGCGAGGGATCTTTAGCAGCGCCGATCAAAGATCCCTCCCTTCGGCTTCGCTCAGGGCAGGCGCTGCGCTCGGGATGACACGACCTCACCGTGACGTACCCGTTTCATTCCCGACGGTCGGCGACGCCGGTGAGCAACTCCAATGGCGCAATCTTCGTCGCTAACCCGCCTTGGCGGCGTAATAGTCGGCCAGGGCATTGAGCGCCGCCGCACCGTCGCCGGTGTACGCGGGGCCGTGCATCAGTGCGATGGTCCGGGGCGCGAGTGCGGCCAGCCGGCGGAGCGTCGGCGCGGCCTGCGGTGTCGCCGGCATGAAGGGAACGGCCTTCTCCGTCGCAATGGCAGGCGCAACGATGTCGGAATCGGTGGTCGCGGGGCCGGCGCCGCCCTGGGTAAAGAGATCGCTGCTGAAGAGCGTGCCCGTGGTCTCCTCGTAGAGGAGGCCAGCGTCCCAGTTGTGTGGTACGTGCGGCGTGTCGAGCCAGCGGACCTTCTTGCCGCCGAGATCGACGGTCTCGTCGTTCTTCAGCGCGCGCGGCTTGCGGTCGGCCATGTCGGTGAGCCAGATGTTGCAGCCGACCTGGCCGTGCGCCGGCGTGGCGTTGGGGGCGGCGGTCAGCCACTGGTTGAGGGCGCCGCTTTCGTCCGCCTCGACATGACTGCAAGTCGTCCAGCGCAGCTTCGCGAGCGGGATCACGCTCTTCACGGCCTCGGACACCAGAGGGAAAAGCGAGCGCTGGCCGTAGTGGAACAGCATCGGCTGGTCGGCGTCGATCAGGAATTGATTGAACGCCAGCCCGTTCGGCCCGACTGCCGGCACGAACGTGGACAGCCGGTATATCCTGTCGGCGATCTCGGTGACTTCTGTCTTCATCACGGGCTCCAGCTAACGGGCGAGGACCTCGATCAATTTGGCATTGAACGCCTCGGCTGCTTCGTAGGCAACCCAATGGCCGGCGCCGGCAATGACATTCATTTCGAACTCAGGCTGCACGGCACGGAACAGGTCGATGCGTTCCTGGATATAAGGGTAAGTGGTCGAATCGAACTCGCCCCAGATGCCGGTGAGCGGCGTGCGCACCTGGGGAAGCACGGTGCTCAGCGCACCGGCGATGCCCATGTCGCGGCTGCGCGTCTTGGCGCGCGTGGTGTTCAGGATCTGCATGTGGATGGCGACGCCGTCGACCTTGGCCGGATCGTGCAGCATCAGGATCTCGAGGTTGCGGCGCGCCTCGTCGGCGAGCGTTTGCGCTGGCATCTCGGGCAGGAGCTTGTGCAGCTTGGGTCCCGGCTTGCGCGTCGCCTTCAGTCCGCCGGCGCCGACGAGGACGATGCGTTCGATGCGCTCGGGCATCAGGGTCGCGAGATGACCCGACACCATGCCACCGAACGAGAAGCCGGTGAGCCGGAACGGCTGGCCCTGGGGCAGGACCGCGTCGACCGCCATCCTGACGCACTTGGTGACCGACCAGATGTCGCGCACATCGTCGGGCGGATCGCTGTCGCCAAGGCCGGGCAGGTCGGCTGCGTAGACGGTGTAGTGTTGCGAGAGCGGCGCGACGTTGCGGATCCAGTGGATCCACGATCCCGAGCCGCCGTGGAACAGCAGCAAAGCGGGCTTGCCCGAGCCGGCGCCCCAGATGTGCCACATCATTTGGCCGCCATTGCCCGTGGGCACGCGCACGGCCTGGGACAGAGCGGCGATCGCCTCGATATGCTCGAGCGCCGTGCGGCCGTCCGGCATGCGCGGGACGGCGGAATAGTCGAGGCTCATTTCGCGATCGCAGCCAGGAGACGTTCGACGAAGCCAGGTGCCTGCTTGCGGTCGATCCAGCGCAACACGGTCACGAGGTCGTGGTCGGGATCGATCCAGACGATATGGCTGCCCCAGCCCAGCGCGAAGTAGCTTCGCTCCGATGCCGCGGCGAACTGGCGTCGGTCGGTGTTGAGCCACCACAGCAGACCGTAGAACGGCGCCACGGGACAGGGTCGCACTAGTTCATCGGTCCAGCCCTTCGGCAGGATCTGCGCGCCGTTCCAGACGCCGCCTTGCGCCACCAGCAGACCGACCAGCGCGAGGTCGCGGGCGGAGATCACGATGCCGCCGCCCCAGTGGCCGCCGCCCGGCACGGAGACCGTCGGCTTGCCGTCGATCGTGACGGTCGAGTTGCGATAGCCGTCCCATCGCCAGCCCGAGGAAGCGCCGATCGGGTCCATGATGCGCCGCTTCAGGACCGAGGGCAGCGGTTCCTTGAAGACCTGCAGCAGCGAAAGGCTGAGCCGGTTCACCCGGACATCGTTGTATTCGTAGAAGGTGCCCGGTTTGCGGAGCTGGCGCCGCGTGCCCTTGGGCGCCTCGGCCACGGCGAGGCCGACGACGCGATTATGGTCGATGCGGTCTTCCTTGCCGAACAGCGTGCCCTCCCATTCGCTGGTCTGCGTGAGGAGATGCCGCCAGGTAATGTCCTTGTTCTGCTCGCTCGCGAAACCATCGTCGAGCGCGGTCTCGGCAACCCTGGCGTCGAGGCTGCCGATCAGGCCGTCACCGAGTGCCAGGCCGGCAAGCAGCGACAGGAAGCTCTTGGCGACGCTGAAGGTCATGTCCGCCCGCGTGGTATCGCCCCATTCGGCCAGAACCTTGCCGCCTCGGTAGACGATGCCCGAGGCGGCGCCGCGCGGCGTGACTGGGCCCAGGACCTCGTTGTCCGGCGGCCTCTCGCCGGAATCGTAGGTCATCACGAATTGCCCGTCCGGCATACGCATGCTGCGCGGCCATTTGGATTCGGCGGCTTCGGCGAAGACGATGGCCTCTTTCAGATCGGTCATGCCCGCAATCAACATTGGAGCGGGCCGCGGAGCAAGCGTAGAAAGCGGCGATGACCGCGCCTCCGACACTCTCGATTCGCCGTCCCGACGACTGGCATGTTCACTTGCGCGACGGCCCCCTGCTGGCCGCCTGTGCAGTCCATACCGCCCGGCAGTTCGCGCGCGGCATCATCATGCCGAATCTCGTGCCGCCGGTGACGAATGTCGCCGAAGCGGCAGCCTATCGCGACCGCATTCGCAGAGCGGTTCCGGCCGGCCTTGCCTTCGAGCCGTTGATGACCTGCTATCTGACAGACGACGCCGATCCGGCCGAGCTCGTGCGCGGTAAGGACGAGGGCGTCTGGGTAGCGGCCAAGCTCTATCCCGCCCACGCCACGACGAACTCCGCCCACGGTGTCACCTCGGTGCAAAGGATTAGCAAGGCGTTGGAAGCCATGGAAAAGGCGGGCATGCCGCTCCTCGTCCATGGCGAGGTGACCGATTCCGAGGTCGATATCTTCGACCGCGAGGCGGTGTTCCTCGAAAAGGTGCTGGCGCCGCTGCTCGAACGCCATCGAGGCCTCAAGGTCGTGCTGGAGCACATCACGACGCGCGAGGGGGTGCAATTCGTCGAGGCCCATCCCGGTCGGCTGGGCGGCACCATCACGCCGCATCATCTCAGCTACAATCGCAATGCGATCTTCAAGGGCGGCATCCGTCCGCACTTCTACTGCCTGCCGATCGCCAAGCGCGAGGAGCACCGTCTCGCTTTGCGGCGTGCCGCCACCTCCGGCCATCCTGCGTTCTTCCTCGGTACCGATACGGCGCCCCACACCGCCGATACGAAGGAGTGTGCCTGCGGCTGCGCCGGCGTCTTCAATGCGCCGGTCGCGATGCAGGTCTATGCGCAGGTCTTCGCCGAAGAGGAGGCGCTCGACAAGCTCGAAGCCTTCGCCTCCGTGAATGGCCCACGCTTCTATGGCCTTCCGATCAACGAGGAACGGATCACTCTTCAGGCCCGGCCGCTCGATGCACCCGAACGAGTCGAGGTCCCGGGCGGCAACAAGAGCATCGTCGTGTTCCGACCCGACACGCCGGTGAGCTGGTCCTTCTGACGGATAGGCCTGTGGCGCGCTGCCGTGTCATCCCGAGCGAAGCGAGCAAGGGATCTTTTGTCGATCGGCAAAGATCCCTCGCTTCGCTCGGGATGACAAATTATCGTCATCTCCATGACCAACAGAGCGATACCCGCCGGCGCCGTCGTGCGCGGCACGGACAAAGGCTATGATCATGCGGCTCCGACTCTGAAGCCGGGCAGCGAACGTCCGGTCGAGAAAGTCGACCAGAAATATCCGTACATGCGGCCTCGCGATGCGGCGACGCTGATCCTGGTGCGCATGAAGGGCAGGGTGCCCGAAGTGCTGATGGGTTGCCGCGATGCCAAGCATGCCTTCATGCCCAATCGCTACGTGTTCCCCGGCGGCCGGGTCGATCTGGCCGACGCCCATGTGCCGATCGCCACGCCGCTCGACCGCCATGTCAAGGCACGGCTTCTCAAGGCGGCGTCGCCGCGACGGGCGCAGGCATTGGGCGTCGCAGCGGTGCGCGAGACTTTCGAGGAGACTGGCCTGATCCTGGGCAAGCCGCTCGAGAACGGCGCACCGAGGAAGGATTATGGCGAGCATTGGCACGGCTTCTTGGACAAGGGCATGGCGCCAGCGCTCGATTGTCTCGACCTGATCGCGCGTGCGGTGACGCCCCCCGGCCGGCCGCGCCGTTTCAATGCGCGCTTCTTCATGGCGCGCGCCGAGGATGCCAGCGGCGAGATTCGTCATTCGAGCGAGATGGGCGACATACGCTGGGTGAGGCTCGACGAGGCGCGCGAGCTGCCGCTGCCGACCATCACCGGCCTGATCCTGGGCGAGATCGGCCGTCTCGTTAAGGAACCGCCCGATCGCAGCAAGCAGCGCAAGATCCCGCTTTTCATAACGGTGCATCGCAAGCATCTGATGGTCGAGGAGTAGCGAATGGCGGCGTCCTCCGGCACCTCGTCGTCGCCGGCAGACAGGGCACCGCTCGCCGCCGCCAGTCCGATGCTGCCGCCGCGCGGCGGCGTGCGGCTGCGTGCTTTGGTCTTGATTCGCTGGGCCGCCGTCGCCGGACAACTCTTCACGGCCGCGGTCGTCCATTGGGGCCTGGGCTTCAGCATGCCGTTGCTGCCGGTCGGGGGTGCGATAGCACTGTCAGCGCTGCTCAACCTTGCCGTCAGTCTGGGCCGACCCGCCTCGGTGCGCATCGACGACCGCGAGGCGACGATCTTCCTCGCCTTCGACATCGTGCAGCTTGCGGTGCTGCTCTATCTCACCGGCGGTCTCACCAACCCCTTCGCGTTGCTGCTGCTGGCACCGGTCGCGATCGGCGCCACCATCCTGTCGCTTGCCAGCAACATCGCGCTTACGCTGCTCACCATCGCCAGCATCGCCGTGCTCGCCCTGGTTCATCAGCCATTGCCGTGGCTCGGCGTTGCGCCGGAGCTGCCGGAGATCTACCAGGCGGGATTTTGGGCAGGTCTCTCGCTCACCACGCTGCTGATCACGCTCTACGGCTGGCGACTCGCAGAGGAGGCGCGCCAGATGAGCGATGCGCTGGCGGCGGCGCAGGCGGCGCTCGCGCAGGAGCAGCGAAAACGGGTTGGTGAGGCCGCCGGTCAGATAGAGCAGCACGGCAAGCTGCACGATGTCGAAGGCGAGGAAGATCGTCGCTTCGCGGTCGTCGATGCGTGCCGAGGCCGGACGGCCGAGG
>DATEID010000186.1:0-16367 GCA_035279245.1 Reyranella sp.
GATCCGTACCAGCCGGGCAGGTCTCACCGATGCGCGTCGGCCAATCGGCGTCTTCCTGCTTGTGGGCACGTCGGGAGTCGGCAAGACGGAAACGGCTCTCACGCTCGCCCAGCTCCTTTATGGCGGCGAGCAGAACGTGACGACCATCAACATGGCGGAGTTCAAGGAGGAGCACAAAGTCAGCCTGCTGATGGGAAGTCCGCCGGGCTATGTCGGCTATGGCGAAGGCGGCGTGCTGACCGAGGCGGTCCGGCGCCGGCCCTACAGCGTGGTGCTCCTGGACGAGATGGAGAAAGCCCACTCCGGCGTCCAGGACGTGTTCTACTCGGTGTTCGACAAGGGCAACATGAAGGATGGCGAAGGCCGCGACATCGATTTCAGGAACACCGTCATCATCATGACGAGCAATGCAGGCACGGACCTGATCACCAAGCTGTTCGCCGATCCCGAGACCGCGCCGGACGCCGCCGGACTTGCCGAAGCCCTGCGGCCGGAGCTGATGAAGTTCTTCAAGCCGGCCTTCCTCGGCCGGGTGACGCTGGTGCCGTATTTCCCCCTGCCCGACGCGATAATCCGCCGAATCGTGGGCATGCAGCTCGAGCGGATTCGCACGCGCGTCCTCGACACCTATCGCGCGACGTTCGAGTGGGGACCGGATCTTGTCGACAGGATCGCCGCGCGCTGCACCGAGAGCAGCTCCGGGGCACGCAACGTCGAGAACATCCTCACCCGCACCCTTTTGCCCGAGCTGTCGGCCGAGGTGCTCGCCCGGCTGGCCGACGGAGAAGCGATCCGCAGCATTCACGCCGCGGTCGAGCCGGACGGGTTGTTCTCCTTCACGATTAACAGACCGCAAAGTTGTTGTTAGTGTCTGGATGCTTCTGAAGCTGGAGGCTGGCCGTGGCAATCTACATGAAATTCGGCGCCATCAATGGCAACGTAACGACAGAGGGTTTCAAGAACTGGATCGAGCTGCACTCGTTTCAGTTCGGAGTGGGACGAGGAGTCAGCAGCGGCGCCGGTGGCGCGCAACGCGAGAGCTCGGCGCCGAGCATCAGCGAAATCGTCATCACCAAGACGTTCGATACCTCCTCCGCCAAGCTCTACCAGGACTCGGTGGCTGGGAATTTCGACACGAAGGTCGAGATCAAGATGACCACGACCACCAAGAACAAGGTCGAGACATTCCTTACCTACGAGCTCAAGGATTGCGGAATCAGCGGCTATTCCCTGAGTTCGAGCGGCGACAATCCGACCGAAAGCATTTCGCTCAACTTCACCAACATCATGGTGACGCCAACGCCGCTCGACATCTCGGGGCAGATCAAGAAGGGCGATGTCGTCAGCTACGATCTGCTGGGCATGAAGACGAGCTGACGGTCAAAGCCTGCGACGGCGCGCCGGGCCTGCTATTGCTGTTGCTCGTCGGGCCGCTTCATACCCGCACTTGTGAGCAGCGCTTGGCGGGCGGTCTCATCGGAGACCAATTCCGCGACGAGTTCCGGCCACGCCAGTCGCGCCCGTCGCGCGGCCTCGTCCAGGGTGAAGCCGACGGGCGAGTTCGGCTCATTGAGCTTGAACCAGGCCGCGACCTCGGCCAGTTGCCGCAGCGCCTGCTCGCGTCCGGATATGGCCGTCGACACTGTCATGGGAGCCGCACCGTCGCCGGATGCAGCCGCGGCGTCCGCGGGCATCTCGGATGCGGAGACCGCACCCTGCGGCGCAAACCGGCGGCAAATATCCAGCACGCGTTCGAGCAGTTCCCGCACCCGATTGCCCGAGGGACTGGCCGAACCGGCCTTTTCATCGAGCACACGTTCCATCTCCTTCCAGGACGCAATGGCCTCGACCGCCATGTCCCGCTGTGTAGACCAATGGCCATCGCCGGCCAGCCGCGCCTCCTTCTCGACCTCTTCGAATGGCACGACACCGGCCTCGATACGCTGAGCGCGTCTTGCGGGGTCGCTTATGGCGGCGAGGTCGAGCGTCGCCTGATACTGCCAGAGGCTGAACGGCGACCCGTCCGGCCGCAGAAACAGGATGGACTTCCGCAAAGGCTGCATCAGCGTGCCGTCGGCTCCTTGGCCGGAAAGGCCGGCAACCGCAGCGAGCCGGGTCTCCATGCCCTGCTCGTCCGGCATCGGAAACAGGCCGTCCCAGTGACGTTCGGCAAGTCCGGCGATCACCGATGCTCCCGCCATCAACCCGGGAAGGCCGGCAATCCGGACCAGCGCCTCGGTAAGCCAGGTCGCGACCTCGAGATCCTTTGAGCTGGCCTTCAAGGCCTCGACCGCGAGCGTCGCGACCGGCCGCCAGGGCGCCACCGGCGCCTCCTCGCCTTGCGTCTCGGCCTGCCGCTCGGCATCGCGCGCCGACGCGCGGGCGTCTCGCAGGCGAAAGTAGATCGAGGTTGGCGTGTAGTCCTGACGGAGGTCGACCCCCGTCGGCTGGTCGCCGGGCAACGGCGCCAAGATCGCCTCGAAATCGGCCTTCTCGAGTTCCGGAATCATTCTGCAGCCACCCGCGAACTGATGCGCTATGATACAGTCAGCGCGGTCGCGTTGCAGTGTCAAAGGCGTCAGGACGCTCTTTGGGGGTTTAAGCCACGTGGCAGAATTTATTTGCGCAGCGTACGAATTGATTGACGGGGCCGGGGGAAGCCGGCGCGGCGGGATCTGTAGTCGACACCGGAGACAAGCCCGGTGGTCGAGGGGATCGCTGTCCGGAGTAGCCTGCAACAGGGAGGTTCTGTGCCATGAGTTCCAGCATCCACGATAAGTTGAATCGTGTGCGGAAACCCCGAGTTCACATCACCTACGAGGTCGAGACCGAAGGTGCCCAAGTCGCGCGCGAACTGCCGTTCGTGATGGGTGTCATGGGCGACTTCTCGGGCGACCCTACGACGCCGTTGAAACCGCTCGCGGATCGCAAGTTCACGCAAATCGACCGCGACAACTTCAACGAAGTAATGGCGAGCATGGCGCCCGGCCTGAAGCTCAAGGTCGACAATAAGCTCGCCGACGACGGCACGCAGATGGCCGTCGACCTGAAATTCAGCTCGATGGAGGACTTCGAGCCGGCGCGCGTCGTCGCCCAGGTCCCCGCGCTCCAGGCTTTGCTGCAAACGCGCGAGAAGCTGCGCGACCTGATGAGCAAGGCCGATCGATCCCAGGAACTGGAGAACCTGCTGGAACAGGTGCTGCGCTCGCAGGATGACCTCAAGTCATTGTCGGGCGAGCTTGGCATCAAGAAGACGGAGGGCTGAGCCATGGCTGAGAGCATCCGACAGTCTGACGCTGCCACCGCGACGACAGTCGAGGCGGCGCCCGGTCTGCTCGACCAGATCATCGCCAACACCAAGCAGACGCAACCCGATCGTGCGCAGGAGCTCGTCAAGACCCTCGTCGAGCAGGCGCTGGCCGGCACGGTCACCTTCGATCGCAATCTGACGCGCACGATCGACAA
Source organism: Reyranella sp. (assembly GCA_035279245.1). Classification (GTDB taxonomy): domain Bacteria; phylum Pseudomonadota; class Alphaproteobacteria; order Reyranellales; family Reyranellaceae; genus Reyranella. Next base: position 3,466 of record DATEID010000186.1, read on the forward strand.
GGCGATCACCGAGATCGACGCCAAGATGTCGGCGCAGCTCAATGCGATCATGCACGATCCCAAATTTCTCAAGCTGGAGGGCAGTTGGCGGGGCCTGCACTACCTGGTGCAGAACTCCGAGACCGGCACGGCGCTGAAGCTGCGTGTCCTGAACATCAGCAAACGCGAGCTGGGCCGCGACCTCAGCAGGGCCATAGAATTCGACCAGAGCCAGCTCTTCAAGAAGATCTACGAGAACGAGTTCGGCACGCCGGGCGGCGAACCCTACGGGGCGTTGATCGGCGACTACGAATGGACCAATCATCCCGACGATCTCGAGACGTTGCGGTTGATGTCGAACATAGCCGCCGGCGCGTTCGCCCCCTTCATCACGGCCGCGGCCGCCGGGCTGTTCGGCTTCGATTCGTGGACGGAGCTGTCCAAGCCGCGCGACCTCGCCAAGATCTTCGACACGGCCGAGTTCGCCAAGTGGCGCAGCTTCCGTGACAGCGAGGATGCGCGCTTCGTCAGCCTGGTCATGCCGCGCGTCATCGCCCGCTTGCCTTACGGCAAGGGCACGAAGCCCGTGGAGGAATTCGGCTACGAGGAGGCTCCCGTGGGCGCCGACGGCAAGGGTCGGCCGATGGAGCACGATTCCTATTGCTGGTCCAACGCCGCCTACGTCATGGGCGCGCGGCTCACCGACGCCTTCGCCCGCTACGGCTTCTGCACCTCCATCCGCGGTGCCGAAGCCGGCGGCAAGGTGGAGAACCTGCCGACCCACACCTTCGCCTCGGATGACGGCGATATCGACACGAAGTGCCCGACCGAGATCGGCATTACCGACCGGCGCGAGTTCGAATTGTCGAACCAGGGTTTCCTGCCGCTGTGCCACTACAAGAATACGGACTATGCGGTGTTCTTCGGCGGCCAGACGGTGCAGAAGCCGAAGAAATACGATCGCCCGGAGGCCACGGCCAACGCCGCCATTTCCGCCCGGCTGCCGTACATCATGGCGAGCAGCCGCTTCGCCCACTATCTGAAGGTGATGGCGCGCGACAAGATCGGCAGCTTCATGGAGGCCGGCAACGTCGAAACCTGGCTCAACCGTTGGATCCAGAACTACGTCAACCCAAACGAGGATGCCGGCGAAGACATGAAGGCTCGCTTCCCGTTGCGCGAGGCCAAGGTCGAGGTGAAGGCCATCCCCGGCAAGCCCGGTTCCTACAACGCCGTCGCGTATCTGCGGCCCTGGCTGCAAATGGAGGAGCTGACCACGAGTCTGCGGATGGTGGCCAGCATCCCTCAGCTCTCCTGACCCGGCGGGCTACTGGCCGACCTTCCGCCGTCAGCGAAGCATGAACGGCGATGAAATGAGCACCCCACCGACGACCGCCGAGCCTGGCTTGGCGGCAGATCGACGGACGCACTCGGCGACCCCGCCGCTGCGAGAAGCGGTGTTGACCGGTCGATTTTTCGGCGACCGGCATGCCGACTCGTCGGCCGAGCTGGCTGCGTTCCTGCATGGTGGCCTAGGTGTCGCGGACGCTTTACAAGGGTGGTTCGGAGAGGCGCTGGCCGATCTCCTCGTAACAGGCTCGCTGCGCGAAGCGCTCGACCGAGACATCGCCGAAATCGATCGCGCTCTGGGCGAGCAGCTCGACGCCGTGCTGCATGCGCCACGGCTCCTCGCCCTCGAGGGACGCTGGCGCGGCCTCTGCTGGCTGGTCTCCGGCGTCGAGCCCGGGCGTCGCATCAAGGTGCGGCTGCTGCCGATCTCGTGGGCCGAACTTTGCCGTGACCTGGAACGGACCCTGGAGTTCGACCAGAGCGTCACTTTCCGGCGACTCTACGAGGACGAGTTCGGCATGCCGGGGGGCGAGCCCTATGGCCTCATGGTGATCGACCATGCGCTGCGGCATCGCATAGGCCCGGAGGCGACGACCGACGACATCGGCGGTCTGGTGCAACTCTCGGCAATTGCCGCCGCAGCGTTCATGCCGGTCGTGCTGGCGCTCGACCCGCATGTGCTGGAAGTCGATTCGTTTGCCGATCTCGACGGCGTGCGCGACATTGCGGCTCCGCTTCGCGGGCCCGACCACATGCGTTGGCGTAGCCTTGCCGGGCGCGCCGACATGCGCTTCGTAGCCGTTACGTTGCCCCGGCTGCTGGCGCGCCATCCCTGGGCCGACGATCCCAGCCGCGTCGATGGCTTCCGCTACCACGAACACAGCCCAACCGCAGGCACCCGCGTCTGGATGAGCGCCGCCTACGCCTTCGCCGCCTGCGCCGCTCGCGCTTTCGCCGACAACAACTGGCCGGCCGACGTGCGCGGCGTGGAAATCGACCGCGTCGGCGGCGGCTTGGTCACCGATCTTCCCGCCGAACCGTTTGTCAGCGGCCCGCCGCTCGCCTGGCCGCGCCGCGCGGTCGAATACCAGTTCAGCCATCAACAGGAACACGCACTGGTCGAGGCCGGGCTGATGCCGGTCGGCATCCTGCCGTTCGGCCCCGACATGGTGTTCGGCTCCTCGCGCAGCATGCAGGCCCCGGCGAGCTATTCCGGGGCGTCGGCCGCGGCGGCCGAAGCGAATGCACGTCTGTCGGCACAAATCAACTCCATGCTCTGCGCCGCCCGTTTCGCGCACCTTCTCAAGGTGATCGGGCGGGACATGGTGGGCGCCTTCCGCACCGCCGACGAGATCGAGCGACAGCTCAATCGCTGGCTGCAGGACTACGTCGACGCCAACGTCAACAGCACGGGCGATCTGCGGGCACGGTTCCCTCTGGTCGAGGGTGCCGTACAGGTCTTCGAGCGGCCGGGGAGGCCCGGCGTGTTCGGATGTACGATGCATCTGCGGCCGCACTATCAACTCGACGATATTTCGGCCACGTTCCACCTCGCCACCGAGCTTGCCGCGCCGACCGGCTGACCGTTGCCGCTCAGGAGAATCGATGTCGCCTTCGCCCTCCACGACGCAAGCCTCCGCCGATGTCGGCCGATTGTTCCGGGACGGGAATCTGGCCGACGCAGTGACGGCCGCCACCGCGGCCGTGCGCAAGAGGCCGGCCGATATCGGCGCCCGGATACTTCTGGCCGAGCTGTTGCTCTTTGCTGGCAATATCGAGCGGGCCGATCTCGTCCTCGATGCCTGTGCGGAACTCGACCCGACGGCCGCTCTTGTAGCGGCCGAATTCCGCCAGTTGCTGCGCGGCGAGACGGCAAGGCGACAGTTGTTCAGCGATGGTCGAGTTCCCGAGTTTGTCGGCGAGCCCACCGCTGCCCACGGCCTTTCCCTGGCCGCGATCGTGGCGCTGCGCAACGGCGATGCGCGCGAGGCCGGCAAGCTCGCCGCCCAGGCCGAGGAAGCGCGGATCCACCCGAACGGCCGGGTCGGCGAACAGACATTCGACGATGTGCGGGACATCGACGATTTGCTGGCAAGCTGCTTCGAAGTGATCACCACGACCGGCAAGTATTTCTGGATTGCCCCCGAGCGGGTGACAGCGCTCGAACTTCATCCGATGAAGCGGCCGCGTGATCTTTTCTGGCGCCGGGCCACCATGCGGATCAAGGAAGGGCCGGAAGGCGATGTGTATCTTCCCCTGATCTATCCGCCTGTCGCGGTCGAGGCGGCAGCGCTGACCGACGCCTTGCGTCTGGGCCGTGCCACCGACTGGCAGCAGAGCGCGGAAGAGGGGCCGACGCGCGGCCTTGGTGCGGTGACGCTGCTGGTCGGCGACGAGGCGCTGACCTGGCGCGAGATGGACAAGCTGAGCTTCGGAGCGGCGCCATGAGCGACGTCCGACGGCATCCTGCGGCGGATGGCCCGGGCGTCACGCGGGCCGGAAGGCCGCAGCTTCCCCTGCTCGACCGGCTGGTCGACGCCGACCCCGCGGAAACGTCTGATCGTCCTCTGTCCGCAGCAGCCACGATGGATAGGCTAAGGACCAGCATCTGCCGCGACCTCGAGGAGTTGCTGAACACTCGCCGGCGATGGCAGTCATGGGATCCTGGCTTGGCCCAGCTCGACCGTTCCCTGGTCGGTTTCGGGCTTCCGGACTTCGCCTCGGTCGCCTTCAACGAGCCGCGCCGGCGCGAAGAGCTGCGCCGGCTCATCGAGAGCTGCATCCGCCGCTTCGAGCCGCGCATCGTCGACCTCAAGGTCACGCTGACGGAGACGGCCGACAAGGCGAGCGGCACATTGCGCATGCGGATCGATGCCCTGCTGCGGGCCGAGCCGGCGCCCGAACCGATCGCTTTCGACACGGTTGTCGATCTCATCACCAAGAACGTGACCATCCTCGAAAAGGAGGCATGACCGGTGTCCGACGCCTTGCTTGCCTATTTCAATAGGGAACTCGAAGCGTTGCGCGGGTTGGCCGGGGAATTCGCCGAGCGCCATCCCAAGATCGCCGGGCGCCTACGGCTGACAAAGGATACGGTCGACGATCCGCACGTTGCCCGCCTGCTCGAGGGAGTGGCCTTCCTCGGCGCGCGCGTGCAGCATCGGCTCGACGACGAGTTCCCCGAACTCACCGATGCGCTGCTCTCGGTACTCTATCCACACTATCTCGCGCCTATGCCGTCGGTGGCGATCACCCGGTTCGCAGCCGATCCCGGAATGCCGGGGCCCGCCCGGCTGCCGGCCGGCCTCGCTGTCGAGACCGAACCGGTCGGCGGTGAGCCGTGTCTCTTTCGCACGGCCTATCCCCTGACGCTTTGGCCGGTCGAGGTCGAGACCGTGCGACTGTCGGGCATGCCGCTTGCGGCGCCGCCCAATCCGGCAGCGGTCGGGGCCATGTCGTGCCTGCGTATCGGGTTGCGTTGCGCCAATCCGGCCATGACTTTCACCGAGCTCGGCCTCGACCGCCTGCGTTTCTTTCTCCCCGGCGAGCAGGGCTGTGCGCTGCTCGAACTGCTACTGGCGCATACGGTCTCGGTCGCCCTTGCCGACGATCATAGCGACGCGCGGCCGGTGATTCTGCCGCCGGACGTTCTCCAGGCGGTGGGCTTTGCACCGGAGGAGGCGCTTTTTCCTTGGCCGGCGCGCTCGTTTTCGGGCTTTCGCCTGCTCAGCGAGTACTTTGCCGCGCGCGAGAAGTTCCTCTTCGTCGACTTTTGCCGCCTCGATGCCAAGACCCTCGTCTCGGCTGGCAATCGCATGGACATCTTCGTTTACTTCGATCGCGCGGTCCCGGATCTCGAACGATCCGTCCAGATGGGAAGCCTGGTGCTGGGCTGCACGCCCATCGTCAATCTCTTCGAGCAGCGCTGCGAGCCGATGCCCCTCGACCACACGAGCATCGAATATCGTATCGAGCCGGATGTCCGGCGTCCCGCCAGCCTGGAGATCTGGTCCGTCGAGCGCGTGCGCGAAAGCCTGCCGGGCGGCGAATTCCGGACTTGGCAGCCCTTCCATCGCCTGACGCGCAGCCATGCCAGCAGCACAGTCGAGGAGCCGACGGTGGGCTTCTATGGCATCGCTCGCCGGGAGACCACCGGCGGCATTCGCGGCACCGACGTCTATCTGCTGCCGCACGACGCGAGCTTCGATCCCGATCGTGAAACCGACGGCATCCTCTCGATCGAGGCCTTGTGCTGCAACCGTGACCTGCCGTCGCTTCTGCCGTTCGGAGGCGGACGGCCGACGCTGCGGTTGGTGGAAGGCGCCGCGGCCGTCACTGGCCTCACGTGTCTCACGGCGCCGACTCCCACGCTGCGCCTGCCGCAGCAGGAAGGCCGGTTCTGGCGTCTCATCTCGCATCTGTCGCTGGGGCACCTCAGCGTGGTCGGCGGAGAAGCTGCGGCGGATGCCTTGCGGGAGGTTCTCCGCCTCTATGATTGCCGGGATTCGACGGAGTCGCGCGCCGCGATCCGCGCATTGCTCAGCGTCACGTCGACGCCCGGCACGGCTCGCATTCCGGGACTGCGCGGCCCCGGCGCCCGCATCGGGGGATTCTGCCGAGGGCTCGATGTGACCTTGACCTTCGACGATCGCGCATGGTCGACCGGCGGCCTCTACGTGCTCGCATCCGTGCTCGATCGCTTCCTCGCGCTCCATGCGACGGTGAACTCGTTCGTACGAACGCGTGCGGTCCTGCACGGCCGCGCCGAGACGGCCGCCGACTGGCCGGCACGGGCCGGCAGCCAGGTCTTGCTGTGACGAAGCTTCTTCCCATCGGGCGGCGTCGTGAAGCGCCACTGTTGCGATTGAAAGCCGAGCCGCAACGATTCGCTTTCGACGCCGCGGTAAGGCTGTTGACCTTCCATCGCCGGCGCAGCGATCCGGCCGAAGCGGTGCGCTTCACGAGCGCCGCCGGCTCTTCTTATGCTGCCGCGGAAATCACCGATGTGCAGGCGGATAGCTCGATGTCCGCTCCGCGCGTGACGGTCGGATTGATCGGCCTGACAGGTCCAGTGGGCGTGCTGCCCCGGTACTACTCCGATGAAGTGGTCGCCGATCAGCGGTCGCGCTCGTTCTCGCTCACGGATTTTCTGGACCTGATCTCGCATCGCATGGTCGCCGCCTTCGCCGCCGCCGGCGCGAAATATCGGCCCCATCGAGCCGCCGATGTGGGCGTGCTTTCGTCCGATCGACGAGCTGGCGATCCGGTCGCCAATGTACTGTTGGCATTGACCGGTTACGGCACGCCTGGCCTCGCCGAGCGCCTCCCCGCGGGCGCTTCGGCATTGCGCCACTACGCCGGTTTCTTCTCCGCCTATCCGCGCTCGACCGACCGCCTCGAAGCGCTGATTTCCGACTGGCTGGGGCGTGCCGTGCGAGTCGAGCAGTTCGCTGGCGCCTGGATGGCCTTGCCGGTCGACCAGCGCACGCGGCTGCCGGTGGGCTTCTCTGTCGGGGCCTTCGGCCGGTTGGGGCTGGATGCTGTGGCGGGCGTGCGCGCCTGGGATCAGCAGGCGCGGATCGTGCTCCGGATCGGACCGCTGGATCTCGCCTCTTTCGAGCGGCTCCTGCCGAACCGGCCGCTGCTGCGCGAGCTGGTCGCGCTCGTCCGCGCCTTCGTCGGCTTCGAAATCGGATTTGCTATCAACCCCGTGCTCGCGCGCGACGCGGTACCGCTGCTGGCCCTGCCGGGCCCGGATGAGGCGACAGACGGGGCAGGGCCGCTGCTCGGCTGGAATACCTGGCTGCCCACTTCCTCGGCCATGCCCCGCCGGCTGGATGCGAACGACGCGCTGTTCGAGGGCGAGATTGTCGAAGGCCGAGCATGACCCAGTCATGGAACGGCGGTTATGTGGCCGACATCGCCTATGTCGAGGGCTTCTATGTCCAGCAGTCGCCCGCGCGCATGGCGTTGGCCTGCCTGACCGGTAATGTCGCGGTCGACCTGCCCGAGCCGGACGATGCCGCCTGCTATCTCGAACTGGGCTGCGGCTGCGGCATCGGGGCTCTTCTAACAGCCGCCGCGAATCCGAACTGGCACGTTACCGCCATCGACTACAACCCGGCTCATATCGCCATCGGCGCCAGCCTCGCGCGGGCGGCGCGCCTCGACAATATCCACTTTCTGGAAGCGGACCTCGCGCAACTGGCCGGCAGCTCAATGGCCGACTCTATTCCGGCCGCCGACTTCGTCAGCCTGCATGGCTTGTGGTCCTGGGTCGGCAGCGACGTACGCGCGGGCATCGTGAAGCTGCTGGGCGCCAAGACCCGGCCTGGCGCCCTTGTCCATGTCAGCTACAATGCCCTTCCGGCGTGGCAGGGCGCCGTCGGCCTGCAACGCCTCGTCTACGAGGCCGGCCGCCGGTCTTCCGGCCGAAGCGATCTGCAGGCCCAAGCCGGACTCGCCCTGGCGCGGGAGATCAAGGAGGCGGCCGGCAAATACCTCACCGAGAGTCCGCTGGCATCCGAGCTCCTGGATGCGACCGCGGAGATGTCGCCCGAATACCTGTCGCACGAATACATGAGCACCCACTGGGCGCCCGCTTTCCATGCAGATGTCGCCGCGGATATGGCGCAGGCCAAGCTGGACTGGGCGGCCTCCGCCAATCCGCTGGAGAACTTTCCCGAGCTGATGCTGACGCCCGAGCAGCGCGCAGCGATGGACCGCCACAAGGATCCAATCCTGCGCGAATTGATCAAGGACATGTGCCTGCCGCGGCAATTGCGCCACGACGTCTTTGTGCGGGGCGCCCGGCGTCTGCGGAATGCCGAGCGAGACACAGCGCTTGCGCAGCTCATCGTCGTGCCAGTGGTCGCGCCGTCCGAGTTGCAGACAAAGATCCGGGTGCCCGCCGGCTCGGCCGAGATGGGCGAACCCCTGAAGACCATGATGGCCGCGGCCTTGCGTGGCCCGGCAAGGATCGGCGATCTGCTCGCGCTGGCTCCCGGGCGAAGCAATCCCGCGGAGCTCGTGAGCGTGCTGGTGGGATCGCACCAGTGCCAGCTCACGATGCGCGCCGACGGCACGCAACCCCGCTCCGCCGATCGCCTCAATCGCGTGCTTGGGGCGCGTGTGCAGTCGCTTGTCGAAGCCAGGAGCGTCAGTGGACTTGCCTCGGTGCGGCTCGGCACAGGACTCGCGGCACCGCCGCTCGTCCAGTTCATCGCCGGTCGCCTCCTCGCCGGCGAGCGCGAGGACAAGGCGGCGGCGTGGATCGAGCTCTTGAGCGGCGATATCGTGCCGGAGAAGCGAGACAAGGTACGATCGATCGTGCACGCCGCCATCGAGCAGCGCGTGCCGATCCTGCGGCAGCTGCAGATCGTGCCCGACTAGAGGTCAATTTCTGCAGACCGTGTTTCCTTTCCACCCCAAGGTGGGTTAGCGTGGAAATCCACAGGAGAACCATCGTGGCTCGGCTTTTGCGGCACCCTACTGAACGTCGCCCGGCACCCCGATGACCAGTGACAAGAAATCGCTGCTGTCGCTGACGAGCAGCGCCGAGCATGAGCTGATGCCGGTTCGCCTGAAGGCGCACGAGACGATCAGCGACCTGTTCCGCTTCGAAGTCGAGGCCGTCGCCACTGGCGCGATCGATGCGCGCGGCATGCTGAGCAAGCCGGCTTGCGTCGCCGTCAACCACGGCGACAGGGCGACCCGATACTTCCACGGGATCGTCGCCGAGTTTGGACCCATCGAGCAGAGCGGCGTGGTGGATACGCTCTATCGCATGGTGCTCGTGCCGCAACTGGCCCAGGCCGCGATTCGCAGCGATTGTCGATTGTTCTTCAACAAGACCGCCGAAGACATTCTCAAGGTCATCTTGAACGATGCCGGCGTGACCAGGGCATCGTTTCGGCTCTATTCCCAGCCCGCCCAGCGCAAGTCCACGGCGCAATACAACGAGACGGCGCTGCACTTCATCACCCGGTTGATGGAAGAGGAAGGCTGGTTCTACTTCTTCGAGCATGCAAGCGACGGCCACACGCTGGTGGTGACAAACGACAACAACGGCTTTGCGACCATTTCCGGAGCCACCGTCCATCTCGGAGTCGGCGACACCGCGGATCAACTGACCGAGTTCCGACAACTCGAGGCCTTCGCACCGGGCAAGGTAAGCCTGAGGGACTACGATTTCGAAGTGCCCAGCAAGAACCTCAAGGTCGACCAGAACACGATCCTCAAGCATGGCGGAACGGCCAACCGTGCCGTGTTCCATTGGCCGGCGCTCACGCGCGACACGTCCCAGGCGAAGGATCGGGCAAAATGGCGAATGGAAGCCGCCGAGGCTTCCGTTTCACTGATCCATGCCGAAAGCGAGATGGCGAACCTCGTCGCCGGCGGCAAATTCAAGCTGCAGGACAAGGCTGGCATGGAGACGATGCACGTCGTCCGCCAGATCACGCATCTGGCCGAGGACGACAGCGGCTCCCGGCGCGGCGAGACGCCGAGCAGCTATTCGAACAGCTTCACGGCCTTCGCCAATACGGTAGTCTGGCGACAGCCGATGACCACGGCCCGGCCGCGCATGGAGGGATTGCATACCGCGGTCGTCCTTGGAGCCACGGGAGAGGAGATCCATACCGATGATCAGGGCCGGATCAAGATCCGCTTCTGGTGGGACTGGCGCGAGGACGCGACGGCCGACAGCAGCGAGTGGGTGCGCGTCGTGCAGCCCTGGACCGGCAATCAGTGGGGCGGCCAGTTCATCCCGCGCGTCGGCACGGAGGTCGCGGTCGCCTTTATGGACGCAGATCCCGACCGTCCCATCGTCATCGGCGGATTGTACAACGGCAACGACAAGCCGATCTTCCCGGCGGACGAGAAGACGAAGCTCGGCTTCCGCTCCCGCTCCGTGACCAAGGGAGGCACCGACGCTTTCAACGAATTTTCGTTCGACGACAACAAGGGCAAGGAGATGGTCTTTCTGCATGCGCAGAAGGACATGACGACGGAAGTGGAGAACGACCAGACGCTCCGCGTCGACAACGACCGCACCCTCACCGTCAAGGGCAACGAGACCGTAACGATCAAGGAAGGCAACCAGAGCACCGAGGTGAAGCTCGGCGACATCTCGATCAAGGCGGATATGGGATCGATCACCGTGGAAGCGCTGCAGACGATCACGCTGAAGGTCGGACAGAGCTCGGTGACCTTGTCGCAGACGGGCGTCGAAGTGAAAGGCATGGTGATCACGATCGACGGGCAGGCCCTGACGGAGGTGAAGGGCACAATGGTGACCGTCGAGGGTACCGCGATGCTGACGCTGAAGGGCGGCGTCACGATGATCAACTGAGGCCATCTGACGCCATGTCCACTGGGATGCCCGCTACCGGCGCCGGCAAACTTCGGCCCGAGCTTTCGCCCCTGTTGCCGCACCTCCAACTCGGCGCACCGGGCATGGCCGCTCTCGCCGGCTGCGACAATTCCGTCGAGGCGTTGGACCGCCTCGAGCAGGCTGGGTTACTGGTCGAGGCGGCGCGACTCGTCGCCCACGCCCTGCCGGCGCGCGAGGCCGTGTGGTGGGCGTGCGCGTGCTCGCGTCACACTGCTGCCTCCGTAGACCAGCCGAGTGAGACGGCGGCCCGGGAAGCCGCGGAGGCCTGGGTTCGCCGGCCGACCGATGAACTGCGGCGTGCCGCCATGAAGGAGGCCGAGAAAGCAGGATTTCGCAGCCCCGAGGCGTGGGCCGCCGTCGCTGCTTTCTGGAGCGGCGATTCGATGGCGCCGCCGGAAGCGCCGAAAGTGCCGCCGCAGCCGCATTTCACGGGCTTGGCGGTAGCCGGCGCGGTCGCCCTGGCGGCGGTCCGCGGGGTGGCGTCGCGGCGCGATGCCAGACTGCGCCGCTTTCTGGTCTCGGCCAGGGACATTGCTGCCGGGGGCGCGGGACGCCTCGAAGCGGAGTCGGGCTGATGGGCCTGCCGGCGGCGCGTCTCACCGACATGCATGTCTGCCCGATGGTCACCGGCCTTGTCCCGCATGTCGGCGGTCCGATCGTCGGCCCGGCATGCCCGACCGTGCTGATCGGCGGCCTGCCGGCCGCCCGGGTCAGCGACATGCTGGCCTGTGTCGGTCCGCCGGACGTGATCGCTCTCGGGTCGTTCACGGTGCTGATCGGCGGCCTGCCGGCCGCCCAACTGGGCAGCCTTTGCGCGCATGGCGGCACCGTTGTCGCCGGCTGCCCTGCCGTTCTGATCGGCTGAGCGCAAGGGCCTCGTCAGGCCGCCTCGACCGTCGACTTCGCATCGAGCACGGATGAAGCTCCAACGTCCAAGCTTTCCGCCTCGACGGCGGCGGAATCATCGCCAGGGCCGAAATCGATCGTGACGGCGGTGACATTGTCGACCACGCGGGCCGCCAGCGCCGCCATGACGAGCCGTTCGGCGCCCGTCCCTTGGTCACCGCCCAGCAGCTCTCCCAGCCGCTCCTCGGGCAGGCTCTTGCTCAGGCCGTCGCTGCACAGCAGGAGCCGGTCACCGGCCATCAGTCGTCCGGTCCGTTTGTCGAGCTCGAGCGCGTCGGTGCCATCGCCCACCGCCCTGGTGATGACATTGGCTTGCGGATGGTTGATGGCTTCCGCTTCAGTGATGGCTTCGCTGTCGAGCAAGGCCTGCACCAGAGTGTGGTCGCGGGTGATCCTCGTCAGCGCATGGCCGCGCAGCAGGTAGGCGCGGGAGTCGCCGGCCCAGAGGCATGCAAAATGATCATCGCGGGCCAGCACGACGACCACCGTGGTGGCGACCATCGCGCCACCGCCGAGTTGGCCCGCCTGCACGTGCAGGCGGGCATGCACATCCTCGAGACGCGACCGCACTGCGGCGAGCATCTCGCTGCCGGAGAGGCCGGAGTCGATGGTCTGCAGGAGACGCGCCACCTCGGCCGACGCGACTTCTCCCGCCTCGTGACCGCCCGCGCCGTCCGCCACGGCCCAAAGGCCGAGGTCGGGCCGGTTGACGTAGGCATCCTCGTTGAGGCGATCGGCCGTGCCGGCATGGCTGGCCGCACAGGAATGGAACCTGCCGCAGCGAGCGACATCCCGATCGATGCCATCTCCCGGCATCACGAACTGCCCGCTGCAGGGGCCGGATCGGCGATGGCCCACTTGTCGTCGATCAATCCGGCGAAATGGTTCCCTTCCGGCAATCCCGTTCCGAGCTCGCGCCGCGAGGCCACGCGCGGACCGCCGTCAGTCCACCAGACGGCTCGCTTCGCAGGGAAGTCCAACCCGGATGTCGGAACATCGGGAACGACGAAACTTTCTCGAATGCGCCGCAGCAGCTCGACCGGCGACAGATCGTGTTCCAGCGCGTCCCGCCCCGCCTCTTCGGCCGTGACCAGGAACGGCATCATGGCGCTGGCATGTGGCGCCCAATCTGCGGGCGCCACGGCAGCGATCGTCAGTGGAGAGTACCGTCCGGCCTTGTCCACACTCGGCATCCAGAGACCCAGCACGGCGTTCCGACCGCACAGCCCGGGCGGCAGCAGGAAGCGCCAGACTGGCGCCTCGAGCCAGGCGG
>DATEID010000187.1:0-2136 GCA_035279245.1 Reyranella sp.
CATCCCGAGGCGCAATATTTCGGCGTGGCCCGCATCGGCCGCGACCAGGTGGAGGACTATGCCAGGCGCCGCGGCATCCCGATCGAGCAGGCCGAGAAGTACCTGCGCGCGAACATGGGGTATTGATTCATCGGCGCGCCAGTAACAAGGAACAGCGATCGGACGCTCAGCCACAGCCGTGTCATCCCGAGCGAAGCGAGGGATCCTTGACCAGCGCTGACAAAAGATTCCTCGCTGCGCTCGGAATGACACGGCAGGCTGGAACGCATGGTCTGTTTCTTGTTGGTGTCGCGCTTCGCTGACTGCCCATGCTGACCTACGCCCTCGTGCTGGTCGTCGGCGCCGCCGCAGGCATTGTGAGCGGCATTGTCGGCACGGGCGCCACGGTCATCCTTCTGCCCGTGCTGGTGTTCGCCTTCGGTCCGCTCGAGGCCGTGCCGATCATGGCCGTCGTCGCCCTGATGTCCAACCTCGCCAAGGTCACGGCTTGGTGGCGGCTCGTCGACTGGCGCGCGACGGCCGGCTATGCGCTGGGTGGCATTCCCGGCGCGGCGCTCGGCGCACACACGCTTCTCAATCTGCCGCCAGCGGTCATCGATTTCGTGCTCGGCGCTTTCTTCCTCGCCATGATCCCCGGCCGCCGCTGGCTTGCCGCCCGTGACTACCGGATCGGCGTCGGAACGCTCGTTGTCGCAGGCTTCGTCATCGGCTTCCTGGCCGGCATCGTGGTCTCCACCGGACCGCTCAGCGTGCCGCTCTTCACCGCGTACGGACTGACGAAGGGCGCCTTCATCGCCACCGAGGCCGCGGGCTCGCTGGCGGTGCATCTGTCCAAGGCCGCGACGTTCCGCACACTCGGCGCCCTGCCGGCCGACATCATCGCGAAGGGCCTGATCACGGGGGCGGCGGTGATGGCAGGCACCTACACGGCGCGCCTGCTGGTCGAGCGGCTGCGCCTGGCGACCTTCCAGAACCTGCTCGACATCGTGATGCTGATCTCCGGCGCGACGCTGATCTGGGATGGGCTACGCTAGCCCGGCTGCACGCCCAGCAGCAAAAGCGCGGTCGAGAGCGTGACGATGCTGGCCACCGTCGAGAGCACCACGACGTTGGTCGCGAGTCCGACGCCGGTGCGATAGAGCTGCGCCACCAGATAGACGTTGGCACCGGCCGGCATCGCGGCGTTCAGCGTCGCCACCGTGAGCCAAAGCGGATCGAGAGCGAAGAGATAGCGCCCGGCGAGCCAGACCAGCAGCGGCAGGACCGCGAGCTTGACCACGGTCGCGACGGCCGCCGGCTGCCAGTGCTCCTTCAATCCGACATGGGCGAGCGAGGCGCCGGCCATGATGAGGCCGCAGGGGGGAGCGGCGACTGCGAGCGCCCGCAGAACACGGTCGATCACGACCGGCGTCCCGAGCCCCGGGACGAGATGGGTGATCTCCGACCACAGGAGGCCGGCGAAGATCGGTGGGATCACCGGATGCTTCAGGATCTTGATCGCCGCACCGCCCAGCTGCCCCACCAACCTCCGCCGCTGCCCGCCCTGCCCGTCCATCTCCATCAGGAGACAGGAAAGGGTGAGCAGGATCAGCGAATTGACACTGATGATCATGAGCAGCGGCACCAGTCCCTTCTCGCCGAAGGCGAACGAGACAAAGGGGATGCCGATGCCGACGCCGTTGCAGAAGGTGCCGGCCAGCGCGAACACGGCCTGCTCGCCGAACCGCATGCCCATGGCGCGCGCCAGCAGCATCAGCAGGAAATGGAGCAGCAGCGCCGCGCCGAAGAAGACGACGAGGATGTCGAGCGACAGCGCCTCGATCCGCACGCGCGACATCGAGCGGAACAAGAGCGCTGGGAACAGCGCGTAGAAGGTGACGTTGGTGAGCCCGCGCAACCCCTCGCGCGTCATGAGAGACGTGCGGCCGATCGCCCAGCCCACGGCGACCATGCCGAACACCGGCACGATGATGTCGAGGATGGCGGTCATATGCCCGTCTCCGCCGCCGGGCATCCTCTCATGTTCCTCTCCCCGGATCGGGGGAGAGGTTAGGTGAGGGGGTTGCGCACTGCCTTCGAAGCCCCCTCACCCGACCTCTCCCCCGACCGGGGGAGAGGAGCAGGGAAAAGAGCGCA
>DATEID010000188.1:0-8559 GCA_035279245.1 Reyranella sp.
AGACTCACCAGGGCGCCACCCGAGTTGCCGGGATTGATGGCGGCGTCGGTCTGGATGAAGAAGCTCGAATCGTTGACGCCGCCGGCCGAGCGCGCCACGGCGGAGACGATGCCGCTGGTCACGGTCTGGTTGAGACCGAACGGATTGCCGATCGCGAGCACGATATCGCCCACCTCGATCGAGTCCGAATCGCGCAACTCGAGAAAGGGGAACTTCTCGCCCTCGCCGTCGATGCGCAGCAGCGCGAGGTCGTAGCGATCGTCCTGCGTGATCAGCTTGGCCTCGAATTCGCGCCGGTCCGAAAGCACCACCCGGATCTGGTCGGCGCCGCGCACGACATGGGCGTTGGTGACGATCAGGCCGTCGGGCTTCACCAGTACGCCCGAGCCCAGCGAATTCTGCACGCGCGAGCCGTCGGGCGGCATGCCGGGAAAGGGAAACGGCAGGCGGCGCTGCACGCGCATGGTCGTGGCGGTATAGATGTTCACCACCGCCGGCGAGACCCGCTTCACCAGGGACGAGAACGAAAATTGCAGGTCGCTTCGGCTGCTGGGCAGGGGCTGCGCATCCGCCGCCACCGCCGTCAGGCAGGCGGCCACGACCAGGGCCGCCACGATCAATCGCCGCAAGGTGCGCCTCATTTCTCCACTCGCTCGGGACTCGACGGAAACTAGCCGCAGCGCGAATAGCCGCAATTGAGGCAGATGTCACAGCCTTCCTGATGGGTAAGTGCAGCCGCCCCGCAATTGGGGCACTGACCGAGCTTCAGCGACGATGCCGCCGCCGGACCATCGACGGCGCCGCCGCCGACCGATGCAAGCGCCAGCCGCTGTTCCGGCGGCTGCGGCAGAGGCGCCGGTTCGGCCACGCTCAGGAAACCGATCTCGATCAGATGACGCTCGATCACGCCGCCGATGGCGGCCAGCAGCGACGGCACGTAGCGGCCTTCCATCCATTGCCCGCCGCGCGGGTCGAACACCGCCTTCAGCTCCTCGACGACGAAGGAGACGTCGCCGCCGCGCCGGAACACCGCCGAGATCATGCGCGTCAGCGCCACCGTCCAGGCGTAGTGCTCCATGTTCTTGGAGTTGATGAAGATCTCGAACGGCCGGCGACGGCCGTCCTGCATCACGTCGTTGATGGTGATGTAGATCGCATGGTCGCTGCCCGGCCATTTGATTTTGTAGGTCTTGCCCGGCAGATCCTCCGGCCGGGCAAGCGGCTGGGCGATGTAGACCACCTCGCCGTCGCGCGGCACGGCGGCGATGGCGCGCACGGAGTCGGCCGTCCTCACCTCGAGCACGGCGCCCGTCACCTCATTGGGCCGGTAGGTCGTGCAGCCCTTGCAGCCCTGCGCATAGGCCTCCTCGTAGACGTGCTTGAATGCCTCGAAGGAGATGTCGCGCGGCAGATTGATGGTCTTGGAGATCGAGCTGTCGACGAAATCCTGCGCCGCGGCCTGCATCGCCAGATGATCGGCGGGCGACAGCGTCTGGGCATCGACGAAGATATCGGCCGGCGGCTCGGCCTCGCCCTTCAACGCCCGCCAGTGCCGGAAGGCGTGATCCTCGACGCTCTCCTCGCGGCGCGATCCGTCCGGCTGCAGCACATGGCGGACATGGCCGAAGGCGAACACCGGCTCGATGCCGGACGAGACATTGTCGGCCAGGAGGGAGATCGTGCCGGTCGGCGCGATCGAGTTCAGGAGCGCATTGCGGATGCCGTAGCGGCCGATCGCCGAGCGCACCTCCTCCGGCAGCCCCTTGATCGTCTCGCCGGCGAGATAGCGCGCGCGGTCGAACAGCGGAAAGCTCCCCTTCTCCGCCGCGAGATCGGCCGAGGCGAGATAGGAAAGACGCTGCACCGCCGCCAGCCATTCGCGGCTGAGCTCGATCGCCCGCTTCGAGCCATACCGTACGCCGCAGAAGATCAACGCGTCGGCAAGGCCCGTCACGCCGAGCCCGATGCGCCGCTTGGCCTTGGCCTCCTTTTCCTGCTGCGGCAGTGGGAAGCGCGAGACGTCGATCACATCGTCCAGCATGCGCACGGCAACGGGCACCAGCCGCTCCAGCGCCTCGAGATCGAGCCGCGCCCCTTGCGTGAACGGATCCTTCACCAGCACGGCGAGATTGATCGAGCCCAGCAGGCACGCGCCATACGGCGGCAACGGCTGTTCACCACACGGGTTCGTAGCCTGGATGGTCTCGCAGTAATGGAGGTTGTTCCGGCGGTTGACGCGATCGATGAAGATCACGCCCGGTTCGGCGCAGTCGTAGGTGGCGCGCATGATGCGCTCCCACAGGCCGCGCGCCTTCACGGTCTTGTAGACCTTGCCGCCGAAGACGAGGTCCCAGTCGGCATCGTCCTTCACCGCCTGCATGAAGGCGTCGGTCACCAGCACCGAGACGTTGAACATGCGCAGCCGAGCCGGATCGCGCTTGGCCTCGACGAAGGCCTCGACATCGGGATGGTCGCAGCGCAGCGTGGCCATCATGGCGCCGCGACGCGAGCCGGCGCTCATGATGGTGCGGCACATCGCATCCCACACATCCATGAAGGAGAGCGGGCCCGACGCATCGGCGCCGACGCCCTTCACCGGCGCCCCGAGCGGACGCAGCGTCGAGAAGTCGTGCCCGATGCCGCCGCCCTGCTGCATGGTGAGCGCCGCCTCGCGCACATTCTCGAAGATGCCCGACATGTCGTCGGAAATCGTGCCCATGACGAAGCAGTTGAAGAGCGTGACCGTGCGGCCGGTTCCGGCGCCGGCGATCACCCGCCCGGCCGGCAGGAACTTGAAGCCCGACAGCGCCTCCTCGAAGCGATCGGCCCACAACTCGGGCTCGCGCTCGGCCGCTGCCAACGCCCGGGCCACGCGCCGCCAGGTCGCTTGCAGGTCGGCATCGGCCGTCCCCGACGGGTCGCGGAAGCGATATTTCATGTCCCAGATGCGCTGGGAAACCGGTGCCCAATCCATCCTGCAAACCTAAGCGCCGCACTGGCCGATATCAATGTTCTTTTTTTGTTCCTTATCGGGTCGCCTTATCCACCAGCCGATCGGTTGCCGTCTCGATCCGCGCCCGCAAGGTCTCCATGAAGGCGTCGCGACCGAGGCCAGGGGGAATGGGCGGGAGTACCTCCATGGTGATCGTCCCCGGTCGCTTGACGAATTGCCGCCGTCCCCAGAAGACGCCGGAATTGAGCGCCACCGGCACCACCGGCAACCCCAGTTGCCGGTAAAGCGCCGCGACGCCGACCTGGTAAGGCTTGCGATCGCCGGGTGCGACGCGCGTGCCTTCGGGAAAGATCACGACAGAGCGCCCGCGAGCGGCCGCTGCCTTGGCCTGGCGCACCACACCCCGCAGCGCGCTCGCGCCCTCGCCCCGAGAAACGGCAATGTTGCCGGCGCGCGCCATCGCCCAGCCAACGATCGGGATGAAGAGGAGTTCGCGCTTCAGCACGATGGCGATGTCGTCGAACAGCAGCGTGAAAGAAAGCGTCTCCCACGAGGATTGATGCTTGCAGGCAATGATGGCGGGCCCGGCCGGAAGATTCTCGAGCCCGACCAGCCGATGGCCGAGGCGGCAGGTTACCCGCAGCCACCACAGTACGAAGGCGATCCAGACCCGGGCCCAGGCGATGACTGCGCCGCGCGGCAGGACCAGAACCGGCGTGCCGATCACGGCGATCACCACGCTGCCCACGTACCAGCCGACGTTGAAGCAGAGCGAGCGAAGCCAGAGAGCGAGGCCGGACATCTTGTAAGGGCACTTTTAGTGGCATACTGTCGGCCTGCAAGCACATCTTCTGGTGCGGAGCCGCTCTCTTTCATGATCGTCACCTGTTCCAACTGCAGAGCGCGGTACGCTGTCGATCCTTTGGCGATCGGACCGACCGGCAGGACAGTCGAATGCGCTCGCTGCCATCATCGCTGGTTCCAGCGCGCCGAAGGGCCTCCGCCGACGCCCGACATCGTGATCCGCCCGCAGCCTACCCCGACCGTAGCCGCTGCGCTGCCGGTGCCGGTGCCGCAGCCGCCGGAGCCGACCTGGGGCCGGCGGCTCTCCATCGCGGCCATCATCGTGCTGCTGGCCGCAGCGGCCGGCGTTGCCGCCTACCTCCATCGAGATACCCTGTTGGTCTATGCCGACAGGGCCGCCTCCCGTTTGCCCAGCGAGCTGCGTTTCTCCCGATCTAAGGAGGCGCAGGCGCCAGCAGCCCGGGTGGAAGGACCGGCGCCGGCCGAAGCGGCGGCGCCGCCATCCGCATCGCAGCCTTTGCCAGCCAAGCTCGAGGTCGACTTGGCCATGAGCAAGATCGAGCTGGTCGATGGCCGCTACGTCGTGCGCGGCGAGGTGGCGAACACGGGCGGCAGCCCGGGCACGACCCGCAAGCTCGTCGTCACCTACAAGAAAGGCGACGAGGTCGTGGGAACGCGCACCTACCCGCTGGTGCTGGGCCCGATTGCGGCCGGCGGCCGGCAGAGCTTCAGCCAGACCCTGGACAATCCGCCCGCCGGCGCGACCGACATCGTGCCGTCGGTCGAACAGTGACTCCCGCCCCGCAGGGCGGTCCCGCGAGTCGCCCGCTAGTGAGCGTCCGCTTCTCCGCCAGCGAAATAGCCGCCCGCGTCGAGCTCATGGCCGCCGAGCTCGCCGGCAAGCTGCCGACCGACACGCTGGTTGTTTCGGTCCTGAAGGGCAGCTTCGTGTTCGCCGCCGACCTCATCCGCGCGCTGAGCCACGCCGGCGCCGACTGGGCGATGGATTTCCTCACGCTGTCGAGCTACGGCGCCGGCACCGAAACGAGCGGCCGCGTCCGTATCGTGCGCGACATCGTCGACGACGTCCGAGACCGCGATGTGCTCCTGGTCGACGATATCCTGGAATCGGGTCTGACCCTGAGCTTCGCCAAAAACCTTCTGAAGGAGCGCGGCGCGCGGCGCGTCTGGGTCTGCACCTTGCTCGACAAGCCCCACAAGCGCCGCGCCGATCTCACGGCCGACTTCGTCGGCTTCGAGGCGGGCGACGAGTTTCTGGTCGGCTACGGCCTCGACTGGGCCCATCGCTTCCGTGGCTTGCCCTATATCGGCGTCGTCCAGAAGACCGGGTAGCGCAGCTTCCCCGCGGCTCTACAGATGCAAAGGTCCTCGGAGGACCTTTCATTCCTCAATAGATCTTCATCAGGCGATCGATGTAGTCGAGCTCTTCCTTGGGACGGCCCATGTCGCCGGCCCGCTTCCTGAGCTCGTCGAGGATCTCGCGGCTCTTCTGACGGTCGAGCTCGAGCGGCACCTTGTCCTGGCCGGCATCGACGGAGTCGCCATAGTTGCCCTCGGAACGGCCCAGCGGATCGCGGTTCTCGCTCCGCTTCTCGCGATCCTCGATCTCGGCACGATCCTGGCCGTTGCCGGGTCCGCGCTGCCGAAGCTGCTCGGCCAGGTCGCCCATGCCCTGCTGGAGATTGTCCAGCGCACGGCGCTGCGAGCGCGCGGCGTCGC
Organism: Reyranella sp.; assembly: GCA_035279245.1. Lineage (GTDB taxonomy): Bacteria > Pseudomonadota > Alphaproteobacteria > Reyranellales > Reyranellaceae > Reyranella. Next base: position 5,498 of record DATEID010000188.1, read on the forward strand.
GGGGATCGCCCCGTCGCAGAGCCTCCTCTGCTTCGCGCATCGAGCGTTCGGCACGGCCGAGCGATTCGGGCATCGGCATGCCGTGCTCGTCGAGCCGACGCATATAGTCGCCAAGCTGGTTGCGCAGGGTCTGCTGGTCGCGGCCCTGCTGGTCGCCCCACTGCTGCCCGCGATCCTGCTGGCCTTGCCCGAACTGACCGCGCTGGCCCTGCTGGCCGCGTTGCCCCTGCTGCTGGCGGCCCTCGCGCTCGGACTCGCCCAAGAGCTGGTTCTGCCGGCGCGACAGGCGGTCGAGCTGGTTCATCATCTCGCGACCCTGCTGGTTGCCCTGCCCCTGCTGGCCCTGCTGCTGGCCCGGCCGATTCTGCTGGTTGGGATTGGCGAGCATCGGCGTCGCGTTTTGCATCATCTGCCGCAGCTCGTCGAGCAGGCGCTTGGCCTCCTCGCGCTGGCCGTTCTTGGCCATCTCGCGGATCTTGTCGAGCATGCGCTGCAGGTCGTCGCCGGTGATGACGTTGTTGGGGTCGACCTTCTCGGCCTCCTCCATCATCCGCTTGCGCTCCGCCGGATCCTTCATCCGGTCGGCGAGCTCCTTCTGCCAGCGCGCCATCGAATCGTAGAGCTGCTGGATCAGGCGCTCGATCTCCTCGTCGCCGGCGTGGCGCTGGATGGCGTCGCGCAGATTCTGGCGCGCCTGCTCGAGCTGACGCTGGGCATCCGTCTGCGAGCCTTCCTCCAGCCGCAAGGCCATGTCCCACAGAAGCTTCTGCGTATCGACGATCACCGGCTTGTCGCCGCTCTGCTCGAGCCGCGCCGCGCCGAGCTGCAGGCCGAGCTGCACGATCGGATCGTTGCGGTAGCTCTCCGGCTGCCGCTGGATCATGCGCATGCCGTCGGCCACATCGAGGCGCAGCGCCTTCGGATCGCGCGTGAGCTGCTTGCGCAAGATGATCAGCGCGCGCGCCGTCGGATCGTTGAAGACCCGCTCGGGCAACAGGAAGCTCTCGACCGAGCTGCGCCCTTTCTGGCCCAGCGCGTCGGTGGCGAACAGCATGACGCGGACCTTGAGGCCGGCCCACGGGCTGCTCGTCAAGTCGCGCACGAAGCTGTCGCTGACCTTCTTGGGGCTGCCGCCGACCGGCAGGTCGATACGCATGACCTCCGGCTCATCGTTGTCGGTCAGCATGTCGGCACCCAGCACGCTGCCGTCGAGGCGGATCTGGAGCTGCACGTTCTTGATGCCGAAATCGTCGCCGGCCATGTACTCGACCTTGGTCGACCATTTGTCGACGCTGATCGGCCGGGCGAACTCGATGGTCGGCGGCAGGTCGGGGATGACATGCAGCTTCCAGCGCGCCTGCTCGTCGCCGCGCGCGTCGAGCCGGATGCTGTTGCCCGACGTGATGGTCTGCTCGATCTGATACTTGCCCTGCCCGACGGTCTTGAACTCGGTCGGCTTGTCGCCGATCACCAGCTTCGGCGGATGGCGGCCGCGCACGTCGTCGACGAAGCCGGCGAGCTTGCTTCCGACCGGTACGCGCAGGAGCTTGTCGCGATCGGCCATGTCGAGATAGATCGGCGGCAGGCCGGTATATTCCGGCGGCGCGATCCAGAGATTGGCGACGACCGGCGGCGGCGGCGGAAAGGCAGGCGTGAGAGCCGCAGCCATGCGATCGCTGCGCCAGCCGCCGGCGAACACCAGCGCCACGACCAGGGCCAGAACCGGCACGAGCCGCAGCGCCCAGACATCGATGCGGGCGACCCCGGGATGGGCCGGCTTGTTGCGCAGCGCCGCCAGCCGCTCGGCTTCGCGACGGCGATGGGCCTGCCAGAGCGCCGATGCCATCGGGTCGCTCTCGCCGGCGGCGAGCTGGTCCTGCACCGCCACCAACGGCCGATGCGCCACCTCGCTGTCGATCTCGAGCCTTCGGATCGCCGCCTCGCGCGCCGGCCAGCGGAAGCGGCGGAACTGCCACCATCCCGCTCCCAGCAACGCGGCCGCAAGGACGGCCAGAATGGCCGTGTGGATCCAGGGATCGAGGCCGGCGAACAGGTCGAAATGCGCGGCGGCGACGAACAGGAGGATGAAGGCCGCGAACGGCATCAGCCGCGGCCACAATGCCTCCCACGCGAGCACTGCCCACGCCAAACCGACTTTGCGGCCGAGGCCCGGCGCATCGAACGGGGGGGTCAGGCTCTCGTCCATCGCTTCCTTTCGGCTCAGCTCTCCATCCAGGGCGGGAACCGCTCGGTGGAGATCATCTCCTCGATCGTCGGCCTCGGTCGTGTGACCGCAAACCGCGCGCCATCGACCATGACCTCGGGCGCCAGCGGGCGGCTATTGTAGCTCGACGCCATCACCGCGCCATACGCACCGGCCGAGCGTACCATGACGAGATCGCCGGCAGAAAGCGCGGGCAGATCACGGTTTTGTGCCAGGTAGTCGCCCGACTCGCAGATAGGCCCGACGATATCGCAGCGGATCGTGGCGGCATCGGGGCGCGGTGCGCGGACCGGCACGATGTCGTGCCAAGCCTCGTACAAGGTCGGCCGGATCAGATCGTTCATCGCCGCATCGACGATCACGAAGGTCTTGGAAACCCCGGGCTTCACCAGGATCACCTCGCTCACCAGCACGCCGGCCTCGCCGACCAGTCGGCGACCGGGCTCGAACATCAACTCGCAACCCAGGCCGGCGGTTTCCTTGCCGACAACCTGCATAAAGGCGGAGATCGAAGGAGGTTGCTCGTCGGCATAGACAATCCCCAGCCCGCCGCCGATGTCGAAGCGGTCGATGCGATGGCCGTCGTCGCGAAGCTGCCGGATCAGCTCGCGCACCCGCACGATCGCGGCGCGATAGGGATCGAGTGTCGTGAGCTGCGAGCCGATATGCATGGCGACGCCCACCACGCGCAGGTTCGGCAGCTTGCCGGCCTTGGCGAAGGCGTCGCGCGCGAGATCGATATCGATGCCGAACTTGTTCACCTTGCGTCCTGTGGTGATCTTCTCGTGCGTCCCGGCATCGATGTCGGGATTGACGCGGATGGTGATGTCGGCCTTCA
>DATEID010000189.1:0-18862 GCA_035279245.1 Reyranella sp.
CCCGTCAAGGCCGACACCTGGCCTGCCCGCCAGATCAAGGTGATCGTGCCTTATCCGCCAGGCGGTCCTACCGACATCTCGTCGCGCATCGTGCTGGAGAAGGCGGGACAGATACTCGGTCAGCCGATGCTCTTCGACAACAAGGGCGGCGCCTCGGGCATGCTGGGCGCGGAGATCGCCAAGACCCAGCCGGCGGACGGCTATACCTTCCTCGCCACGACCGTCGCGATGCTCGCGATCACGCGCCACCTCCAGCCGATCCCGATCGACCCCGACAAGGATTTCGTGACGGTGGCGCGCATGTCGACATCCTGGATGGCGCTCGCCGTGCATCCGTCGGTGCCCGCCAACACGCTTGCCGAGTTCGTCGCCTATGTTAAGGCCAATCCGGGCAAGGTGAATTTCGGCTCGGCCGGCCTCGGCACCATCACCCAGCTGTTCGGAGAAATGCTGAACATCGAGGCCGGCATCAAGATGGTGCACGTGCCCTACAAAGGCAGCGCGCAGGCGACGCAGGACCTTCTTGGCGGGCAGATCCAGGCTCAGTTCGATCAGACCGTGCTGCCGCACGTGCTGGCCGGTCGCCTCAAGGGGCTTGCCATCGTGGGCGACAAACGCTGGCCCCAGAAACCCGATATCCCGACGATGCGGGAACAGGGCTACGGCAAGGAAGGCGGCGAGAGTTGGTACGGGCTGCTGGCACCGGCCGGCACATCCCAGCCGATCGTCGACCGGATGGCGAAGGCGATCGAGGAGGCGCTGCAATCGCCTGACGTGATCGACAAGCTCGACAAGGGAGGTGCCAAGCCGACCTATCTCGGACCGGCAGCCATGCGCGCCGAGGTCGACAAGGAAAACCGGACGTTTGCCGACATCATCAAGCGCGGGCACGTGACCCTGGAGTGATCAGCGGCGAAACCAGGCGTGCGGCCAGAGGCAGGACACGAAAAGCGCCACCAGCAATCCACCACCCGCTGCGGTGAAAGCGAAGCGATAGCCCGCCAGGAAGCCATCGACCCCGCTTGCGCCAGCGGCGCCGTGCGCCTGGAGAGCGCTCAGCAGCGAGGCCCCGCTCACGACCCCCAACGTACGCGTGAGCAGCGCCAGTGCGCCCGCGACGCCCCGGTCGCGGCGAGCCAGCGTGCTCGTAACGATATCGGTGTAAGCCACGACCAGGAGGCCATAGGCGCTGCCTTCGACCAGCAGCAAGAGCACGAGCACCGACATCGGCATGGCCGGCGTCGTCCAGCCAAGGGCAATCAGGCTCGCGCCCACGACCACGACGCCCACGAAGGCCGTCGGCCGTTGCCCGATCCGCGGCACCAGCCGCGCGGCAAGCGGCGCCCCGGCCGTGCCGCCCACGAACGCCAGGGCGATCATGAGGCCTGCACCTGCAGCCGACAGGCCAAGCACGTTCACGAGATAATAGGGCGTCAGCAGCAGGATCGCGAAGCTCGCGAGGTTGGCGAGCGCGCTGATCAGATTGGGAATGACAAAGGCCGAATCAGCGAAGAGCGCGGGCCGCAGGATCGGCTCGTCGAACCGGTTCTCGTGGCGAATGAATATGGCGATCCCTGCCAGCACCCCGACCCCCAACGCCATCGGCTGCCAAGCCGGCACGGCGCGCTGCGAGAGAACGAGCGCAAGCAGGAGTGCGCTCGTGCAACAGGCGAGCAGCACGGCGCCCAGCGCATCGAACGGCCGGTTGTCGAGCTTGGGGGCCGGCAGGAGGCCAGACAACGCAAGTGCGGTGAGTGCAATGGGAACACGGAACCAATAGACCGCCGACCAGCCCCAGATCTCGATCAACACGCCGCCCAGCAGAGGCCCGACGGTCGACGCAAGAGCTTGGCCGGCGGTGAAGCCGGCCAGCGCCTTGGTGCGCTGCCCTTCCGGATAAAGTGACGTCGACAACGCAGGGCCGCAGGCCAGAGCGAGGGCAGTGCCGATGCCTTGCCCTGCGCGAGCCCACAGGAACAGCGGCCACGTCGGTGCCGCCGCGCAGGCTGCACATCCTGCCGCGGAAAGGATCAGCCCGACGCGGAACACGAGGCGATGGCCCACGAGATCACCCAGCTTGCCGCAGACCAGCATCAGCGAGCCATAGACCAGCACATAGCAGATCACGAGCCACTGCACGTCGGCCAGCGCCAGCGCGAAGTGGGTCGTGATCGCCGGCAAAGCCACGTTGACGGCGATATCGAGCGGCGCCAGTGCGGCCCCCAGACCGACGATCGCGAGGCCGAACGCCGGTCGAACGTGCATCGCGGGGACGACGCGCTCCGCCGAGCTCAGAGCTGCTTGCCCAGAAAGGCGAGCGTCCGATCCCAAGCCTGCTTGGCGGCCGTCGCGTCGTAGGCCGCGCCGTCATCCTTGGCGAAGGCGTGGGCTGCGTCGTAGCGATAGACCTCGGGCTTGTTGCCGGCCTTGGTCATCGCCTTCTCGAACTCGTTCACGACCTGCGGCGTGCACCAGTCGTCCTTGTTGGCGAAATGGCCCTGGATCGGAACCTTGATCTTCGCCGGATCGGCCAACTCGGTCGGCGGTACGCCGTAGTAGGGAACGCCGCAGGCGATGCCCGGCACGCGCGCGCAGGCGGCGATGGTCAGCGCACCGCCCAGGCAGAAGCCCGTGACACCGACCTTGCGGCTCAAGTCGGCGAGATGCTTCACCGCACCCGCGATGTCCTGGTCCGAGGCGCCGACGAAATCGAGCCCGTTCATCAGGTGATTGGCCTCGTCGGGCTCCTGTGTCACGCGGCCCTTGTAGAGATCCGGTGCCAGCGCGTTGTAGCCCGCCGCGGCAAACCGATCGGCGACGCGTTTGATCTGATCGTTGAGGCCCCACCATTCCTGGATCACCACGAGGCCGGGCTTGCCGTTCCCCGCTTCGGCCAGATAGCCCTTGCAAGTCGAACCGTCCGGACGTTTGAAGTCGACCATGGCGCCCATTCTTTCCTCCTCTCTCTTGGCACGACCCTACAGCAGGGCCCGAAGTTCCGTCTTGAGAATCTTGCCGTAGTTGTTCTTCGGCAGGGCATCGATGAACCGGTAGTCCTTCGGCCGCTTGAAACGCGCGATATTGTCGAGGCAGAGCCGATCGAGATCCTCCGACGTGAGCTTGGAGCCGGGGCGCGCGACCACGAAGGCAACCACCTCCTCGCCCCACTCCGGGTGCGGCCGTCCGACGACGGAGCATTCCGCGACCGCCGGATGAAGGTTCAGTACATCCTCGATTTCACGCGGATAGATGTTGCTGCCGCCCGATATGATCATGTCCTTGGAGCGGTCCTTCAACGTCAGGAAGCCGTCCTCGTCGAAGCTGCCGACATCGCCGGTCCACAGCCAGCCGTCGCGCAGCGATTTCGCGGTCGCCTCGGGATTGTTCCAGTAGGCCGACATGACCGTGTCGCCCTTGACGATGATCTCGCCCACATCGCCCGGCGGCAGCCGCCGCCCCTGCTCGTCGACGACGCGCACCTCGACACAGGTATCGGCAGTACCGGCCGAAGCAAGCCGCGCCTCCCAGCGCGGATGATCCCGCAGCGCATGCATCTCGCGCGACAGATGCGTGATGGTCATCGGGCTTTCGCCCTGCCCGTAGAGCTGGCACAGGACATTGCCCAGCGTATCCAATGCGCGCTTAAGGTCGCTCACATACATCGGCGCGCCGCCGTAGCTGATCAGGCGCAGTGCGCCCGGCCCGAGATCGCTTGCCGCCGGATGCTCGACCAGACGCTTCACCATGGTGGGCGCAAGGAAGATGCTGCAGTCCGGCCAGCGGTTCATGAGCTCGACCGTCTCTGGCACGTCGTATTTGCCGCTCTCGGGAAAGACCTGGGTCACGCCGCGGGCCAGCATCGGAAAGTTCCACAAGCCCGAGCCGTGGCTGATCGGCGCGGCATGCACCATCGAGCCGCCGGCGACCGGCCGATCGATGTCCGCGTAATAGTTGAGCGTCATCACCAGCAGCGCGCGGTGGGTGAGTGTCGCTCCTTTCGGGCGGCCGGTGGTGCCGGACGTGTAGAACAGCCAGGCCGGATCTTCCGGCGCACAATCGGCCATCGGGCTGGGATCGCCGATCGCCATGAAGCTGTAGGATCGTGTGGTGACGTCGACGATCTCCTTCAGGTCCGGCGCTTCCATGGCCGCCTCCGCGATTGTCGTCGCGAGATCGGGCGTCACGAAGCAGAGCCTGGCGCCCGAGTTCGCGAGAATGAAGGCGAACTCCTTGGCGTGAAGCTTGGCGTTCATCGGCACGGCGCAAAGCCCGGCATGCCAGATCGCATACATGACCTCGATCGCCTCGACGCAGTTCGAGAGTGCAAAGGCCACGCGATCGCCCGGCCGGAGGCCGAAGCGGACGCGCAGATGTGTGCTCATCACCGAAACCTTGCGCCACAGCTCGCGAAAGCTGAGATGCGCCGCCTTGCCGCGCGCCAGCGCGACGTGATCGCGGAATTCCTGCGACGAACCGAGCAGCAGATGGGCAATGTTCATGACAGGCCGACTATTGCAGGGCCGGCAGCAACCTTGCAATGTGAGCGCCATGCATGAATTCGATTTTGCCATTGTCGGCGCCGGCATCGCCGGGGTTTCCGTCGCCTATCATCTCGCTCCGCAGAAACGCGTGGTCATTCTCGAACGCGAGCATGTCGCCGCCTACCACACGACCGGCCGCTCGGCGGCGCTGCATTCGGAGACCTACGGCTCTGCCGAGATCCGCGCCATCACGGTCGCCTCCGGCCGCTTCTACCGCAAGCCGCCGCAGGGCTTCGCGGACCACCCTCTGCTCACGCCGCGCGGCGCCTTGATTGCCGGCCACGCCGACCAGGAGACTCCGCTCAGGGCGGCGGCGGCGGACTTCGCCAAGCTCGTGCCCAGCGTCCGCTGGCTCGAGCCGGCGGAGGCGTTGCGCCGCATGCCACTGTTCAAGCCGGAAGCGGTCCAGGGCGGCGCCGTCTTCGAGCCCGAGGCCGACGACATGGACGTCGCTTCCATCCATGGAGGGTTCCTGCGCGGCGCTCGGGCCGCAGGCGCCATGCTCCGGCTCAATGCCGAGGTCACGCGCCTCGAACGCAAGGATGGCCGCTGGCTGATCGTCCTCAAGGATGGCGAGATGATTGCGGCCGCCAATGTGGTGAATGCCGCCGGAGCCTGGGCCGACGTGCTGGCGGCGCTGGCGGGCGCGACCCCTGTCGGGCTCGTCCCCAAGCGACGGACCGCCTTCACCTTCGATTCGCCGCCAGGTCTCGACATCGAGCACTTGCCGATGGCGATCGACTTCGATGAGACCTTCTACTTCAAGCCCGAGGTCGGCCAGTTCCTCGCCTCGCCGGCCGATGAGACGCCGTCGCCACCATGCGATGCGCAACCGGAAGAGATGGATATCGCCATCGCAGTCGATCGCATCGAGACTGCCACCACGCTGCAGATCCGTCGCATCAAGAACAAGTGGGCTGGCCTGCGCAGCTTCGTGGCCGACAAGAATCTCGTCGTGGGCTACGACGGCGCAGTATCGGGCCTCTTCTGGCTCGCAGGTCAAGGCGGATACGGCATCCAGACCGCCGCGGCGGCCGGCCGGCTGGCCGCTGCCCTCGCGCTTGCTCAGGGCCTGCCTCCCGATATCGCCGAGCTGGGCGTGACCGAGGCGGCGCTTTCTCCCAACCGCTTCACACGCCAGTGATTGGCCGATCACGTCTTGTTTCCAGGTCCTGGCTTCTCCCGCCGACCGGCAGGGCGCAAGATGGCGTTCCCGCCGAGGAGGTCGACATGATCGACATGAGCAAACGCCGTCTCGTCATCGCTTCCGCCGCCGCCCTGTTCGCGGCCGGCGGCTTGCCTGCTGTCGCATCGGCCGAAGGCCAGGTGAAATGCGCCGGCATCAATTCCTGCAAGGGCACCAGCGCCTGCAAGACCGCAGCCTCCTCCTGCAAGGGACAGAACTCGTGCAAGGGCCTGGGATGGAGCGAGGCGACGAGCGAGAGCGACTGCAACGCCAAGGGCGGCAAGGTCCTCGACAAGTAGGAAGCGGGCGGAATTGCAGAACGCGCGCAGGCCTCTTGCAGCCCTGCCATGTTTACGTGCAGAGACATGTCACTTACACGTGATGGTTTCAGGCTCTCCGACACGCGTCTGTGATCGGGCCTTCGACCGCAAGCTCAATAGACTCTGCTCCCTCACGTCGCCTTTCGACGGGAGTTGCTTTCGAGGGAGAATCCAGATGAAGAGTTCATTCGTCATTGCGGCATCCCTGTTCGCGGCAGGAGCGATCGTGACGGCTGCGCATGCCCAGACGACAAAGGCCTGCGCCGGCATAAACGCCTGCAAGGGCCAGAGTGCATGCAAGAGCGCGAGTAATTCCTGCAAGGGACAGAACGCCTGCAAGGGCCAGGGCTGGCTCGACGCGAGCAGCGTTCTGGACTGCCTGGCGCAGGGCGGCCAACCGAAACAATAGCGTCAGACCGTGTATACGGCGCTGCCGGGTGGCACCGGCAGCGCCTGCACAGGCGTCGCCGGAATGGTAACGGACGCCTGCTTTTCTTTGCACTACAATCCACGCATGAGCGCCGCTTCAGTCGATTTCGGGCTCGGGCTGCGTCCCGACCACTACGAGGAAATCGCCGCCAACCCGGCCAGGGTCAGCTGGTTCGAGGTGCTGTCCGAGAACTACATGATCGCCGGCGGCAAGCCACTTTATTGGCTGGACAGGCTTCGCCGCGATTATCCTATGGCGATGCACGGCGTCTCCCTGTCGATCGGTTCCATCGATCCCTTGGACCGGCGCTATCTCGATGAACTCAAGGCGCTGGCGGATCGGATCGAGCCGTTGTGGGTTTCCGACCATCTCTGCTTCACGGGTCTGCGCGGCATCAACATGCACGATCTGTTTCCCCTTCCGTATACGGAGGAAGCGCTGGCTCACGTCGCCGACAGGGTGATGCGCGTGCAGGACCAGCTCGGTCGGCGGCTCGTGCTCGAGAACGTGTCGAGCTACGTGACTTACGTCACATCCGAGCTCACCGAGTGGGAATTTATCGCGGCTCTCGCCGAGCGAGCCGACTGCGAGATCCTGCTCGACGTCAACAACGTCTATGTCAGCGCCTTCAATCACGAGTTCGACCCTTGCGCGTTCCTGCGAGCGATGCCGCCGGCGCGCGTACGCCAGTTCCATCTCGCCGGCCATCTCAACAAGGGCACGCATATCATCGACACTCATGACCATCCCATCGTATCGGATGTCTGGCATCTCTATGCGGAGGCGGTCAGGCTCTTTCCGGGCGTGCCGACGATGATCGAGCGTGACGCCGACATCCCGCCCTATGGCGAGCTGCTGGCCGAGCTCGACATAGCCCGCGACATCGCCGCCCGGGTGGCGGGCAACCGTGCACCGGTGGCCGCCGAATGAGCACCAGCGTCCGGACAGCAAGTACCGGCTCGCTCGCCGACCTGCAGCGCGCCTTCCAGGACTTCGTGCTGTCGGGCAGCGATCGCCTGGCGCCATCGGTGCACGACACACGAAAGGCCGACCGAGCCACCCTCCTCGACGTCTACCGCGACGGTTATGCCCTGCGCCTGATCGAGGTGCTGGCGACCGACTATCCAGGCGTGATGGCGATGGCCGGCCCTGCCGACTTCGACTATATGGCCCGCGCTTACATTGCGGCATATCCCTCGCGCCATCCTTCGGTCCGCTGGTTCGGCAAGGCGCTGGCGAATTTCCTGGCCAGCACGCCGCCGTTCGACAGCACGCCCGCCGTGAGCGAGATGGCACGCTTCGAATGGGCACTCGGTGAGGCCTTCGACTCGCCCGACTCGGCGCCCATCGCAGCCGACGTTCTGGCCGCCTTGCCGCCCGCCGCCTGGGAGACACTCGTCCTCTCGACGCTGCCTTCGCTGCATGTGCTGCCGTTCTCGTTCGACGTGCCCCGCGCCTGGCAGAAGCGCGATGAGCAGGAACCCGGCAATCTCGAGGTCGCACGGACCGAACCGCCGACATCCTGGGTGATCTGGCGCCCGCAATTCACCTCGAATTTCCGCTCGCTCGAGGCCGACGAAGCGATGATGCTTGCCGCCCTCGTGCAAGGACATCCCTTCCCCGAGCTGTGCGAGCGCCTCGTTGCCCTGGTCGGTGAAGAGCAGGCGCCGGCCCGGGCAGCGGGCCTCCTTCGGAGCTGGGTGGAAGAAGGGATGATTGGGTCGTTCCGCCACTAGCAACGACCCCCCGGTCTCGTCCATCATACGTCCTGTGAGGAGCCAGGGGTGGAAGTGAGCGAGCTTGTCGCGGCGCTCGTCGATATCGAGCGCGCGGCCAACGAATTCGTCGACAGGCCGGATTCGGCTGAGGCCGATCGCCGGCTTTTGGAGACGCTGCACCGATGTCACGGGCAGCTGAACGAGCCTTACGGCTTCGATTCGGACACCGATGCCGTCCGTAGCCGGGTGTGGAAGGATTGCATGACCATCATATCCAACCTCAAGCTCGCGCCTCAGCATGCGGCCGGGCAGCAGTCGGAACTCGTCCGCACCCAGACACAGAAGCTCGCCAGCCTGACCCAGGGCCTGCTCGAGCTCGTGCGACACCGGGTGGAGAAGCGCTAGCAAGACGAAGGAGAACCAGAACCAATCGCGGACGTGGCGAAATCGGTAGACGCAGCAGACTTCAATTGGAGTGCCCATGGGGAAACCCATGGAGCAGAACCGCTCAAAGTCGGGGAACGCCAAAGGCTCGATCCAGGCCAATCCCGAGCCAAGCCCCTTCCGGGGAAGGTGTAGAGACTAGACGGGCGGCGCCTACAGTCGAAAGGCCATGGCGAAGGGATAGTCCAGACCACGAACGCCAGCCGGCGGCGGCGAAAGCCGAAGTGGTACGAAAATCTGCTTCCCGAACGGGAATGCGGGTTCGAGTCCCGCCGTCCGCACCACTCATCTGGCTCATCTGGCAGCGCGGCTCGATCCCTGCACTGTCCTGCGCACATTTTCGACCTTGCCTGTCTCGACAGCGGGCGCCGCATTGCCCCATTGGTTCCGGACAAAGGTCAGGACGGCGGCGATCTGCGCGTCGGTCAGCTTCCAGCCATAGGCCGGCATGGTGGACGGGGTCGGTCGCGCATCCGTGGGCACCGTTCTCGTCCCTTGCAGGACGATGCGGATCAAGGTCGTCGGATCGATCGACTGGGCGCTCGCGCTGCCGGCGAGCGGCGAGAACATGCCGGGCACGCCCTTGCCGTTCATCTGATGGCAGCCCGAACAGCTGTCGGAGTAGATCGCCTTCCCGGCCGCCATGACCGTTTGCGAAGGTGTCTCGTTGCTTTCGGATTGCTGCCTCTTCTGGTCCTTGAGATAGACCGCGATGGCATGCAGATCCTGCTTGCTGAGCTTCGACGTCGAGTCGGCGACCACCTCGGCCATCAAGCCGGTCGCTCCGCTGTGCGCATTGCGCCCGGTCTTGAGATACTGGACGAGATCGTCGGTGCTCCAGGATGCCAGTCCGGTGCGCTCGGCGTTGGTGATGTCCGGCGCAAACCAGCCCTGGATGACACCACCCTGCAGCGCGTGTTCCGACTCGTCGCCGCCAGCGAAGTTCTTCGGCGTGTGACAGGCGCCGCAATGGCCAAGCCCCTGCACGAGGTACGCGCCGCGGTTCCACTCGTCGCTTTTGCCCGCGGTCGGCTCGAACGTCGTTTGGTCGAAGAACAATGAATTCCACCCGCTCATCAGGAAGCGATAACCAAGCGGCCAAGTGAGATCCGGCGGCGGCGGCGACGACTTCACGGGATCGAGCGTCCTGAGGTAAGCCCGTATCGCACGGATGTCCTCGCGGGTGGCCTTGGTGAAGTACGGATAGGGAAAGGCCGGATAGAGATGCGCGCCCGAGGGTGCGATGCCCGAATGGAGCGCATTGTAGAACTCGTCGTCGGTCCAGGCGCCGATGCCCGTCTCGCGGTCCGGCGTGATATTGGCCGAGTAGATCGTGCCGAATGGAGTCTCGACCGGCCGGCCGCCGGCAAAGGGCTTGCCGCCGCTTGCAGTGTGGCAGGCAACGCAGTCGCCCGCCGTGACGAGATATCGGCCCCGCTCAACCTGGACAAAGGACGTGTCGGCGGCGGCGGCTTCGGCCGCCAAGCCGGCGATGCAAGCGAGGAAGACAGATGTCGCGGCGATCTTCACCGTCGCCTCCTGCTAGGCTTGGACCATGGGGCCGGGACTCTTCAGATACTTGCTCTTGATGGCGTCGAGCGCGGCATAGGTCAGCGCGCCGATCGTCCCCGTCGGATTGTATCCGGCGTTCTGCGGGAACACGGTCGAGCCCATGACGAAGAGATTGGAGACGTCCCAGCTCTGCAGGTAGCGATTGACGAAGCTTGTCTTGGGATCGGTCCCCATAGCGGCGCCGCCGGTGTTGTGCGTCGTCTGGTACGGCACGACCGAATAGTGCCCCTCGCGCTTCTTGGCGTGGATCTCGCGCGGTTTCATCGCCTTGGCGATCTCGGCGGCGCGCTCGGTCAGATAGTCCGACATGCGGTGCTCGTTCTCGCCGAAGTCGAACGTGAGCCGCAGCAGCGGCCGGCCGTGCACGTCGCGATAGGTCGGATCGAGGTCGAGATAGTTGGAGCGATAACTCATGACCGCGCCGTGGGTCGAGATCGTCGCGGTCGTGAGATAGTTCTTGGCCACGGCCTCCTTCCACTTGGCTCCCCATTTGGGAGTTCCCTTCGGCGTCGGATGCAATTCGATCGGCCGGCCATGCGTGTTCCAGCAGGCAAGATAGCCGCCACCAATGAAGCCGAGCCCGCCATGGTCGAAATTGTCGCCGTTGTACTCGTCGATACCGACGCCCAATCCGCCCGCACCGATGAACGGGTTGATGATCTTGTCGTCGAAGAAGACGTCGACCGACGACACGACCTGGTAGGCATAGTTGCGGCCCACGACACCTTCGCCACTCTTCGGATCGTAGGGCTTGCCGATGCCCGACAGCAGCAACAGGTGCACATTGTGCTGCGCGAAGGCGCAGAGGAAGATCATCTCCGCCGGCTGCTCGAATTCCCGCCCCTCGGTGTCGACATAGGTAACGCTGGTGGCGCGCTTGCCACTGCTGTCGCAGTTGACCCGCAGCACCTCGCATTGGGTCCTGAGTTCGAAGTTGTCGCGCCGCATGAGCACCGGAAGGATGGTGGTCTGCGGACTCGACTTGGAATAGTTGCCGCACCCGAACTTCTCGCAAAAGCCGCAATAGGTGCAGGGCGCAAGCGTCACACCGAGCGGATTGGTATAGGCGCGCGACATATTGGCCGCCGGGCAGGGAAACGGTTTGTGCCCGGTTTCCCTCGCGGCCGCCGCGAACAGGGTCGGCCCGTACACCATGTCGAGCGGCGGGTTGGGATAGTCCCGGGCGCGCGGGCCCTCGAACGGATTGCCGCCGTCCTGGATCTGACCCTTGATGTTGCCGGCCTTGCCGCTGATGCCGCAGAGATACTCGAACTTGTCGTAAAAGGGTTCGAGCTCGTCGTAGGTCACGCCCCAATCCTGGACCTGCATATTCTCCGGCAAGGGGCCGTAGCGCGCCTCGTTGTGGCTGCGGACGATGAAGTCGGTCGGCAGGAAGCGCCAATTCTGGCCATTCCAGTGGATACCGGCGCCGCCCACGCCGGTCGCGGGCAGGAACGAGCCGAGATGGCGCATCGGCAATGCCGTCTGGTCCATGCTGTTGCGGAAGGTGAGAGTCTGCCTGGCCGGCTCCTGGAACAAGCTGCGTCGCCACATGTAGCGCAGCTCGTCCTGGGCGAAGGTGACGGCGAAATCGGTCGGCGTGTCTCGCCAGGCACCCCGTTCCAGGGCCAGTACGTTGAGGCCGGCTGCCGTCAGCTCCTCGGCCACCATCGCCGCCGTCCAGCCGAAGCCGACGAGCGCCACATCTACCGCCGGCAACTTCTTCGCCATTGTCCACCTCCCTCGTTCAGCCTTGCTGCTCGTTCCATCCCGGTCGGCCGCGAATGCCGACCGGCGCCAGATCGAGCTTCTCGCCATGCCGGGCTACGTAAGGGCGATAGTCGTAGCGGGCCCCGGGAAAGCCGATCAGCTTCCAGCCCACCATGTCCTTGTTGCCGCCGTAGATCGGGTCCGAGAAGAAGCCCTCGACGGTGTTCTGCATCAGGACGGCGAAGAAGGTGTCGCTGTGGGGACCCTTGGCGCCCTCGATCTCGACCGTATGCGGCCCGATGTCCTTGATCTTGAGCTTGCCCTTCTCGATCTCGGTCAGGACCTGATCCTGCTGGTCGGCCGACAGCTCGGCAAAGGCCCTGCCAGAGAAGGCCTGTCGGCAATGGCCGTCGATTGACTTTATCGCATTACGATATAATTCGGCCGGCGAAAGGCGACTCTGATAGCCTTGGCTCTTGGTCCCGTCATGCCAAGGGCCTTGCATGTACCAGCGCTCGGCGCGGCCGTACGGCCCGGCAAGCTGGCGATCGAGGAATGTCGTGACGCCGGCTTCCCTGGCGCCCGGCCCGAGATGATCGGCAGGAATCAGCCGCGCTACGGCAGCATCGACGAACTTCGCCTCGGCCTCCGTGAAGAACTCGAGCCCGCCCCCGCCTGCGGCTTGCGGCGCATCAGCGAGGCCGGGATACCAGGGAACGCTGCCGCTGTAGCTTCGCGCCTCCGACCGATTGGCAACCGCCACGATGGCGGCAGCCGCAAGAAGAAGATCGCGGCGGCTGAGGGTCCCGGACATTTCGTTCCTCCCGACGCCATCGCAGGGATGGCCACGGCAATCGCCTTTTCAAATGAACGCGAGGACGCTGACAGCGTTGCAGCGCGATCCCGAGCGGCGGGGTGACGCGCCGCCAATTCACGACCGTGTCGCAACACGACCCTTCCGCGGCCCGTTCCTCAAACAGGAGGTTCACATGCTCAGGTTCATATTGCTCGCACTTTGCCCAGCCCTGCTTGGCCCTGTCCTGCTCGGCATGCCAGTGATGGCCCACGCTCAGGACTATCGGCTGACGGCGCACGCCCGGGAATATCGGCCCGTGCCGACAGACCAGAAGTACTGCGTTGCGCTCTCCGACATATACAGTCGCTACGTCGTCGCCACGACGGAGACGCCTCGCGCCAATGCCGCCGGCGCCTACGCCAAGGCGACCTGCAAACAACACCAGCCGCTCGCCGGGATCCCGATCCTCGAAGCGAAGCTGGAAAGGGCCAAGGTGCCATTGCCCTGACGACGGCCTGCCCTTCGACGACGGCCTGCCCTTCGAGGCGCGGCATCCGCGCGCAAGTCGCAACCGCGTCCATGTTCGGATCGTTCAACGGGCGATCCTGCGCGCGGAGTGTCGCCCCCTATGCCGCAAATCTTCACTGCGTCGGCCGACACCCGTTTGCGCACCGGCGTATTACTCGTCGTACTGGTCTTCGCAGTCTGCATCCTTTTTCTCGGCGGCTTCATGGACTCGACCTATGCCACCCGCGTCGGTTGGGTTCGCGATCAACCCGTTCCCTTCAGCCATGAACATCATGTAGGGGCACTGGGTATCGACTGCCGCTACTGTCACACCTCGGTCGAGGTGAGCGCCCAGGCGGGATTGCCACCTACGCATGTCTGCATGACCTGCCACTCCGAGCTCTGGACAGGAGCGCCGATGCTTGCGCCCGTTCGGGAAAGCCTCGCCAGCGGCAAGCCGATCGCCTGGCGCCGCGTGGCGCGGCTGCCCGACTATGTCTACTTCAATCATTCCATCCACATTTCCCGCGGCGTGCCCTGCGTCGCCTGTCACGGGCGGGTCGACCACATGCCGTTGCTGGCCCGTGCCGAGCCTTTCCAGATGCGATGGTGCCTGGACTGTCACCGCAATCCCGCGCCGCGCCTGCGGCCACGCGATCAGGTGACGCGCATGGACTGGAGCGACTGGGACCGCCATCCCGAACGTCACAAGGACTTCGGACGGCGAATGATGGCCCGCTACCACATCGAGCCGGCCAAGCTCATCGACTGCAGCACGTGCCACAGGTGATGGCCATGGATCGCGATCTTCGTGCGCCGCCCAATGTCGATCGCCGCTCGCTGCTGCGGGCCATGGCGGCATCGCTGGCTCTGGCGTCGGCGGCAGGCAAACAGGCCCGCGCCGACGAGCGCGCCCTGCCCTATGTCAACGCGCCGGAGTTCGTCGTGCCCGGCAAGCCCAAATGGTACGCGACCGCGGTGGGTTTCGCCGGCTACGCGCATCCGGTGCTCGGCAAGACCTATGTCGGCCGGCCGGTAAAGCTCGAGGGCAATGCGGATCATCCGGCGACCGGCGGCGCGACGGATGTGTTCATGCAAGCGGCGCTGCTGGGGCTTTATGATCCCGCGAGATCGCAGGCGCCTCGATTGCTCGGCCGGACGGCCACCTGGGCCGCCTTCGATGCCGCCGTCACCAAGCGCCGCCTGATGCTGGACGAGCGGCAGGGTGACGGCTTCCGGTTGCTCACGGGTGCTGTCACATCGCCCACACTTCTGCGCCAGATCTCCGATCTTCTCCGTCGCTGGCCGAAAGCCCGTTGGCACGTCCACGAGACTCTGGGCGACACCCACCGGATGCAGGCGGCGCAGCAGGTTTTCGGTCGACCGCTCGAACCCCACCTGCACTTGGACAAGGCCAATGTCGTGGTCAGCCTCGACGACGATTTCCTGGGACCTGGCCCGCATCAAGCCGTCCAAGGGCGTCGCTGGTCGCAGCGCCGATTGGCGCGTCAGCAGGAACAGGGTGACTCCAACCTTTTCATCGCCGAGCCCAGCCTGACGGCGACGGGCTCCATGGCCGACCACCGTCTGACGGCGGCGCCCGTCCGTATCGGCCTCCTCGCTGCGGCAATCGCCCGGGCACTGGGCGTGGGACCGTCGAACAATGATGCCTTGTCTGCCTCCGAAACCGCCTGGATCGGCCGAGCGGTCGAGGCGATCAACGCCAATCGCGGCTCGGCGCTGGTCACGGCAGGACGGTCGCAATCGGCGGAAATCCATGCGGTGACATTCCTGATCAACGAGCGACTGAGCGCCTTTGGCAACACGCTTGGCTTCACCGATCCTGTCGTGTCCGCCCCCGGAAGCGGAAGCTCAGTCGGCGACTTGATCGAGGACATGACGGCAGGCCATGTCTCGACTCTCGTTATGTTGGCCGTCAATCCAGCGTACGCCACGCCGACGAAGCTCGGCTTCCGGCAGGCGCTCGAGAAGGTCGAGTTCGCGCTCCATGCCGGCCTCCATGCCGACGAGACGGCCGGACTTTGCCACTGGCATGTCCCTCTGCAACATGATCTCGAGAGCTGGACGGACGGGCGCTCGGTCGACGGCACGGTTTGCCTCACCCAGCCGTTGATCCGACCCTTCTACAATGTGCGGTCCCTCCATGCCCTTCTCGACAGTTGGTCAGCCGGCACCCGATCCGACCACGATCTGGTACGGGCCAGCTGGCGCGACGCTTGGGGCAAGGATTTCGAGGACAAGTGGCGGGATACGTTGGTCCGTGGCTTCGTGACCGACAGCGCGCCCGCTGCCGTCACGCCGTCCGTCGCCAACCACGACATCTCCATCAAAGTGTCGGCGGCCACAGGCCTCACCGTCGACATCCGGCCCGATCCGTCGATCTGGGACGGCCGCTTCGCCAACAACGCCTGGCTCCAGGAAACCCCCAAGCCGATCAGCAAGGCAACATGGGGCAATGTCCTGTTGATCAGTCCGCGACTTGCAGCCCGGCGCAAGATCTCGCCCGGCGACGAACTGCGCCTCGAGGTGAACGGGCGCCGCATCGTCGGCGCCGCATGGATCGCGCCGGGACAGGATGACGAGACTGTCACGCTGACGCTCGGCTACGGCGCGGATCGGGCCGGCCCGCTGCCGCACGGGCTGGGATACAATGCCTTCGCGCTTTGCAGCGATCCCGATTCGTGGACCATCACCGGCGCCACGCTTGCGCCAACGGGCAATCACGACGTTGTCGCGAGCACCCAGCTCAACCAGGAGATGGACGGCTTCGACTTCGTGCGCAGCGTCGATGCGCCCGACGCCGCCGTCAAGAAGCATCCGGAGACGGCGAGCTTCTACCCCGAGCGCCACTGGGACAGCCCGTCCTGGGGCATGTCGATCGATCTCGATCTCTGTACCGGATGCAACGCCTGTGTGGTCGCCTGCATGGCCGAGAACAACGTGCCGGTGGTCGGCAAGGAGCTGATCGAGCAGGGCCGCGAGATGCACTGGCTGCGCATCGATCACTATTTCGAAGGCGAGGCAGACGAGCTCGAGTCGAGCTTTCAGCCCGTTCCGTGCATGCACTGCGAACAGGCGCCTTGCGAGATGGGATGCCCGGTCAATGCCGCCGTCCACAGCCACGATGGCCTCAATCTCCAGGTCTACAATCGCTGCGTTGGCACGCGGACCTGCGCCTCCTACTGCCCCTACAAGGTTCGTCGCTTCAACTGGTTCGAGTACACCGGCAACGATCCCGAGCAGCTCCGCGCCATGCGCAATCCGGACGTTACCGTCCGCAGCCGCGGCGTCATGGAGAAGTGCACCTACTGCGTCCAGCGCATCAGCGCGGCCCGCATCGCGTCCCAGATCGCCGGCCGCCCGATACGCGATGGCGACGTCGTGACGGCCTGCCAGCAAGCCTGTCCGACCCAGGCGATCGTGTTCGGGGACGTCACGGATCCCAAAAGCGCCGTCAGCCGCCGGAAGGCGAGCCGTCGCGACTACAACCTGCTCGAGGAGGCCAATACGCGGCCGCGCACCACCTACCTCGCCCGCATCCGGCCGGGTGAGCGACCGTCATGACCGACGTCGCTCCCACGCCACACGGCTATGCCGCGGTCACCGACCAGATCGTCGACATCGCCATCGACTATCCGGACCGCCGCGCCTGGTGGATCTGCTTCGGCGTCGCCCTGCTCCTGCTGCTCTCCTTCTTCGTCTCCGTCACGGTGCTGTTCTCCTATGGCGTCGGCGTCTGGGGCAACAACATTCCGGTCGCGTGGGGCCTCGCGATCTCGAACTACATCTGGTTCCTCGGCATCGGTCACGCGGGAACGCTGATTTCCGCCATGCTGCTGCTGCTCGAGCAGCATTGGCGGAATTCGCTGAACCGCTTCGCCGAGGCGATGACCCTGTTCGCAGTCATTTGCGCCGGCCTCTATCCGATCGTCCATCTGGGGCGGCCGTGGCTCTTCTACTGGATCGCTCCCTATCCCAACACCATGACGGTCTGGCCGCAGTTCAGGAGCCCCCTCACCTGGGACTTCTTCGCGGTCCTCACCTACCTCACGGTCTCGATCCTGTTCTGGTACATCGGCATCGTTCCCGACGTCGCCTCGGCGCGCGACCGCGCCAAGAAGCGCCGGGCGCAGGTCTTCTTCGGGCTCGCCGCGCTCGGCTGGCGCGGCGCAGCGCACCATTGGGCGCGCTGGCGGCAAGCCTACCGCGTAACAGCCGCCATTGCCGTTCCCCTGGTGGTCTCGGTCCACTCGGAAGTCTCTCTGTTGTTTGCGGCCGGACCGATCCCGGGCTGGACGTCGACAGTTTTTCCTCCCTACTTCGTCCTGGGGGCTGCCTTCTCGGGGTTCGCGGTGGTGTCGATGATCGCCATCGTCCTGCGCCACGCCCTTGGCCTGCAGAACCTCGTGACGCCGCGCCATCTCGATCTCCTCGCCAAGCTGCTGCTCGCAACGGGCCTGATGACCGCCTACGGCTACTGGTCGGAGGTGTTCGACACGCTTTATGCCGGCGAGCACCAGGAGATGGGAACGCTGCTCGACCGGCTGGGCGGGGTCTATGCCTGGAGCTACTGGGGGGCGGTGGTCGCGAACTTCATCCCGTTGCAGCTCCTGTGGTTCCGCCGTGTCCGTACGCAGCCGCTTCTGCTGTTCCTCATAAGCCTCTCTGTGACGATCGGCATGTGGTTCGAGCGCTACATGCTGCTCGTCACGACACTCTACCGCGACTACCTGGTCTCGTCCTGGCGCGAGTACCACCCAAGCTTCTGGGACTGGTCGCTGTTCGCCGGCATGCTCGGCGTCTTCCTGACGCTGTTCCTCCTGTTCGTGCGCTTCCTGCCGATCATCTCCTCGTTCGAGGTCAAGGAAGCCTTGTTCGAGGAGAAAGGAAACAAGAAGGAGCAGGCCCATGGCTGAACCGGGCCCTGGCGAAGGACTGTTCGGCATGCTGGCCGAGTTCGACCAGCCGGACCGGCTGCTCGATGCAGTCGATCGGGCACATGGCGCCGGATTTCGCCAAATCGAGGCCTACTCGCCCTTCCCGATCGACGGACTGGCGGAACGACTCGGCTTCAAGGATCGCCGCGTGCCGCTTTTCACGCTGGCCGGCGGCATCCTGGGTGCAGCCGTCGGCTACGGCATGCAGGTTTATACCAACTATGCCTTCCCGATCGATATCGGCAACCGTCCGCTCGTCGCCAATCCCGCCTTCATGCTGATCACCTTCGAGCTCACGGTGCTGTTCGCTGTCCTGTTCGCTATCGGCAGCATGCTGGCCCTCAATCATCTGCCGCGGCTCCATCATCCGCTGTTCGATCTCGACGACTTCCATCTGGCGAGCTCGAACAAGTTCTTCCTGCTGGTTTTCGGCAACGATCCGCTGTTCGACGAGGGACAAACGCGCAGCTTCCTCGAGAGCCTGGCGCCCGTCCGCGTATCGACCGTCGAACATACGGAGATACCGGAATGAGCCCGGCGCTCGTGATCGTGGCCGTGCTCCTGGCGGCCGTATCGTCATGCGACCAGATGCGTCATCAGCCGCGCTACGACTCCGAAGAACGCAGCACGCTCTTCCGCAATGGGCAGTCTTTGCAGGCGCCGCCCGATGGCACGATCGC
>DATEID010000190.1:0-14605 GCA_035279245.1 Reyranella sp.
CGCTCGCCTTGCACGACGTGGATCGCCATCGCCGTCTGGCCGTCCTGGTAGGTGGTGAATTCCTGTGCGAGCTGTACCGGGATCGGCGTGTTGCGCGGCACGACTTTCTCGACCAACCCGCCCATGGTCTCCAGGCCCAGCGACAGCGGCGTGACATCGAGCAGCAATGTATCGGAGCCGCCGGTCAATGCCTCGGCCTGCAGGGCCGCACCAAGCGCCACGACCTCGTCCGGGTCGATGTCGACCAGCGGCGGCTTCCCGATCATCTCGGCTACCCGGCTGCGCACCAGGGGCACGCGCGTGGAGCCTCCGACCAGGACCACGCCGTGGATTTCCGCTGCTGCCATTCCGGCATCGGCGAGCACATGCCGCGCGATATCGACGGTGCGTGCGACGAAACGGTCGATCATCGCGTCGAACTCGGTGCGGGCGATCGCGTGGAAGGAAGGCACGCCGCCGAGTTCCAGGCGCCCGGACGTCTTTTCGCGATCGGACAGGTGCTCTTTCATCTGGCGCGCCAACGCCAGCGCTGCCTTCACGGCGCTTTCGTCGACCTGATCGGCAATACCATCGCGCTTGCGCTCGGCCAGCATGCGCTCGGCGAGCGCCCGGTCGAAGTCGTCGCCGCCCAGCGCGGTATCGCCGCCCGTGGCCAGGACCTGGAACACGCCCTTCTCCAAGCGCAACACGGAGAAGTCGAAAGTGCCGCCGCCCAGGTCGTAGACGGCATAGAGACCCTCCGATCCCTTATCGAGGCCGTAGGCCAGGGCCGCCGCGGTCGGCTCGTTCACAAGCCGCAGCACCTCGAGGCCGGCAACCCGGGCCGCGTCGCGTGTCGCCGTGCGTGCCGCATCGTCGAAGTATGCGGGCACGGTTATGACGGCACGTTCGACGGGCTTGTCGAGAGCGGCCTCGGCGCGCTGGCGCAAGGCCTTCAGAATCTCGGCCGAGATCTCGACCGGCGAGCGGGCCCTTCCGGAAATGCGCAGCTTCACCATGTCAATCTCGCCGCTGCCCGGCTCGATCTCGTAGGGCAACACGCCGGCAACCGCGTGAACGTCGCCGGCGCCGCGTCCCATCAATCGCTTCACCGAAGCCACCACGCTGCGCGGCTCATGGGCCATCAGCAGACGCGCCTGATCACCAACGACGACACCGCCCGCCTGCGGGTAGCCGACAACCGACGGCACCAGCGACCGGCCGTCCTCGTCATGAAGGGCGGCAGGCTTGCCGTCCCGGGCGATCGCTACGACCGAATTGGTCGTGCCGAGATCGATGCCGACCGCCAGCGTCCCTTCGCCGGCATGCGGCAGAGGCGTCTCGCCCGGTTCATGGATCTCGAGCAATGTCATGCCTTTGCTCGTTCGAGATTGGCCCGTCGCGCCCGCGCCTCCTCGATGAACTTGTCGAGATAGCGCAGGCGAAGGAGCGCCTTTCTGAGGGCGGGCCTGTCGTCCCGCAAGAACAAATCGGTCAGGCTGGACAGCGCCTCCTCCATATCGTGGCGCGCGGTCTTGGCCAGCGCCTCGACCGCCTCGATCGCATTCGCTTCATGCAACGCCTCGCGCGCCTCCATCGCCTCCATGAGGAGCTCGGGATCGTCGATGGTCTTGCCGTCGCCCGGCAACTCGACGCCCCGCAAGCTTGCGAAGTAAACGGCTCGGCTCAGCGGATCCTTGAGCGTGCGGTAAGCGTCGTTCAACGCCGCCGCCTCGACGGAAGCCTTCGCCTTCTCCTCAGCGGACCGCGCGACGAAGCGGTCTGGATGCCACTGGCGCTGCCGCGCGAAGTAGGCTTTGTCGAGCTCCGCGGCCTCCAAATCGAGCGCCGCCGGCATTCCCAGCCGCGCGAAATGATCCATGATGCTTCGGCTTGTCAGACGTGAAAGGACTCACCACAGCCGCAGCGCCCTTTCTCGTTCGGATTCGTGAACACGAAGCCCGACTTCAGCTTCTCTTCGGCGTAATCCATCTGCGTGCCGATCAGGAACAGCGACGCCTTGGGGTCGATCAAAAGCTTGATGCCACTCGTGTCGACGACCTCGTCCATTGGTTCCTGCTTGTCGGCGAATTCCAGGGTGTAGGAGAGGCCGGAGCAGCCCTTGGAGCGCACGCCGATGCGGATTCCCGCCGTCGGCTTGCCGCGGCCTTCGATCAGCGCCTTCACGCGTTCCGCCGCGGCGGGCGTCACCGTCATCACCTGCGGCCGCGGACGGCGCGGCCGCGGGGCGGCGGGCTTCGGGGCGTCCGTGGTGATCGGCATGCTCATGAACTCTGCTCCGGACTCGATATCACTTGGCCTCGGCGACGGCGGCCTCGCCCGGGGGCGCCGGCTCCGCCTTCTTCGTGATCTTGGCGCGGTAATCGGCGATCGCCGCCTTGATCGCATCCTCGGCCAGGACCGAGCAATGGATCTTCACCGGCGGCAAGGCCAGATGCCTGGCGATGTCGGTGTTCTTGATCGTCTCGGCCTCGTCGATCGTCTTGCCCTTCACCCATTCGGTGACGAGCGAAGACGAGGCGATCGCCGAGCCGCAGCCGAAGGTCTTGAACTTGGCGTCCTCGATCAGGCCGTCGACGCCGACCTTGATCTGCAGCTTCATCACGTCGCCGCACGCGGGTGCGCCAACCAGGCCGGTGCCGACATCCTCGGCATTCTTGTCGAGCGCACCGATGTTGCGTGGATTCTCGTAGTGATCGATCAGCTTGTCGCTGTAGGCCATGACGTTCTCCTTGGATCTCGCGGCGGCGCTAGTGCGCCGCCCATTCGATGGACTTCAGATCGATGCCTTCCTGGGCCATTTCCCAAAGCGGGCTCATCTCGCGCAATTTGCTGACATGCCGCACCAGTTCGTCGACTGCCGTGTCCACTTCCTGCTCGGTGGTGAACCGGCCGAGCCCGATGCGCAGTGACGTGTGCGCCAATTCCTCGTCGACGCCGAGCGCTCGCAGCACATAGCTCGGCTCCAGCGATGCCGAGGTGCAGGCCGAGCCGGACGACACCGACAACCCCTTGATGCCCATCATCAGCGACTCGCCTTCGACATAGGCGAAGCTGATGTTGAGGTTGCCCGGAATACGATGATCGAGATCGCCGTTCACATAGATCTCCGGTAACTTCGCCTGCAGCCCCTCGAGCATGCGGTCGCGCAGCTTGGTCAGCCGCTTCGCCTCGGCATCCATCTCCTTCAGGCAGATCTCCGCCGCCTCGCCCAGCCCGACGCACAGCGGTGTCGGCAACGTGCCCGACCGAAAGCCGCGTTCCTGACCGCCGCCGTTGATCAGTGCGACCAGGCGAACGCGTGGCCTGCGGCGGACGTAAAGCGCGCCGATACCTTTCGGACCGTAGATCTTATGGCCCGAGATGCTCATCAGGTCGATGTTCATCGCATTGACGTCGAGCGGAATCTTGCCGACTGCCTGCGCCGCATCGGTGTGAAAGAACGCGCCCTTCTCGCGGCAGATCTTGCCGATCTCGGCCAGCGGCTGGATGACACCGATTTCGTTGTTCACCGCCATCACCGACACGAGCACCGTCTTGTCGGTCACCGCGGATCGAAGCGTCTCGAGATCGACCAGGCCATTCTTCTGGACCGGTAAGTACGTGACCGAGAAACCCTGCTGCTCGAGATGGCGGCAGGTATCGAGCACGCACTTGTGCTCCGTCACCGTCGTCACGATGTGGTTGCGACGATCCTTGTAGAACTCGGCCACGCCCTTGATGGCAAGGTTGTTCGATTCGGTGGCGCCCGAAGTGTAGATGATCTCCTTCTCATCGGCGCCCACCAGCTTGGCGACTTGTGCCCGCGCCTTCTCGACGGCCTCCTCCGCCTCCCAGCCATAGGCGTGACTGCGCGAATGGGCGTTGCCGAACTTGTAGGTGAAGTACGGCATCATGGCTTCGAGGACGCGCGGATCCATGGGCGTCGTCGCCTGGTAATCGAGGTAGATCGGCTGATCGTTGCGCCGGATCTGTGTGAAAGCGTTCATGCTAACCCCTTGAAATCCCTACGCCGCCCGAGCCGGGAAGATATCCGAGTGTCCTACTCGGACATATAGGTCCCGCCATGCGGCGATCAAGCGTTCGATGTCCCTGGCTGCTGTATTCCAGCCAAGGCTGATGCGAATGGCCGTGTCCGCCTCGGCAGCAGGCACCCCCATGGCCTCCAGCACTGCCGATCGCCCCACTTTGCCGGACGAGCAAGCCGCACCGGCGGAGACACTGACACCGGCAAGGTCGAGCGCCATGACCTGGGTTTCGGCCTTCACTCCGGGCATGGAAATGCAGGTCGTGTTGCCCAGTCGGGGCGCCCCGGCACCGAACACGACGGCGTCCGGCGCAATCTGCCGCAGCTCGCTCTCCATCCGGTCGTGCAGCGCAGCGACATCCAGCCCCGGCTGCGCCGCCTCGGCGGCGGCCCCGAAACCAGAGATGCCGGCGACATTTTCGGTGCCCGCGCGACGATAACGCTCCTGCCCGCCGCCGCGACGATCCGCCAGCAACGGTGCGCCATCGCGCACGACAAGGGCGCCGACGCCTGTGGGACCGCCGAACTTGTGGGCCGAAAGACTGAGATAATCGACGCCCAGCCCGTGGAAATCGACAGTGGCCTTGCCTGCGCCCTGCACGGCATCGCAGTGCACGAGCGCCCCTGCCGATCGAGCGAGACGAACAACTTCCGCGATCGGCTGCAGGACCCCCGTCTCGTTGTTGGCGAACATCACCGAAACCAGCGACGGCGCACCGGCCTCATGCAGCCTGCGCTCGAGGACGGCGAGATCGATGACACCCTGACGGTCGACTGGGATCACATCGGGATCGGGAACGGCTTTCATGACGCTGTCATGCTCGATGGCGGAAACCAGGATCCGCGACCGACCCGACCCTGCAAGTGCAAGATTATTCGCCTCCGTGCCGCCCGATACGAACACGATCTCGCCAGGCAAGGCGCCAACCAGGGCCGCGACACTGCGGCGCGCGTCCTCGATCCTGGCGCGTGCAGCACGACCGGTGCGGTGGACCGAGGACGGATTGCCGCCGATGCGCAGCGCTTCGACCATGGCATCGAGCACCGCCGGCCGCAGCGGGCTGGTTGCATTGTGATCGAGATACGCAGACACGGCGTTCATCGGAAAACTAGCTGGCAGCGGCCATCGAATCGTTGCTGGCCGGCGTGGGCGCTTCGGCCAGACGCGGCGTGATCCTCCGCTCCAGGACATCCGCCAGGGTGACCGAACTCAGGAACATATGGATCTGATTGCCGAGTTCTTCCCACAGGTCGTGGGTCAGGCACTTGCTGCGGTCGGTCCGGCATCCCGGCGTGCCCATTTCGGTGCAGCGGGTCGCCGAGATCGGCTCGTCAACCGCCAGGATAATCTCCGACACCCGCGTTTCACTGGAGGCCCGGGCCAGCCGGTAACCGCCTCCCGGCCCGCGCACGCTTCTCACCAATTCGGCGCGCCGCAAACGGGCGAAAAGCTGCTCGAGATAGGACAACGAAATTTCCTGTCGCGTCGCAATGTCCGACAGGGACACGGGCTTGGACTGCGCATGACGGGCCAAATCGACCATCGCCATGACGGCATAGCGGCCTTTGGTGCTGAGCTTCACAGCATCCCTCCTCGCGCCGGTCGGGCCGGCTGTCGCCTCGAACGCCTAAAGGTCTTGAAAACCAAGGCGTTGCTACGATATTGCAGCCCCTCGAAACACAGGAGCCTGGAAAAACCAACTGAGGTTGTTGGGTTTAATAAACCCGAGTAGGTTGGTCAAGTATCAAGTATTCCTGCAAATTGCTGCTGGCGGCCACCACCGGCGGCCGTTGGCGGCCAATAACGACGAAGAACCGGAGTCTCCATGCCTGACGTGATGTTTACCGGCCCGGAAGGTCGCCTCGAGGGTCGCTATCATCAGAGCAAGGAGGAACACGCGCCGATTGCGCTGATCCTCCATCCCCATCCGCAATATGGCGGAACGATGAACCACAAGGTGGTCTTCTCGCTGTTCCATGTCTTTGTGAATCGCGGCGTCTCGGTGCTGCGCTTCAACACCCGCGGGGTCGGCCGCAGCCAGGGCCGTTTCGACAACGGCATGGGCGAGTTGAGCGATGCCGCCGCCGCCCTCGACTGGCTGCAGACAATGAACGCCGATGCGAAGTCCTGCTGGATCGCCGGCTACTCCTTCGGTGCCTGGATCGGCATGCAGCTCCTGATGCGCCGGCCGGAGATCGACTGTTTCATATCGGTCGCGCCACCGGCCAATTCCTACGATTTCAGCTTCCTGGCCCCCTGCCCGTCTTCCGGCCTCATCGTCGGCGCAGAGCGGGACGAGGTCGTCCCCATGGCCGACATTCAGAAACTGGTGGCGCGACTGTCGCTGCAGAAGGGCATCACGGTCGAGTCGCGCACCATCAAAGGCGCCAACCACTTCTTCCACGACTCGCTCGACAAGCTCGCGGTCGAGGTCGACCGGTATGTTGCCAAGTGCCTCATCGATCCCCCCGGCCGGGCGACCTCGAACAAGGAACCATAACGTCCGAACGAGGGCTTACGGCAGATGCAGCCGCCCGCCGGTCTGCGGCCGCTTCACCCCGGTCGTCGTCGGAAAGGTAAACGGCAGTCCGCGCAACGACCGCACAGCCAGAAAGCCGAAAGCTTGCGCCTCGATGGCATCACCGTTCCAGCCGAGCGAATCGGCTGAGCCGACCTTGCCGCCGGTCTCTTCCGCAATCGCGCGCAACAGTGTCGGATTGCGAGCCCCACCGCCGCAGATGACCCACTGGACGACGGGCTGCGGAAAATGATGTGCGGCAAGCGCAATCGCCCGCGCCGTGCCCCATGTGAGCGTCGCAGCTCCGTCGACCACACTTAGGCCGTCGGCCCACAGGTCGTTGAAGTCGCCACGATCGAGTGATTTCGGCGGCTTGCGTGCAAAATAGCGATGCTCGCCGAACCGTTCGAGCCGGCTGCGCTCGACCTTGCCGGCGGCGGCGAAGGCGCCGTCCTTGTCGAACCGGGTGCCTGCCCGCCGGACACACCAGTCGTCGATCGGTCCGTTGCCGGGACCGGTGTCGAAGGCGAGCAGTGCACCATCGACCCCGACCCAGGTGACATTGGCGACACCGCCGATATTGACCACCGCCAATGGCCGGCGCAGTTCGAAGGATAGAGCGGCGTGATAGATCGGCACGAGCGGCGCGCCTTGGCCGCCCGCGGCCACATCCGCCTGGCGCAGATCGTTCACCACCTTCACGCCCAGCGCCTTTGCCAATGCCGCCCCATCGCCGATCTGCCAGGTGAAGTGCTTCTCGGGCCGATGCGTGATGGTTTGCCCGTGAAATCCCACGACATCGAGCGACGAGAGCGCGATGTCGTGTTCGACAACCGCTCGCCGCACGGCGTCGATATGGGCATCGGTGACGGCCCGCTCCGCCGCGCGAGTCGCTTCGTTCGGCGCCTCCGCCCCGAACGAAGCGCGGATGAGACTCCGTACGGCGTCGCTGTACGACGTCGTCAGCGCCGGCCCCAAGCCCAGAACACGTTCACCATCGGTCTCGATGATGGCCAGATCGATACCGTCGACCGAAGTTCCGCTCATAAGACCAAGCGCACGCATCAGGTGAGACAAGCGCCCATGCGCTCCCGCGCCAGTTCGGCAAGTTGTTGAATGAGTTTGGCCAAGGATCGCTCCGTTGAGGGGCTGGCTGCCCCGTGTTACACCGCCGGCCTTTCACGGACAAATCGCCGAGCGGAGAGATGGCGGGCTTCAAGTCGGAATTCATGCGGATCGTGCACGAGCGCGGTATGGTGCATCAGTGCAGCGACGCCCCGCGCCTGGACGAGCTTCTCGCGACCGGCATCCGCACGGCCTATATCGGATTCGACTGCACAGCCGATTCGCTGCATGTCGGTCACCTCCTGCAGATCATGCTGTTGCGCTGGTGGCAGAAGTGCGGTCACAAGCCCATCGCCCTCATGGGAGGCGGCACGACGAAAGTCGGCGATCCTTCGGGCAAGGACGAGACACGTCAGCTCCTCACGGTCGAGCAGATCGATGCCAACATGGCGAGCATCCAGCGGAGCTTCTCGAACTACCTTTCCTTCGGCGACGGTCCGACCGATGCCCTGATGGCGAACAACGCCGACTGGCTGGACACGCTGCTCTACATTCCGTTGCTGCGCGACGTCGGCCGGCATTTTTCGGTCAACCGCATGCTGACCATGGACTCGGTGAGGCTGCGATTGGAGCGCGATCAGCCGCTCTCCTTCCTCGAGTTCAACTACATGATCCTGCAATCCTACGACTACGTGGAGCTGTTCAGGCGTCACAACTGCATCCTGCAAATGGGTGGCTCGGACCAGTGGGGCAACATCGTCATGGGGGCCGATCTCGGCCGCCGCATGGCCAATGCCGAACTCTTCGCCCTCACCTCGCCGCTGCTGGCGACAGCCTCCGGCGCGAAGATGGGCAAGAGCGCCTCCGGTGCGGTCTGGCTCAATCCCGACCGGCTGAGCCCTTACGACTTCTGGCAGTACTGGCGCAACACAGAGGATGCCGATGTCGGCCGCTTCCTGCGGCTCTTTACCGAGCTGCCGCTCGACGCAGTTGCCCGCCTCGAAGCGCTCGAAGGCCAGGAGATCAACGAGGCAAAGAAGATCCTGGCGACGGAGGTCACGCGACTGGCCCATGGCACCGCGGCCGCCGAGAAAGCAGCCGAGACGGCACGGCGCACCTTCGAGGAAGGAACCAGGGCCGATACGCTGCCGACCGTCGGCGTCGCGCGGTCCCGCCTTGCGGCCGGCATCGCGGCCTTCGAGCTTCTGCACGAAACAGGCCTTGCCGAGAGCCGCAATGCAGCGCGCAAGCTCATCAAGGGCGGCGGCGCACGCTTGAACGATGCGCCGATCGAGTCGGACACGGCGTCGATCGGGGAGAGCGATCTCGATCGATCCGGCACATTGAAGCTTTCGGCCGGCCGCAAGCGTCATGTGCTGGTGCGCGCCACCTAGCTAGTCTAGGGCGCGGCCTTTGGCGGAGTCACCGGTAAGGTCTCGTCATCGCGACGGGTGAATAGCTCGCGCAACGCGCCAGGCGTGATCGCGGACATCATGTTGATGTCCGACTTCAAGTCGTCGAACGGCCCCTCCAGGCGATAGGAGATCGCGAAAATACCGGCACCCTTGCCGCCGGTGAGCAGTGGTCCAAGCAGCGGCACGTTGGACAGGAGGTTGTTCAAAGCAAAGGCAGGCACGACGACGCCGTGCAGCCGGGCCGTGTCGCTGGCGAGGTCGAGATGGCCTGCAGCCGTAAGGCCTATGGACTGGCCGCTGGTGCGCCCGTCCTTGACCTCGACCCGATCGCCGGTCTTGACGATCTGCGCTTCCAGTCCGTTGAACTGCTGCAACGCATTGCCCGCGCGGCTCAAGTCGTCGATCGTCGAGTTGAGCGAGTCGATGCCCTGACGCGGTGCCACCTTCTGCAGGTGGTAGGGACCGAGCTTCAACGTGCCCGAAAGCGGACTGCCTGCAACCTTGTCGTCGAAGCGGCCACGAAAGTCGAAATGGCCGCCGACAAACCCGTCGAGCCAGCCAGCCTCGTGCAAGAGCTGACCGAAGTCCGCCACAGAGAGCTCGACCGTTCGAAGGCCAGACGCGGGCTGGACGCGAAAGGTCGTACCTCGACCGGCGCCAAGTCCGAGATCGGCTGCGACGATACGATCGCCGACCATCTCGAAACGGCCGGAAAGTCCGCCCAGCGAGCCACGCGCCAGCAGCACTTGCTCGAGACCGATCGTCACGCGTGTGCTGGATCGGGTCCTCGGCGGCGCACTGCCGGGCGCATCCTTTGCACTGTCATCGCGCATCTTGATCGCCTGCCGCACCCGGCCCAATTCGATCGACCGGCCGCGCACGTCGATGTCGACGCCACCGGGCCGGCGGCGCCAGTCCGCGGTGATATCCGTCCGGCCAAGAGTGAGCTTGCTGAACGTCACCAGCTGGAGGGCATCCTCACCGTTGAACCGCACCCTACCCTTGACCGCCAACCCCGCTCCGTCGCCGTCGAACTCCGCCGAATCCAGCTTGCCGCCGGCCATGAATTTCAGGCCGAGATCGAGATGACCGTCGTCGCCTGCCGCCTTGCTCCAACCGATTTGCGGCACCGTCATCTGTGCGGCTTTGAGATCGAAGCGCCCCTGCAAGTCGCCCGTACCGTTGGCGGCAACCTGATAGGCAAGGCTCTTGATGCCAATCGGACCTGTCGCAAAGGGTTCGAGCGACGGGAATCCCGCCTTGGCAACAAGAGCGGCCGGTATCGTTCCCTTGAGCTCATAGCGCCGACGGAAAGAGACTTTCGGACCGAACTGCTCGCGCCACACGATGTCGACGGGAGATCCATCGAGCTTGCCTGCCCCGGTAACGTCGAGCTTGGAGTGCTCGTAGACAACGCGGCCAGCTGTGTCGGAGAGATCGACGCTGCCGACAGCATCCTTCAGCGAGAAATGGGACAGGGCCGCATCCGCTCGAATATCCAGGTCGTCTACCGTGATGGCGTTCAGAAGAGGAAAAGATAGCGCAAGATCGACTGTCACGCTGCCGCCGACGCGTCGTGGATCGTAAAGCACATCCTTGGGCAGGCCGAGTTGCCGGCGCGAGAGAAGTGCTATGGCGGCCGACGCCGAACCCGTAATCGGGATGTGCAGCTTTGCCCTCTGTGGTGGCGACGCCTCGAGATCGAGAAGATCGACCGTGGCCCCGGCGATCGACAGGCCTACTCCCGACCCGCTGGCGATATCGAAATGCAGCGTGCCGTTCTCGTACCGTGCCGTTCCCGTCACTCCCTCGAGCTCGGGCATATGCGGCATATAGTGCACCTTCATGTCGCGATAGTTGAGACGCGCCACCAGCCGGTCGGCTTTGAGCCGTGAGAGATCGTCACCGGGTATGCTGAGACCGAAGTCCGCCGCCACATCCAGCGTGCCGTTGCTGAGGTTGGCAAGCGCCCACTGCCGGCCACCCTCGGCAAATTCCAAAGGCCAGTAATCCGCCAGCCGATCGACTGGAATGCCACGGACTTCCGCTCGACCGGAAAATGTCTGCCCTTCGTCGGTGCGTATGCCTTCACCGGTCAATGAAATCTCGGCCGCACCGAGGCCGATCCGGATATGGTCGATCTTGGCCCTATGGGACGTGCCGTCGACCGACGCGGCGGCGTCGATCGATCGGATCTTGTGCGAAACCGGTAGAATGCCCGGCAAGGTGAGCGTGCCGGCGCCGCCCGTCACTTCGACCGAGATGCCGTGGATGTCGCCGTTGCCGCCCGCCTCGATGCGCATCCGGCCCGACAGGGGTGTATCGATTCCCCGCAATAGCGCCGCATCGGGCGAGAGGCTCGCAAGCATTGCCGGCTTGAGCCCCTCGATCTTCGCTTCCAGCGAGATCCGGCTGCGATCGGCGGCATAGCTGCCCGACAGCGCCACTTCGACCGGGCCTCCTCCATTGTCGAAGCGTCCGCTGGCCGAGATGGCGATGCCACTTTCGTCACGCTGCAGCCGGGCCTGCGTGTCG
Organism: Reyranella sp.; assembly: GCA_035279245.1. GTDB lineage: Bacteria > Pseudomonadota > Alphaproteobacteria > Reyranellales > Reyranellaceae > Reyranella. The sequence continues at coordinate 11,562 of DATEID010000190.1, forward strand.
GGCGCGGTCCAGATGACGCCGCTCGGTACGTCGCGCACCGTCACCTGGGCGTGCTCCACGACGACCGTGTCGAGCTGGCCAAGCAACGAGGTATGGTTCGGCTTGGCAAGGAGTTGCCCGATCAGGAGATCGACCACGCTGCCCTGCGAAGAAGAGTCGGACTCCGCCAGGACACGCTGCAGCATCCCGCCTTTTCGATCGAGATCACCGTTCAACGTTGGCCGATCCACAACGATGGAGGTCGGCAGGAACTGCGCCTTGAGCACGCTTTGCGGATCAAAGGACAAGGCAACGCTCGGTGCCGTCGCAACCGTCCGTCCGGTCCCGTTGCGGACATGCAGGCCTTCGAAGACGAGCCGCATCGGTCGCGTCACACTGCTCCATTCGACCTGGATGTGATCGGCGGTGACCGCCATCTTGCCGCCGGACGTGGTGATCTCGTCGGTTAGCGGCGAGCCCAGGAAGTCGAGATCGATCGGTCCAAAGAAGAGAAGCCGCACGCAGACGCCGAGCACGAGGGCTGCCAGGATCGCCGCGCCGTAGCCCACGATGCGTCCGATTCCGCGATATACTCTTCCGACCAAAGTTCTTCCGCTTCTTTCGCGTTCTTGACGGTGACGGCACGGCTGGGCAAGCGTGCCGCTGCCCGTCAATCTAGCTATCCCTCTGCCCTATGTCTTGGCTTTCGACCGCCCGTCTGCCCCGCCCGCACTATGCCGAACGTCTGGCCGTCGCATGGACGCGCTGGGAGGAGAGCGCCGAAAGACCGGAAGACCCGGCGGCCGTCGCGCTTCTCGAAGCGCTGTTCGGCAACAGCCCCTATCTCACCGAGACGGCGCTAAAGGACCCTGGTTTCATGGCTGATCTATGGCGCGACGGGCCGGATGCCTCGTGCGCTATGCTCCATGATGCGCTTGCGTCGGTACGCTATCGCGCACGCGATGGGGCCGATCCCGCCGAAGTGGCTTCTTGCCTACGGCGCCTGAAAAGGCAGATGGCGCTCGCGGTGGCGACCGCCGACATCGCCGGCGTCTGGCCGCTCGACCGGATCACCGGAGCGCTCAGCGCGTTCGCCAGCGGCGCCCTCGACGCGCTGGTCGATGCGATCCTGCTTCAGCTTGGTCGCAACGCCCAGCTCGACATCGGCGGCGATCCCGATGCCGCGGCCTTCACGGCGCTCGGCATGGGCAAGCTCGGTGCCGGCGAGCTCAACTACTCGAGCGACATCGACCTCATCCTGCTCTACGACCGCGATGCCCCTGCACTTGCTGGAAACGAGCAAGTGCCGCAACAGTTCGTGCGTGCCGCCCGGCTCCTGGTGCAGCTCCTGTCTGAAATGTCGGCCGACGGCTACATCTTCCGCACCGACCTGCGACTCAGGCCCGATCCTGGCTCGACACCGCTTGCGATGTCGGTTCAGGCAGCAGAACTCTACTATGAAAGCGTCGGCCAGAACTGGGAACGCGCCGCGATGATAAAGGCCCACCCGGTGGCCGGCAATCGGACGGTCGGCGAATCGTTCCTCGCCGAGCTGCGGCCCTATATCTGGCGCCGGCATCTCGATTTTGCGGCAATCCATGACATCCATTCGATCAAACGGCAGATCGACGCCCATCGCGGCGGCGGCACGGTCGGTGTGCCGGGCCATAATGTGAAGCTTGGCCGCGGTGGCATTCGCGAGATCGAGTTCTTCGCGCAGACGCAGCAGCTCATCTTCGGTGGCCGCAACCCGACGCTGCGCCTGCGGGCTACTTGCGAAACACTGAAGGCTCTTGCCATCGCCGGCCACGTGACCGCGACCGCCGCGGACGAACTGACGGAGGCCTATGGTTTTCTGCGCCGGGTCGAGCATCGCCTGCAGATGGTAGACGACCGGCAGACCCATAGCCTGCCCGCCGACGATCCCGGTCTCGGGGCGATCGCGACCTTCCTCGGTTACGCCGATCGCGTCACCTTCGAGCACGACCTCCTCGCGCGGTTGCGCTGTGTCGAGGGTCACTACGCGCGACTGTTCGAGGAAGCGCCGAGCCTCGCCGGCCCCGGGGGCAATCTCGTCTTCACTGGCATCGAGGACGATCCCGGCACGTTGGAGACGCTGCGAGCGCTCGGCTTTCGCGATGCCTCTGCGGCGGCCGGCATCGTCCGACGCTGGCACCATGGCCGCTACCGCGCCACCCGATCGGCCCGGGCGCGTGAGCTGCTGACCGAGCTCATGCCGGCGCTCCTCAAGGCGCTGGGCGCCACGGCCGCACCGGACCAGGCACTCCTGAACCTCGACTTTTTCCTCGCCAACCTGCCGGCGGGCGTGCAGCTCTTCTCGCTCTTCAAGTCCAACCCCGCCCTACTCGAGCTGGTCGCGACCATCATGGGCAGCGCACCCGGCCTTGCCGCCCATCTCGCGCGGCGCACCCTCCTTCTCGATTCAGTCCTTTCGGGCAGCTTCTACAAGCCACTGCCGAGCGCTGCAGCCATGACCGCCGAACTGGCCGCTGCCTTGGCAGTGGTCGAGGCCGAGCAGGACATCCTCGACGTCGCCAGACGCTGGGCGAACGATCGCCGCTTCCAGGTGGGCGTGCAGCAGCTCAAGCGCATCGTCCGACCGGCAGAAGCTGGTCTCGCTTATTCGGCCATCGCCGAAGCCACCATCTCTGCCCTCTGTGACCGGGTCGAGCGAACCTTCGCGGAGGTCCACGGCGGCTTTCGCGGCCGCCGCCTTGCCGTCCTCGGTCTCGGCAAGCTCGGCAGCCGCGAGATGTCGGCGACATCGGATCTGGACTTGATCTTCGTCTACGACGTGCCTGCCGATCTCGATGTGTCGGACGGCGCTCACCCCCTGGCGCCCATCCAGTACTATACGCGCCTCAGCGCCAAGATGGTGACCGCGCTGACGGCTCTCACGAATGAAGGCGCGCTTTATGAAGTCGACATGCGCTTGCGTCCCTCCGGTCATGCGGGACCGCTCGCCAATTCGCTCGAAGGTTTCGAGAGCTACCACGCCAAATCGGCCTGGACGTGGGAGCATCTCGCGCTCACGCGGGCGCGCG
>DATEID010000191.1:0-2453 GCA_035279245.1 Reyranella sp.
TCGACGATGACGGCGGGCGTGCGATGACCGGAAGCGGTCGGTCCGCCATCGACCAGGCCGCGCATATAGTCGGCGAGGCCCGTCATGTCGAAGGCGCCGTGCTCCATGCCGACATTGATGTAATCGGCCCAGGTGCCCGCATCCTTGCGGCCTTGCTCGTAGGTCAGGACGTGGCCGGTGTGAGGGCCGTCGTAATAGATCGCGTGGCCGGTCTCCAGGAGCTCAATCGCGCGATTGATCCGCTTGGCCATGGTTCCTCCCTCACTTTGCGTGCGCTGGCTTGTAGAGTTGGAGAAGGACATTTCGAAGGGTCACGATCGCGGGCTCTACTGCCTCCTCCGGCGTTGCCGCATAGCCGAGGATGAGGCCATGGTCTTTGGGCTCGTCGCGATAGCATGCCGAAAGGGGAGAGACGCCGATCGATTCCGCCGCGGCGGCGGACGTCACGGCGCGATCGTCGAACCTCGGCGAGAGATCGGGATGGGGTCGCGCGACCAGGTGCATGCCGCCGGGGTCGGGCTCGACCTGCAGCAGCCCGTCGAGATGGCGGCGCGCGGCGGCGATCAGCGCTTGTTGCCGCGTTGAATAGAGCAGTCGCGTGCGCCGCAGATGCGCCGCGAAGTGTCCGTCGGCGATGAAGCGCGCCAGCGCACCCTGGCCCAGCAGCGAGGCGCGGGCAGGGGTGGCGGCCATGACCTTCTCGGCGGCGCAGACGAGGGCGTCGGGCAACACGATGTAGCTGAGCCGCAACGACGGAAACAGGAGCTTGGAGAAGCTGCCCAGATAGGCGACCCGCCCGGTTCGATCGAGAGCGCGAAGCGGCGCCAGCGGTCGACCGGCATAGCGATACTCGCCGTCGAAATCGTCCTCGGCGATCCAGCCGTTGGTGCGCTCGGCCCAGCTCAGCAGCGCCAGGCGCCGCTGCAGGCTGAGCACGGCGCCGAGCGGAAACTGGTGCGACGGCGCAACGACCGCAAGGCGCGCCTGCGGCGCAAGCGCCATCGCGGCTTCCAAAGGGAGGCCGGACGCGTCGACCGGAACGGGCACCGCCTTAACGCCGGCCATTGCCAGCGCCTCGCGTGTGCCGACGAAGCCCGGCTCCTCGATCCAGGCTTCGTCGCCGCTGTCGAGAGCAATGCCGGCGAAGAGGGAGAGGCTCTGCCGGAGGCCCAGGGTGACGACGATGGCCCCGGCATCGCAACCGAAACCGCGCGCCATGCCGAGATAGGCGGCGATCGCCGATCGCAGGCGCACGTCGCCGAACGGATGCGGGGCGCCCGCGATCGACCAGGTCGGTTTTCGCCAGTCGCGCTCCAGAAGCTTCGCCCAAAGCGGGAAGGGGAAGGCGTCCCGGTCGGGCTGTCCGGTCGGGAAGGCCCGCGGCGATCCATCGGCCACGGTGTCTGCCGGCTCATCGGCCAGCAGCTCGGCGCGGCGCGAGAGGACGGGCTTCCGCCCGGAAGGGCTTTCTCGAGCAGAAGCGACGACCGGCGGCGCCAGCATTTCGTCCGGCAAGTTGGCGGCAACGGACAAACCCGATCCGGCCTGCGCGACGAGGTAGCCCTCCGCCACGAGTTGATCGATCGCCACGAGCACTGTGCCGCGCGCGCAGTTGAGCTCCGCCGCCATCAGGCGTGAGGAGGGGAGCCTGAGGCCGGGTGCGAGTCGACGTTCGAGAATGGCGTCGCGGATCTGCTCGCCGATCTGCCGGTGAAGCGGCACCGACGTGGCGGGGTCGAGCGCGATGCCAAGCGGCGCGACCTTGCGAGGGCGTCCGGTCATAACTGGTTCAGTCCATTTTTGCCGAACTGGCTCTTTCGTATGGACCTTATTGCCAGCATGGTCCGCACCGCAATCGTTTTGGCAGGAGTTTGCAATCATGGCAGCGGGTGTCGCCGCAAAGGGTGCGGCCAACACGGCGGAAGCTTTTGGCGTCACGCCGGTGAACAAGGTCAAGCGCATGCACGAGCGCGGCCGCTATGATCGCAAGACGGTCTACGAGATCCTCGACGCCGCCTTGGTCTGCCATATCGCCTACGTGATCGACGGACGGCCCTATTGCACGCCGACCAGCTTCTGGCGCGAGGGCGACCATCTCTACTGGCACGGCTCGTCGGCCAGCCGGATGATCCGCACGCAGGCCCAGGGCGTCGACGTGTGCCTCACCGTCACCCATCTCGATGCGCTGGTGATGGCGCGTTCCGGCTTCCACCACTCGGTGAACTATCGCGCCGTCATGGCTTTCGGCCGTGCCCACGTGGTCGACGACATCGAGCGGAAGCTTCTTCTGATGGACCGCTTCATCGACCGTGTCTATCCCGGCCGCTCCAGGCTGATCCGCAAGCCCAACCAGCAGGAACTGAAAGCCACCACCATGATGGGCATGGAGATCGAGGCCGCCTCGGCCAAGATTCGCGACAAGCACGTGGCGGATGACGAGGAGGACTATGCGG
>DATEID010000192.1:0-17389 GCA_035279245.1 Reyranella sp.
GCTCCTTCCGAGAGGCCGAAGGCATGGAACAGCGGCAGGTAGTTCAGGATGGTGTCGTCGGGCGTGATGGCCATGAGCGCGGCCCGTTCCTCGACATTGCGGATGAGCCTGTGGGTGCGCACCACGCCCTTGGGGAACCCGGTCGTGCCCGAGGTGTACATGATGAACGCCGTCGCGTCCGGATCGACAGCGCGGGCACGGGCAGCCAGTTCATCGGCGGCAATCAGCCCGGCGGGCTCGGCCAGCGAGGCCCAATCCACGGTTCCAGCTTGGCGGGATTCGCCGAGCAGGATCACGTGGCGCAACAGCGGATAGCGAGGATCCTGCACCCTGTCGCCCGAAGCGGGCAGGGTGACCGCCTCGCGCACCATGGCCGCGTAGTCGACCGGACCGGAGCGATCGTGCGTGATCAGGAAGCGGCTGTCGGACTGCGCCAGGATGTAGGAGAGATCGCGCGAACGGAAGCGCGTGTTGATCGGCACGAGCACGGCGCCGATCTTCTGGACGGCGAAGGCGATGAAGATCCAGTCGTCGCTGTTGTTGAGCCACAAGGCCACGTGCTCGCCGTGCTCGACGCCGATCGCGATCAAGCGACGCGCAGCCTCGTCGATACGGGCCGCAACCTCGCGAAAGCTATGGCGCGAGCTGCCGAACACCAGCCCCTCGCGGTCCGGCAGGCGGGCCGCGATGTCGTCCGCGAGATCGCCGAAGCGGCGTTGCCGATCTTCCTTCATGCGCCTGGATCTCCGTTCGAGGTGACGGGAGGCCCGCCTTGCCAATGCGCCGGCGAGAACAACTCGGCGAGAGTCGAGACGGCACGATCAGCCTCGGCACGGTCGATCGCCTCGTTGGTGTCGCCAAAGCCCTTCATGTCGCCACCCTCGACAGCCTGCACCACGATGCCGTCGCGTCGGGGCACGACGTAAACGTGGCGGTACGAGAGGCCGTAGTGTACCGCCGGCTGAGGGATCAGGCGCGCGATCTGTCCGCGTACCGGCGTGATCGTTTCGTCCCGCCACAAGGCGCGCGCGCCATAGCCCGTGCAGTTGATCGCCACGCTCTTTCCCAAGGCGGCGATCTGCGACGGCGTGTGGAAGTGCGCATGCCGCAGCTTGCCGCCGGCGATCAGGAAGTCGTTCAACAAGGTGTGCCCGTAGTCGGAAATGTTGAAGATCATGTTCTCGCTGCGCCAGACGGCGGCCGCGCGAAACGGCGCCGTGTCGGGCGACAGCCGCCGCGCCTTGGGGAGCAGGTCGGCGATGCGGCGGTGATAGTCGGCAAATTCCAGGGGTGGTGTCGCGGGCGAAGGTGCGTTCTGCGGTTCGTCCGCAGCGACGGAATAGAAGTCGGTCCACTCCAACGGAGCGCCGGGCAGGCCGAGATAGGTCCGGTGTGTCTTGAACGCCGTGCGTGCCATCTCTTCCCATAACGCGCCGAAACCCGGCGGCGCGGCTTGCGCGAGCGCAATGCGCGAGTCGGGTGTCCAGGCGCCGGTCGCTCGGGCCGAGGGCGTTTGCGGCAGCACCTCTCGCGCGTAGATCGTGACCGTCGCGCCGGACCGTTGGGCGAGGATCGCCGAGGTGAGGCCGAGAATGCCGCAACCGATGACCGCGACCTCGCGGGGACTGCCCGCCATCGCCTTGCGTACCGCGATGGCGCTGGAACCCCACGACAGGGACCAGCCGCTGCCGCCGTGGCCGTAGTTGTGCACGACGAGGGTCTTGCCGACATGCTCGGCGTCCAGCCTCGGTCCGGCGGCGCGGAACGGCCGCAGGCAGACCGCGATGTCGAATATCCGGTCGGTCCGGGCGCGGATCGGCGCGAGCGCAGGCATGGTGCGCCGGCCGGCTGCGGTCGTGCATCCGGCCAGCGCTCCTGCGCCCAGCGTTCCGCCAGCCAGCATCACGGTCCGGCGTCCCAGTGCCCGCATTGCCTGTCCCTTGCTTCTGCAGCCGTTCTATTTCAACCATACCGTCGAGACGGAGGAAACCGCGCCGGTATCGTAGGGCGAGACACCGGATCTCGAACCGGGCGGCCGGGTCCACGGAGAAGGACCGTCCTCAATCAAATTCGGGTGTGCCGGCGATCAGGCTCGTCCTCGATTGTAGTAACGTCGGCCAGACGATCCGGCGGGCGTGATATTCGCGCCTGCACAAGGAAGGCGCCGGCGGCGCACGGAGGAGGAATGATGAGCGTGCGTGCGGGACGTGAGTTCTTGGCCATTCCTGGACCGACGACGGTGCCCGACGAAGTGCTGGGCGCGATGCATCGCCCCGCGGTCGATATCTATTCCGGCCCTCTGCTGGCGCTGACCGACAGCCTGCTCGGCGATCTGGCCCGCATCTTCAAGACCAAAGGCCGCACCTACATCTATATCGCCAACGGCCACGGCGCCTGGGAGGCGAGTCTCACCAACGTCCTCAGCAAGGGCGACAAGATCCTGGTGCTGGAAAGCGGCCGCTTCGCCGTCGGCTGGGGCGAGAGCGCCCGGCGCATGGGCGTCGAGGTCGAGATCCTGAAGGGCGACATGCGTCGCGCCGTGCGGCCGGCCGAGGTCGAGGCGCGGCTCAAGGCCGACAAGGGCCGCACCATCAAGGCCGTGCTGGTCGCGCAGATCGACACCGCCTCGGGCGTGGTGAACGACATCGCCGCGATCGGCGAGGCGATGCGCGCCGCCAAGCACGACGCGCTCCTGATGGTCGACACCGTGGCGTCGCTCGGCTGCATGCCCTTCGAGATGGATGCGTGGCGCGTCGATGTCGCGATGTCGGGCTCGCAGAAGGGCCTCATGACTCCGCCCGGCCTCAGCTTCGTCGCCGCCAACGGACGCGCTCGCGAGGCGCACCGGAAGGCCGGCCTGCGCACGCCCTACTGGGACTGGACGGATCGCGAGGGCGAACAGCACTACCAGAAGTACGCGGGCACGCCGCCCGAGCATCTGCTGTTCGGCCTGCGCAAGGCGTTCGACCTTCTGTTCGAGGAAGGCCTCGAGAACGCCTTCCGCCGCCATCGCTTGCTGGCCGAGGCTGTGCGCCGCGCCGTCGGCGTCTGGGCCGAAGGGCAGGCGATCGGCTTCAACATCATCGAGCCCGCCGAACGCAGCGATACGGTCACGACCGTGTTGATGAACGGCGTGCGCGATCCCGAGGCGCTGCGCGCCTACTGCCAACAGAAATGCGGCGTGACGCTGGGCCAGGGCATCGGCGAGCTTTCCGGCAAGGCCTTCCGCATCGCCCATATGGGCCACGTGAATGCACCCATGGTCCTGGGCACCTTGAGCGTGATCGAGGTCGCCCTTGCCGCCCTCGACGTCCCCCATGGCAAGGGCGGCGTGCAAGCCGCCATCGATTGGCTCGGCGAGCAGGTCGAGCCGTAGCGCTGGAATCATCACCTTCGCCGGCGAAACTGGGAGGTGGCCCAAAAGGCTGGCGTGGTCGGATTTGCACTGCAGCGAGCCTGCATCCTAGCGGCTTTCGTCACGGGCAGATGGAATGTGGCGTTGAAGGTCCATTCCTTCGTGGAGGATGCGTATAATCTCGATCGTTCTCTCCGGTGTGCTCCGGTACATCAGGAAGTGACTTCCGCGACGACCGTGTCGCGCAATGTGGAGCGTGCGAAGACCCGGCATGATCTCGTCGCGAGTTTTCGCGCCCGGAAGATCGGGACCGTCGGCAAGTTCGGCGATTGCCCGGACAAGGGCGTCTCGATAGGCACGCGATTGCCGCGCGCCAAAATTCTCGGTGGTCCATTTGAGGACGTTCGCAAAGTCGAGTTCTGCGGCGGCACCCAGGCGGACGCGCCATCCCGGTTCGGCCATGCGGGCGTTATTCGGCTGTTCTGGAAATGACCTTCTCCGAGAGGTCGTTCAAATAGGCCTGCAGATCCTCGACGTTTCTGAATTCCTTGAATTCGCCTCGGTCCAACGCACCGACCCCGATACGAGCCGCTGCCCTAAGGGCTTTCAGCTTGCCCGCATCCTCCGCCGCCCGTTGCTCCACCAGCCGCAACCCGTCACGCAACACTTCGCTGGCGTTCTGATAGCGGCCGGACTTGACGAGGGTTTCAATGAGTTCTTCCTGGCGGTGGGTCAGAACAACATTTCTGGTCGGCATTAGCACCCTCTCAGGTGATCAAGCGACGGTGGCATATTATGCCATAACCGTTCAATCGTCTCAACCCGGTGGTTCCGTGGCAATGTCATAGGCAACGCCGTGTAGCTCGGCCGCATCTCGAAATCGGGACGCTCCGGCAATTCAACTGGGCGCGGTGAAATGCGAGGCTGCTGCTCGGAGTCGGCCAATTGAAGCGGGGGAATGCCATGACGATGCCGAACGAGACCGACACGACCAGCCCCAAGCATCTGCGCGACAAGTACGCCATCGTCGGCGTGGGCGAGACGGCCTACATGCGCGGTTCCGGCATGACCACGCGGGCGCTCGGTACATGGGCGGTGCGCAACGCGATCGAGGACGCGGGTCTGGAGCCGTCCGACGTCGACGGCATGCTGTCCTACCAGTCCGGCGATTCGACCTTTGCGACCTTCATCGCCGGCGACCTCGGCGTCCGGTTGAACTTCTACATGGATGTCTTCGGCGGCGGCTCCTCCACCGAAGCGCTGGTCGGCCTGGCGATGGGGTTGATCGAGGCCGGCATGTGCAAGGTCGTGGTGATCTTTCGCGCGATGAATGGCTTCTCGCAGGTTCGCATCGGCGGCACCGGCGCACGGGCCGCCGCGCCGATTTCGGGCGACATGCTGCACAGTCGCGCCTATGGCTGGCAAAGCGCCGGCCAGATGTTCAGCCCGACCTTCATGCGCCACATGTACGACTATGGAACGCGGCCCGAGCAGGTGGCGGCCGTCAAGGCGATCCACAGCGAGCATGCGTCGAACAACCCCAAGGCCTTCTACAAGAAGCGCGTCTCGGTCGCCGACGTGCTGGCGAGCCGCATCATCTGCAAGCCGCTGCATCTCCTGGACTGCTGCGTCGAGACCGACAACGGCACGGCGATCGTCGTGACCAGCGCGGAGCGGGCGCGCGATTGCCGCCATCCGCGCGTGCTGATCCGCGGTGTCGTCGGCCGCTGCAGCAAGCCGCGCACGGACATGCACTACCAGTACGGCCCGATCTCGACCGTCGCAGGCCACTATGCCCGCGAGATCCTGTGGCCCAATTCCGGCGTCGGACCGGACGACATCGACGCGACCGGCTCCTACGACGCCTTCACCTTCACCACGATGCTGCAGCTCGAGGACTACGGCTTCTGCAAGAAAGGCGAAGGCGGCGACTATGTCAGCGACGGTACGATCCGTCTGGGCGGGCGGCGCCCCAACAACACCAGCGGCGGCCATCTGTGCGAGGGCTACACACACGGCCTGAACATGGTGATCGAGAACGTACGGCAGTTGCGCCACGACGCCGACGATTCCTGTCCGGTGGGGCCGGACGGCCGGCGCCGGCACACCTACGACTATCGCGAAGGCGGCTGCCGCCAGGTCAGGAACTGCGAGCTGACCGCCAATCTCGGCTGGGCCAATCCCGGCACCGGCTCGGCCATGGTCATGCGGCGCGACTGAGAAGAGGGGAGACGACACCATGGCGATCCAGGCCACCTACCTCGGCATGTCGCTCGACATCAACGATCTCGACGTCGAGAACCTGGCGTACTTCAAGCACTGCGCGGGGCATGACTTTCACCTGCAGCGATGCAGTGCCTGCGGTCTGCTGCGCTATCCGCCCACCACGGCCTGTCCGTGGTGCGCCGGTCCGAAGTCCGAATGGACGGCGGTCGAAGGCCGCGGCGCCGTCCACTCCTATACCGAGGTCCATCACGCCATCCAGCCGGCCTTCAAGAGCCACACGCCCTATCTCGTCCTTCTCGTCGACCTCGATACGCAAAAGGGCAGGCCGAGCGAGCATGAAGCCTTGCGCGTGGTCGGCAATCTCGTGACGCCGGAGGGCCAATTGGCGCCGCCGGAGACGGTCCGCCGTATCGGCATCGGAACGCGCGTCCGCATGGTCTTTGCCGATGTGGCGCCGGGTCTTGCCCTGCCCCACTGGACCATCGACGAGGGCGCGCCCCAACCGGCCGCGCCGTGGCGCTACCCGCAAGAGTGACGGCTGCGCGGTATCATATTACCCTTTTGTGGGGTGCACCCCAAAAGTGAGAAAATGGCCTGAGATGCCGATGGTATCGGCATCGGAGGCTTCTCGCGGATGTGAAAAAATCGCGAGAAGCCAAGGCAGTCTTTTGCAGCTCGAGCGGCAGGCCGGCTGACTTACGCCGCCCGAACGAGGCTCATCACGGCGCCCTTGTCGCCGCCATGGCCGCGCACTTCCGCCTCCTCGAAGTCGGCGGCGGCGATCGCCCGGTCGAGGGCGGCGCGCAGCTCCTTGGCGCTTTCCAGCGTGAGCTCGACCCCCGCCCGCGCGCCGGGATCGAGGGCAGTATTGAAGAAATCGAGCGTGATGACGTCGCCCAGGTGCGCATGGCGGGCATGGTCATAGGCCACGACTGCCTGCGAGAGTGGGAACCAGTCGTCGCCGCGCTTTGCCATGCCTTCGGCGCGGGCGATCTCGATGATGGATGTGCACATGTCCGGACTCCCGCTTCCTACTTCGCCAGCTGCTTGCCGAAGAAGGCGTAGACCTTGCTCCAGCCATCCATCGCCTGCTCGACGCGGTAGAGCGGCCGGTCCCAGTAGAAGAAGCCGTGGCCGGCGCCGTCGTAGCGATGGAACTCGTAATTCTTGCCGTGCTTCTTGAGCTCGGCCTCGTGTTGGTTCACCTGCTCGGGGCTTGGCGCGCGGTCGTCGTTGCCGAACAGCCCGAGCAGCGGGCAGGAGAGATCCTTGGTCATGTCGATCGGCGCGACAGGCATCTTGGCGTTGAGTTCCTCCTTTCCCATCACGACACGGCCGCCCCACAGGTCGGCGCAGGCATCGACGTCCTTCTTCTGGCAGGCATAGATGAAGGCGTGCCGGCCGCCGGAGCAGGTACCGATCACGCCGACCTTGCTGTTGTGATTGGGCTGTTCGCGCAGCCACTGCACCGCAGCAGCGGTATCGCCGACCATCTGCGCATCGGCAATGCCGCCGTCCGCGCGCACCTTGGCGGCGACGTCGTCCGGATTGTTCTGGCCGCCCTCGCGTTCATAGAGGTTGTGGCAGATGGCGTTGTAGCCGGCATGCGCGAACCGGCGCGTCATCTCCATGTAGTAGTTGTCCCAGCCCGGCAAGTGATGGATCAGAACGACGCCGGGGACCTTGCCGGAGTCGCCGGTGGGCCTGGCCACGTACGCGGTGATCGGGGTCCCCTTGTCGCCCTTGATGGTCACGTTCTCACAGGTCATGCCCCGGTAGAATGACATCGGTCGTTTCCTCCATGAGAGTGAGCGTTCAGATCGTGCGGAAGCCGCCGTCGGCCATGATGATGCAGCCGGTAATGTAGGCCGACATGTCCGACGCAAGGAAGACCGCCGGTCCGGCGATATCCTCGGGCTTGCCCGGTCGCCCAAGCGGGGTATGCCGCATGACCATCGCCACCATCTCCGGATTTTTGGCCCGTGCCTCGGCATTGATCCTGGTCTCGATCAGCCCCGGCCCGATGGCGTTGACCCGCACGCCGTCCTTGCCGAGTTCCGCCGCCAACGCCCGCGTGAAACCCAGCACGCCATGCTTGGAGGTCGTGTAGGCGGCCGAGTTCGGCCAGCTCACATGAACGAACGACTGGATCGAGCCGATATTGACGATCCGCCCTTTGCGCGCGCGGAGCTGGTCGAGGAAGGCGTGCGTGACGTTGAACATCCCGTCGAGGTTGATCGACAGGATATCGTCCCAGTCCTTGGCCACCGCCGTCGCATCGCCGGTGATGTGGTTGCGGCGGTTGATGCCGGCATTGTTGACGAGAATGGAGATCTTGCCGCTCTTGCCGATTTCGCCCGCCACGGCGCGGCAGGCCTGCCGATCGGTCACGTCGAGCGTCACCGCAGACGCTTTCCCACCTTCCGCCTCGATCAGCCCGACGGTCTCCTTGGCGCCCTCGGGATTGACGTCGAGGATGATCACGCGCGCTCCTTCGCGCGCATAGGCGAGGCATATGCCCTGTCCGATGCCCGATCCGCCGCCGGTCACGGCGGCGATATGTCCCTCGAGTAGTCCTGCCATGGGAGTCCTCCTACGCGCTTCGCGTCGAGCGCCTGGAGTTCCCTTAGCAGAAGGCCGCAGGTCGGCAAGCGGCCGGATCGCCGGTCAGATCGGAACGATCGAGCGGTGTTTGGGCGGATGATCGTTGGGCCTGCGCGGCAAAGCCTGGCTCAGCACGCCGATCAGCCGACGACGCGTATCGCGCGGGTCGATCACGTCGTCGATGCCGAAGCCTTCGGCGGCGCGCAGGACGCCGATCCGCGTCCGGGTTTCCTCGACCATCTCCTGGCGGCGCTTCTGTGGATCGGGAGCGGCGAGATATTCCTTGCGGAACGCCACATCGATCGCTCCTTCGATCGACATGGCGCAGATCTGCGCCGAAGGCCAGGCGAAGCAGGCGTCGGCGGCGAAGCTGCGTCCGCCGCACATGGCGAAGTAGCCGAGACCGTAGCCCTTGCGCAGGACGACGGAGACGCGCGGCACGCTGGCGTGGCCCCATTCGTAGATGAGCTTGGCGCTGCGGCGACCCAGGGTGGCGCGCTCGGCGCCTGAGCCGATCAGGAAGCCGGGTACGTCGATCAGCGACACGAGCGGCAGGCCATAGGCATCGCACAGCGCGATGAAGTGGGCCGCCTTGTCGCAGGCATTGGAATCGATCATTCCCCCCAGCCGCAACGCCTGGTTGGCGACGATGCCCACGGGCTTGCCGTCAAGCCGCGCCAAGGTAGTGATGATATTGGCCGCGAAGGTCGGCTTGATCTCGAACACGCTGTCGCGATCGGCGACCAGGGCGATCACCCTGCGGACATCGTAGCTCTTGCGCGGAGAGGACGGGATGATGTCGAGCAGGGAGTCGTCGCGCCGGTCCGCGGGATCGTCGCACGGCGCTTGCGGAAGCGGCATCCGGGAGTTGCTAGGCAGGTACGACAGGAACCGCCGGGCCGCCGCGAACGCGGCGTCCTCGCTCTCGACGCCGAGGTCGGCCAATCCCTGCCGGTCGACCTGGATCTCCGCGCCGCCCAAGGCCAGCGTGTCGATGTCTTCGCCGGTGGCCGCCTTGACCAGCGCCGGGCCGGCGATCCCCATGGTCGACTGGCCGCGCACCATGACGACGAAGTCGGCCATGCCGGCGTAGTTGGTCGGACCCGCGAAGCCCGCGCCCAGCATCAGCGCGACGATGGGAATCCATCCCGAGGCGCGGGCGAAGTTGTGGAACATGCCGTTCGCATGGGCGAAGTGGCGGGCGTCCTGTCCGTCCTGGATGCGATGACCGCCGCCGTCCAGCAGCATGACGAGCGGCAGGCCGCGGGTGATGGCGATCTGCAGCGCTCTTTGTGTCTTGGCGCTGCCCAGCTTGCCGATGCTGCCGCCGTGCACGGAGAAATCCTGGGCGACGACCACCACCGGCCGCCCATCGATGCGGGCCGTGCCGACCACCACACCGTCGGCCGGTGCGCGCATCCGGTCGGCGGTCGTATCGTCCGAGTCGCTTGCCACGGCGAGCTGGCCGATTTCGTCGAGGGAGCCGGCATCGACGAGGCGCGCCAGCCGTTCCCGCGGGCTGAGCTTGCCGCGCTTGTGCAACCGTTCGATCGCGTCTGCCCGTGCCTCGTCGGACAGGGCGCCGCGGACCGCCTCGATCTCGGCGAGCAGCTCGCGCGTGGACTTTTCCTTGGCGGTCATGGCAGGACCCTCAGAACGGCTCGATCAGGCGTTTGCGCGAAGTGCGCTGTGGCGGCGTCGGCAGGCTTTCCAGCGTCTTCAGCAGGATGTCCCGCGTATCGGCGGGATCGATCACATCGTCGTAGTGGAAGCGGCTGGCGACTTCGATGGCGGTGTTCGACCGTTTCAAGTCATCAGTCAGTTGCTTGTGGCGTTCGGCGCGTTCGGCTTCGTCGGCGATGTTGTCGAGCTCGCGCTTGTGGATGATGTTGACCGCTCCTTCGAGCCCCATGCCGCCGTACTCCGCAGTGGGCCAAGCCAGCAGGATCGCCGGATCGAGCGGGCGCGAACCCATGATGTAGTAGCCGAGCCCGTAGGCCTTGCGCAGGACGACCGTCATGATCGGCACGGTCGCATTGGCGAGAGCGGTGAGGATGCGCGCGCTGTGCCGCACCAGGCCCGTCTTCTCGACGTCGGGTCCGACCATCAGGCCGGGCGTGTCGCATAGCAGCAGCACGGGAATATCGAAGGCGTCGCAGATCTGGATGAAGCGGGCGATCTTCACCGAGGCCGGGCTGTCGATCGCGCCGGCAAGGACCATCGGTTGGTTGGCGACGACACCGACAGGGCGGCCGCCTAGCCGGATCAGCGATGTCACGGCGGCGCGGCCGAAGCTCGGCTTGAGCTCCAGGACGCTGTCGATGTCGGCAAGGCCTTCGATCACCTTGCGTACATTGTAGGCGCGGCGGGGATTTTCGGGGATGACATCACGCAAGGCGCGCTGGTCCGGCGCTGGACCAGCGGGTCGCTGGCCATCGAAATAGCCAAGATACTGGCGGGCGGCAGCGACCGCCTGCGCTTCATCGTCGACCAGGATGTCGATCACGCCGGAGGCGACATGCACCGATGCCGGGCCGAGCTCTTCCGGTGTCAGCGTCAGGCCGAGCGCGGCTTTGACCAGTGGCGGGCCCGCCATTCCCATGCTCGAGGATTTCGTCGCGATCAGCACGTCGCACATGCCGGCGAGATTGGCGTGCCCGGCGAAGGCGCGGCCGGGCAGGATACCCACCGTGGGCACGAGGCCGGACAGGCGTGCGAAGGTGACGAAGGTCGGCGATGAGCCGCGCGCCTCGACCTTCATGTCGTGCGGCCGCGCGCCGCCGCCGTCGAGCCAGCAGATCACCGGCAGCCGGTGCTGCTCGGCATGCCGCAGCATGCGGCTGATCTTCATGTGGTTCACGGCGCTCTGGGTGCCGGCGTAGACCGTGTAGTCGTAGCAAACGAGGTCGACCGGCCGGCCATCGACCTTGGCGGTGCCCATGACCAGGCCGTCGGCGGCGCCGGTCATGCCGGCGACCGCCGGCCGCGCCAGGCCGCCATACTCGACGAAGCTGTCGGCGTCGGTCAGAGCGGCGATGCCTTCGCGGGCGGTCCACCGGCCGCGCCGGCGTTGCTGGGCGACGGCCTCGGGCCGGGCCTTGTCGAGCTTCGCCGCCTGGGCTTCCTGTACCGACTTCAGATCAGGACGCATGGGAGATGGGAGCTTTCGTATCGCTGGCGAGACGGGACGTCGTCGAGAGCTTCTCGCGCTTGAGGACAATACCGGCTTTTTCGCGATCCCAGGTATCGGCGGTGACGCCTTCGCTGCGCAGCAGGTGCTTCTGCACCTTCTGCGTCGGCGTTCGCGGCAGGTCGTCGACGACACGCACGAAACGCGGGACCATGAAGTGAGCGAGCCGCGGGACGAGAAAGTCGATGAGCGCCGCCGGCTCGACGGTCGATCCAGGCACCGGGCTTACCACGGCCAGCACCTCGTCTTCGCCGAACTCCGAGGGGACGGCGACCACGGCGCCTCCCGCACGGCGGGGTGGGCGCCGATCTCGGCCTCGACCTCGAATGACGAGATGTTCTCGCCACGCCGGCGGATCGCGTCCTTGAGCCGGTCGACGAAGAAGAAGTTGCCGTCAGCGTCGTAGCGGAAGGCATCGCCGGTGTGGAACCAGCCGTTGCGCCAGCCTTGCGCGGTCGCCTGCGGATTCTTGTGATAGCCGTGATTCATCGCCCAGGGCATATCGGTGCGCAGGATCAATTGGCCGATCTCGCCGGGCGCGACCTCGCAGTCGTTGTCGTCCACGACGCGCGCCTCGACTCCCGGCCGTGGTCGCCCGCAGGTTCCGCGCACCCGTGGATTGCGCTCCGAGACGATCGGGCAGGACGTCTCGGTCATGTTGAAGGTCGTGTAGACATCCACGCCGAATCGGTCCGTGAAGGCCTGCGCGTCGTCGCTGAGCGGCACCATGACGACATGGCGAAGCGGATGGTCGCGGTCGCGCGGCGAGGGCGGTTCCTTCAACAGGAAGGGAATCATCGCGCCTAGAAGCGTGATCGTCGTCGTCTGCGTGCGCCTCACGGTCTCCCAGAAGGTCTGGGTGCGGAACGATTCGACCAGGGCCGTCGATCCCCCCTTGACCAGCATGCGGTAGATGGCGCCGGTGCCGCCGGCGTGGAACAGCGGCAGGCTTGCCATGTTCCGATCGTCGGCGGTCACGGCGTAGAAGGCGCTGGCCGTCGAATAGAGCTGCAGATACGAGGAGAGCACGCCCTTGGACGGACCTGTCGTGCCCGATGTGTAGATCACCG
The DNA here is from genome assembly GCA_035279245.1 of Reyranella sp. Classification (GTDB taxonomy): domain Bacteria; phylum Pseudomonadota; class Alphaproteobacteria; order Reyranellales; family Reyranellaceae; genus Reyranella. The sequence goes on from DATEID010000192.1 coordinate 12,446, forward strand.
TCTGCGTGTCCCAGGGCATGATCGGCCGCTCGGAGTCCGCCACGGTCCCGTCACCGTCGGCAAGGACGGCTTCGGGCAGAAATTCGATATTGGGTAGTGACGGCACCGGTGCGGCGCCGACATGGACAATGCGTTGCAGAGCCGCCAGATCGAGCCCGGCCAGCCTGTCGACCAGCCGGCCGTCGGCAATCATGAGCCGCGCGTCGGAATTGGCGATGACGTGCTCGAGCAAGTGTCCGCGATAGCCGGTGTTCACTGGGACATATACCGCGCCGAGATAGTTGAGACCGAACCAGACCAGGAGCGCATCCGGCCCGTTGGGCAGCCAGGACAGGACGAAATCGTCCTGGCGCACGCCGAGTTTCGCCAAGCTGCCGGCCACGACTCTCACGCGCCGGCGCAGCTCCGCGTAAGTCCAGCTCTCGCCGTCCTCGAAGACGACAAAGATCTTGTCGGGCGTCTCGCGGGCGCGCCGGTCGAGGAGGGGCCGCAGAACGCACGCCTCGCGGTCGGGGATGCGCGGATCGTATTTCAACCGTCCTCCATAAACTTGCTGATCGACCAGTAATTAATTTGTATGATCCCGTCCCTGAACGCAAGACACGTCGCCCGGATCGCGAGGATCACGGGCGCAAGAAACAGCGACGGGCGAGGGAGAATGCCGGAATGATCGGCCGTTTCATCGACAGGATCACCGAAAGCTTCTCCCTCCTGGGAGGACTCGCTCTCGTGCTCGCCATGGTTCACGTCAATCTCGACGTGGCGCTCCGCTATCTGATCGGCGCTCCGCTCAGCGGCACGATCGAGATCGTCTCCTACTACTACATGATCGCGCTGGTGTTCCTGCCGCTGGCGGCGGTCGAGAGGCGAAACGGCCATATCAGCGTCGAGCTCGTGTCGCAGAAGCTGTCGCCTCGCCACCAACGGATCCTGATCGGATTGGTGAGCCTGGTTTCGGCCGTCTATTTCGGCCTGCTCGCATGGCGGCTGTGGCTGGACGCCGTCGAGAAAGCGCAGGTGGGCGAGACCTATACGGGCTCCTTGTCGCTGCCGATCTGGCCGCCGCGCTTCTTGATGCCGTTGGCATGCGGCCTGCTGACGGCTTTGTTGATCTACAAATCGGTGCGTCTGCTTTCGGGCGACACCCGGCCAATGGAAAAACCAGCAAGTCACGACGGCATTGGCACCGGCGAGGAGGGATGGTCGTGAGCGATCTGCAAATCTGCATCGCCGGCCTGTTCGCCCTCGTCGGCTTGTTGCTGCTGCGCGTTCCGGTCGCCGTCGCACTGGGTTTGGTGTCGTTCGCCGGCCTTTGGGAGGTCGTCGGCATCAAGTCGGCGTTCAGCATGCTGACCACCATTCCGCACGAGGTCATCGCCAACTGGACGCTGACATCGGTGCCGATGTTCCTGCTGATGGGATTCATCTGCTACTACGCGAAGCTCACCGAGGGCCTGTTCGAGGTGGCGCGCCTGTGGTTGTCGCGATTGCCGGGCGGGCTCGCCATCGCGTCGATCGGCGCTGGCGCCAGCTTCTCGGCGGTGACCGGTTCCAGCATCGCCTGCGCGGCAGCCATCGGCCGCATCGCCGTCCCGGAAATGGTGCGCCGCGGTTACGACAAGAGCCTGGCCGCCGGCGTTTGCGCCGCCTCGGGCACCATCGGCTCGATGATCCCACCCAGCATCCTTCTGCTCATCTACGGGATCTTTGCCGAAGCGCCCATCGGGCCGCTTTTCCTCGCGGGCTTCCTGCCCGGCATCCTGACGGCGATCAATTATGCGTTGGCTGTCCTGCTGGTCGCCAGGCTCAGGCCAGGCGCGGCGCCGCCTGTCGAATTCGGCGTCACCTGGCGGCAGCGGGTGGCGGCGCTGCGCCATACCAGCCCGACGCTGCTGCTGGTGATCGGCGTCTTCGGAGGCCTGTTCTCCGGCATGTTCACGCCGACGGAGGCGGGTGCGGTCGGCGCACTGATGGCGCTCGTCATCGCGCTCGCCATGGGCACGATGAACTGGGACCGATTCAAGCTGGCGGTCGTCGAGACCCTGCAGAGCACCACGGCAATCTTCATCATTGCCATCGGCGCCAATCTCCTCACGCGATTTCTGGCGCTGGGCGGTTTCACCGACTGGCTGGCGTACACGATCGCCGGCGACGGACTCAGTCCGCTCATGCTGGTCGCGATCGTCTGCGGCGTCTATCTGGTCCTCGGGATGTTTCTCGATCCTTTGGGCATCATGCTGCTGACGTTGCCGATCTTCCTGCCGTTGATGGAAGCCGCCGATGTCAACCTGATCTGGTTCGGCATCCTGATCGCCAAGCTCCTCGAAATGGGGCTGCTGACGCCGCCGGTCGGCCTCAACGTGTTCGTGATCAAGGGCATCATCGGCGACATGATCCGCACCGAGGCCATATTTCGCGGCATATTGTGGTTCCTCATTGCCGATTGCGTGACCTTGCTGTTGCTGGTGTTCTTTCCGGATATCGCGCTGCTGCTGCCGAACCTCATTCAATAAAAAGGGGCGCCATCGGGCGCCCCTCGTACTCGCGGGCCGCGCGGTCAGTGCGTGACGCCGTAGGTCTGGGGATCGAGCTTGGAAATGATCTCCTCTTGTGTCCGCGTTTTGAACTTGTCGAGATCACCGTTCATCTCCTGCCAGATGCGCTGCCATTTGTCGGTCAATTGCATCACCGTCGCCACGACCTTGTCGGCGTCGGCGATCTCGTACTTGGTCTTGCCGATCTCCACGGCGTTGACGTTGGCCTTCTTGATGAAGGCGTCGATCCTCGCCTGCAGGGCCTCGGTCGGTGAGTGGATGCGGATTCCCTTTTTTCGGCTGCCCTCGAGCGCCTCGGCGCCTGTCACTTCGTAGCCATGAGCAATGTCGAGATTGGCGTCCATCGCCGATGCGAGGATGATGCGTCGCTGATCCGCCGAAAGGCTGCGCCAGGTTTCCGGATTGATCGAAAACGTGTTGATCGAACGGTAGACGCCGAAGTTGAGAAGCGTCACGTCCTTGACCGTGTCCCACAGCGAGTAGGTCTTCATGGAGCTTGGAACGTGGATCACCGCCTCGACGATGCCGCGGTTGAGCGCCTCGTACTGCTCGGACGATGGAACGTTGACGGGCACGGCGTCGAGCGACTTGATGAACTCGTCCCAGAAGCTGCCGTTCGACCGGATCTTCAGGCCTTTGAGGTCTTCGGGTTTCTCGATCTTGACCTTCGACATGATCACCATGCCGGGCACGGCCGACGCGCCGGTGAAGACGTTGCCCTGCTTCTCGAAGTCCTTCAGGCAAGGCGGGCAATGCAGCATGACCCATTCCGTCGTGGCGGCGGTCACCACGACCGGATCGACGCCGATGCCCGACATGTCATTGGCGAATGCGCCGAGGTACGGGTATTCGGCCGGATGATATCCGACGATCACATAACCGATGTCGACGACCCCGTCGCGCACGCCCTGGGTCACGGCGCGCGGGCCGAGCAGGGCGCCGCCGGTGAACAGCTTTATCGTCAGATCGCCTTTCGACCGCTCCTTGACGTATTTCATGAAGGGACGATAGCCGTTGGCGACTGTGTCGTTCTTGGGCGGCAGGTGAACGCTCGCCTTGAGTTCGCGCGCCGCGGCGGGCGTGACTGCGTACAGGATCGCTGCCAGGCAGGCCGCCCCAAGGGCTATGGTCTGTCGCATGCTCTTTCTTCCTCCGGTTGCTTGTGGTTGCGGCGGCCGTTGAGCGGGCTGCTTCTAGCTATCGACCAGCGCCAGGATCCGGCCTTCCTCGATCGCGTCGCCTTCGGCCACGCGAATGGCGGCAATACGTCCTCGCATCGGCGCCATGACCGGAATCTCCATCTTCATCGACTCCAGGATCATGATGGTGTCGTCGATCTCGACACTTTCACCGACCTGTCGTTCGACCTTCCACACCGTGCCGCTGATCTCTGCTTTGACTTCCTTTGCGGACATGTTCCTCCTCGCACAAACACTCGAGATTGGCTCAGGCGCGCAAACAGTCTCCGAAGAGCTTGAGAAGCGCCTTCTTTCCGTTCTGAAGATCGTTCGGGCCGCGATCGATCAGCGACTGGATAATGAGCCCGCGAACCGCGCCGACGATGACCAGTGCCTGACTTTTGCAGTTTACGTCGGCGCGGACCTGGCCCAGGCGCTGCCCTTCACGCAGATGTTCGGTGAAGCCGCGCTGGAAGCCGTTGCTGAGCGTCGCGATGCGCGGGCGCAGCTCGGGGAGCACGTTTATCGACTCGACGTAAAGAGAATAGAGAGCGGCCGCGGCCATGGGATCGTGCATGGCGCCGTCGAAGTGAGCGGAGATCCGGGCCAGGACGGCATCGAGACCTGTCTTGCCGGCCAAGGCGACGTCGAGCCGTTTCTGGAACCAGCCCTCGCTGCGGTCGACGATGGCTTCCAGCAGCCTGAGCTTGCTGCCGAAGCGCTCGCTCGGCAGGCCCCGGCTGTAGCCGGCCGCAAGGCCGATGTCGCCCAGACTGGTGCCCGCGGCCCCGCGTTCGGCGATCAGGCGCACGGCCGCGTCGAGCATGCGCCGATCCGAGGCGGCCCGGCGATCGGATTGGCGGGCACGCAAGACCGGGGCGGGCCGTTCGGCGCCAGGATTTCGAGAGGCCGTCCTGTCGTCCAGTTTCATGCCCGGCAGTGTACCACTTGCTGGTCACTCAGCAAGGAATTGCTCGCCAAAAGGCCTATGCAACGGCGAGCTTAGCGCAGACGCCTTCTGCCCAGGCTTGCGGCGAGTCCGACCACAAAGGCCAAGCCGGTCAGTGCGACAATCGCCGCCGCGCCGCGCACGGCGTCGCCCGACAGCATGATGGCCGAATTGCCGGCCTCCGCATCGAAGTCGCCACGTATCCGATGGAATTCCGGAACAGGCACCATGAGGTTGTCTTTGTGTGCAGGATCGACGGAGG
>DATEID010000193.1:0-6380 GCA_035279245.1 Reyranella sp.
CAACGTGCCGATCGAGGTCAACGAGGCGGTGTCGCCGGTCATCGTGTGGCGCAAGGAGTATCGCGAGGATTCGGGCGGCGCCGGCGAGTTCCGAGGCGGCCTGGGCCAGATCATGGAAGTGGGCACGCTCGACACGGCGCCGTTTGCGCTCAGCGCCTACTACGACCGGATCGACCATCCGCCGCGCGGCCGCGACGGTGGCCTGAACGGCGCAGCCGGTCGCGTGAGCCTGGCCTCAGGCCAGGGGCTGCGCGGCAAGGGCCTGCAGACGGTGCCGGCGACAGAGCGCGTGATCATCGCCATGCCAGGCGGTGGTGGCCTCGGCAATCCGCGCAAGCGGCCGACGGCGGTCGTGGCGTCCGACGTCCGCCAGGGCTTCATCTCGGCCGAAGCGGCGCGACGCGATTATGGCGTCGCGGTGAACGACGACGGCACGGTGGACGAGGCCGAGACCGCCAAGCTTCGCGCCGTCGCCGCGGAATAATCGGGAGCAGAACGATGCGCGTGAGTGCCGGCCTGCCGACCGGGATGGAGGGCCTGACCTATCCGATCCCCTTCTCCGATCCGGAGAACGTGATCCGGATCGCGCAGGCAGCCGAGAAATTCGGCTACGACTCGGTGTGGGGCAACGACCACATGACGACGCAGAACTACGTGCGTGCCGAGTTCCCCGTCCCGCCCCGCTTCTGGGAGCCGCTGGTCACCTATGCCTTCGTGCTTTCGAACACCACGACCATCAAGGTCGGCACCGGCATCCTGGTGCTGCCCATGCGCCACGACATCGTGGTGGCCGCCAAGCAGATCGCCACGCTTGACCATTTCGGCAAGGGGCGGCTGGAGTTGGGAGTCGGCATCGGCGCCTATCGCGAGGAGTTCAAGGCATTGCAGCCCGACAGCCGCATGGAGCGCGGCGACATCGTCGACGAGGGCCTGCAGGCGCTGAACCTGCTGTTCAAGGAGCGCGTCGCGAGCTTCAACGGCAAGTTCTACAAGTTCCGCGACGTCGAGCTCTTCCCCAAGCCCTACCAGAAGAAGCTGCCGATCTATGTCGGCGGCAACAACGCCAACAACATCAGCCGTACCGTGAAGTGGGCGGATGGCTGGCTGCCGGCCGGCATGCATGTCGAACGCATCCGGGCCGGTGTGAAGGCGCTGCGCGATGAAGCCGACAAGGTGGGCCGCGACTGGCGGACCATCGAGGTCTGCCCGCAATTCGTCGTCCATGTCGGCAAGACGCACCAGGCCGCGATCGAGAGCTTCCGCAAGAGCCAGATGAACAAACATCTGGTGTCGCTCGGCAAATCGACGCTGAAGGGCCAGGGCGCTGCCACACACGAGGAGATCAACCTGATCGGCACGCCGTCGGAGATCGTCGAGAAGGCGCTGGCCTTCCGCGATGCCGGCGTCACCCACCTGCTCGGCCTCTACTTCGCCGCCAACTCCGTCCAGGAGCTGCTGGACCAGATGCAGGTCTTCGCCGAGGAGGTCATACCGAAGGTGAAGTGACCATCTCTTCACCTCCCCATTCATATGGGGAGGTGCCCGCGTCTTCGCGGGCGGCGGGGTCATGAGCAACTTGACCGGTGACTCATGACCCCTCCGACGCCGTATGACGGCGCCACCTCCCCTTGCTACGCAAGGGGAGGAAAAGCTCGACCGACCGCAGGGATCACGCCCTTCGCGATCGCTGCCAGCTCATCGACCGCTTGACGCAAGGACATGCCCGGCGGACGCGGCTGGAAGATGATGTGGTCGACGTCGAGTCGCGGCTGCCAGTCGACGATCTTCGCCGCGATATCCTCCGGCGTGCCCAGGAACCACCGCTCCTGCATGAATTCTTCCGACATGAAATAAGGATTGTCGCCGGTGAGCGGCTTGCGCTCTCCGGTCGCGCGATCGACGTAGGAGAGGCCGACGCGCTCGGGCGCGTATTGGACGCGATAGACCTGGTCGATGAAGGGCTGGTGCCGCTTCATTGCATCGGCTGCCGAATCGCCCACGATGACTTCGCGCATCAGGGCACGCGGCAGTGGCCCCGCCTGCTGGCGCGCCACCTCCTCGTCGAATGAACGGAGCTGGCGCACCAGATGCTCGAGCTCGATCAGCGGCGCCACCAGGAAACCCGCCCGGCGTTTCACGGCGCGCGCCCGTGCCTTGGGCGCTGCGGCGCCGATCCAGAGGGGCAGCCGTCCCGGCTTGACCGGCGGCGGTCTCAATAGGCCATCCTTCACCTTGTAGGTGCGGCCGTCATAGTCGAAGCGCTCGCCCTTCCAGGCGAGGCCCAGGATATCGAGCGATTCCTCGAACGCCGACGTCCGCCTGGCGTAGGGCCAGCCGAACATCTCGAACTCGGCCGGCCGGTAGCCCTGTCCCAGCCCGATCTCGACCCGGCCGCCCGACAGATTGTCGACCACCGCGAGATCCTCGGCCAGCCGCAAGGGATGACCGTGCAGGGGAGCCAGCGCGATCGCCTGGCCGATTCGGCAGTTCGGCGCCGCGACGGCAAGGGCGGCGCAAGCGACGACGGGCGATGGACAGTAGCCGTCGGCCTCGCCGTGATGCTCGCTGGCCCAGACCGACCGGAAACCCAGCCGGTCCGCCTCGGCTGCAAGTTCGATCCCCTCGCGGTAGGCCTTGTCGTACGGCTCGCCCAGCGCGCGATGCGCCTGGAAGCTGAAGGAGACGCCGAATTGCGGAGCTTTGGTCATGGGCGCATCCTGCTCAAAGCAACTCCGGTGTCATCCCGAGCGTGGCGAGGGATCTTGTGCAGCGCCGAACCAAAGATTCCTCGCTGCGCTCGGAACGACACGTTCTTGGGGTGGGACAGTTCAGTCACGCAAACGCCTTCCGGATCCGCGCCCAGTCGGCGAGGGCTTGTTCCTGTCCCGGGATCAGCTGGATCGTGAACTGCGTGAAGCCGGCACTGCGCAGCCGATCGATACGCTGCTTGATCTCTGGCTCGGTCGCTGTGAACGACGTCGAGCGGATGAGGTCGGCGGTGACGAAGCGCTTCTCGTCCGCCTTCACGAACATCAGATGCCCGCGATGGTTCTCGAGGTACGGCGCGTCCTTCGGCTCGAACGTGCGGGCAAGGGCGATATAGTCGTCGAGTTCCGGCCTCGTGTTGGGCATCCCCGTGGTGCCTGGCTTCAGCCCCGACAGCGCCTCGTCCGCCGCGCGATGCAGCATCACCGCGGCCCGCGGCCCTGCCTGCGCCATCGCCCGCTCGGAATCGGCCGGCTCGCCCTCCTGCAGCACACAGCCGAGCGCGAAGGCCGTTGCCTGCAGATCGCCGAGCGCATTCCCGGCTTTCTGCCAATCCACCCGCATCGCCTCGACCTCGCGCGCGCCATGCTCGGTGCTCGACACGAAGTCGATCCAGCCCGCCTTCAGCTTGGCGGTGAGCGCGCGCGTCCTCGGCCCATAGGCCGAAAGGTGAAGGGCGATCGGATCGCGCGTGTCGATGAGGCCGAGCTCGGGATTGAGGAAGCGGATCTTGCGCTTCTGCCCCTCCATCTCGAAGTCGACGACCTCACCGCGCAGCAGGCCGTAGACCTGCGCAATGTAGGTCTCCATGTCCGTGACCTTCATCGCGCCGAAGCCCATGGCGCGGCGAGCCGTGAAGCCGGTGCCGACCCCGAAATCGATGCGGCCCGGTGCAAGCCTGTTCAGCGTGGCCAGGGCATTGGCGGCAACGGGAGCGATGCGGTTCGACGGCACCAGCACGCCGGTGCCGAGGCGGATGCGCCGCGTGTTCACCGCCGCGGCGCCCATGGCCACGAAGCAGTCCGCGCTCAGCATCTGCGTGTCGTAGAACCAGGCATGGCTGAAGCCCAGCTCCTCGGCCCGCTGCACCACTTTCCAGGAATCCGCCGCCGTCGGCAGCGCGATGCCGAAATCCATTCGTTCTCTCCTCCTACGTGTTACGTATCGGCCAGCGCCTCGAGCATGCGGTCGCGCGCCGTGAAGTCACCGTCGGCATGGACCGGCTGCAGGCAGACATGGGTCGCCCCGGCATCGAAATGGGCACGCAGCCCCTTCCTGACCGTCGCCGCATCGCCCCAAAGGACCATCGCGTCGATGAAGCGGTCGCTGCCGCCATCGGTGAGCTCGGCCTCGGTGAAGCCAAGCCGCAGCCAGTTGTTGCGGTAGTTGGGCAGCACCATGTAGCGCGCCAGCTCCTTGCGGCCGAGCGCCCGCGCCTTGGCCGGATCGGTCTCGATCGTGACCTTCTGCTCGACCGCGAGCACCTTGTCGGGCCCGAGGATCTTTGCCGCTTCCCTGGTATGCTGCGGCGTCACGTTGTACGGCACGGCGCCCTTGGCTTTCTCCCCGCTCAAGGCCAGCATCTTCGGTCCGAGCGCCGCCACCAGCACGGGCGCCTCGCGGCCTTCCGGAAGATCCTTGTGCACGCCCTCGAGATAGGCGCGCATGGCGCCGAGCGGCTTGTCGTAGCGATGGCCGCGCAAGCCCTCGACCATCGGGATATGGCTGACGCCGAGGCCGAGGACGAACCGTCCGCCGTAGAGATCGTTGAGCGACACCATGGCGCGGCGGGCCGTGAAAGGATCGCGCGCATAGATGTTGGCGATCGAGCTGCCGACGGTGAGCCGGCTGCTCCTCGAGAGGAGATAACCGGCAAGCGACATCGATTCGTAGCCGCGCGATTCCGGATACCACAGCGTGCCGTAGCCGTTCTTCTCCACGGCCCTCGCCAGCTCGGCGAGCTGCGCTCCGTTCAACTTGTCGGTCGAGTACCAGACTCCCAGGCGGCCGAGCTGCATGATCGTGTCTCCGTGCGTTGCGGGCTTGGCAGCGCGACGTTAGCGGACGTATCGTCGAAAATCGATTCCGGGAGGATTCCGCATGGATTTGGGCGTTTGCTATTTCCCGACCGACTATGGGATCGACATGGCGGAGCTCGGCCGGGCGCTCGAGGAGCGCGGCTTCAAGTCGCTGTTCGTGCCCGAGCACACCCATATTCCGCTCAGCAGGCGCACACCCTTCCCGGGCGGCGGCGAGCTGCCCAAGCGCTACTCCCATACCCACGATCCGTTCGTGGCTTTGTCCTTCGCCGCAGCGGCGACGAAGAAGCTCAAGGTCGGCACCGGCATCCTGCTCGTGCCTCAACATGAACCTATCGTCACCGCCAAGGCGATCGCCAGCCTCGACCAGCTTTCCGGCGGGCGGTTCATCTTCGGGATCGGCGGCGGCTGGAATGTCGACGAGATGGAGAATCATGGCGCCGCGCACGCCACGCGCTTCAAGATGATGCGCGAATATGTGCTTGCCATGAAGGCTCTATGGACGGAGGAGAAGGCTTCCTTCCATGGCGAGTTCGTGAAGTTCGACCCCGCATGGTCGTGGCCCAAGCCCACGCAGAAGCCGCATCCGCCCATCCTGCTGGGCGGCGAGACCGACCACACGCTGCGCCGGATCATCGAGTATTGCGACGGCTGGCTGCCGCGTCCGCGTGGTTTCGATCCGGTTCAGGGCATCGAACGGCTGCGCCGAATGGCGTCGGAGAAGAAGCGCGATCCTGCCTCGCTCTCGGTCACCGTCTTCGGGGCTCCGGCGGACGCAGCGGTGCTTGCGAGCTACGCCAAGGCCGGTATCGACGGTGCGCTGCTGGCGATCCCCGACGTCAGCCGTGACGACATATTGCGCCAGCTCGATCAGTGGACGCCGCTCGCCAGGGCGCATGCATGAGCGTCGCCATCGGCCTCGGCCTGATGGAATTCCCGTTCGCCGGGGCCGCCGACTATTGGCGGTGGGTCGATCTCTGCGAGCAAGGCGGCGTCGATTCGATCTGGCAGACCGACCGGCTGGTGAGCCGCCAGCCCATCCTGGAATGCATGGCGACCATGGCGGCGCTTGCCGGTCGCACGCGCCGGCTGCGCTTCGGCATGAATGTGGTCTCGCTCGCCCTGCGCGATCCGGTGCTGCTCGCCAAGCAATGCGCAACGATTGACGTCCTTTCGGAAGGCCGCCTGCTGCCCGCCTTCGGTATCGGCAGTCCGCAGGGACCCGAATGGCAGGCGCTCAGCATAGACACGCGCACGCGCGGCAAGCGTACCGACGAGGCACTGGAGATCATTGCGCGGCTCTGGCGTGAGGACAGTGTCGATTTCGCCGGCACCCACTATCGTCTCACGGGCGCATCGATCTTTCCCAAGCCGGTGCAGCCCGACCTGCCGATGTGGATCGGCGGCTCGTCGCAGGCCGCCATTCGACGCACAGCGCGTTACGGCACCGGCTGGCAAGGCGGCGGCGAGACAGCGGAGGATGCCGCCCGCGTCGTAGCTGCGATCAAGAAAGCGACGGCGGAGGCCGGCCGGTCGATCGACGAGGACCACTACGGCGCAAGCTTCCCCTTTTAT
>DATEID010000194.1:0-7774 GCA_035279245.1 Reyranella sp.
GCCGCGGAAGGCATGTACCGCCCCGATTTCGAATCCGACGCGTGCGGCGTCGGCCTCGTCGCCGCGACCGACGGGCGCGCGTCGCGGCGAGTCGTCCAGTCGGCGATCGATGCGCTGAAGGCGGTGTGGCATCGCGGCGCGGTCGATGCCGACGGCAAGACCGGCGACGGCGCCGGCATCCATGTCGAGATCCCGCAGGATTTCTTTCGCGACTATGTCCGCGACGCCAGCGGGCACGAGCCGCAGGTCGGACGCATCGCCGTCGGCACGGTGTTCCTGCCGCGCACGGACCTCGGGGCGCAGGAGCGCTGCCGCACAATCGTCGAGACCGAGATCCTGCGCTTCGGCCACATGATCCTGGGCTGGCGCCAGGTGCCGGTCGATATCTCGGTGATCGGCGAGAAGGCCAACGAGACACGGCCGGAGATCGAGCAGATCCTGATCGGCCGCGGCGACCTCAAGCTCGACAACCGGGAGTTCGAGAAGCAGCTCTACATCCTGCGGCGGCGCATGGAGAAGGCGGCGATCGCCGAGCACATTACCGAATTCTACGTCTGCTCGCTCTCCTGCCGCTCGCTGATCTACAAGGGCATGTTCCTCGCCGAGCACCTGTCGCAGTTCTATCCCGACCTGCTCGACGAGCGCTTCGTCTCGCGCTTCGCGATCTTCCACCAGCGCTACTCGACCAACACCTTCCCGCAGTGGAAGCTCGCCCAGCCGTTCCGCGTGCTGGCGCACAACGGCGAGATCAACACGCTGCTGGGCAACGTCAACTGGATGAGGAGCCACGAGGCGCGGCTGGCGCACGACGGCTTCGGCCGCTTCATCGAGGACCTGAAGCCCATCATCCAGCCCGGCGCATCCGATTCCGCCGCTCTCGACAATGTCTTCGAGCTGCTGGTGCGCGGCCACCGCAACCTGCCGATGGTCAAGGCGATGATGATCCCCGAGGCATTGGGCTCGAACCCCAACGTTCCGGCCCATCACCGCGCGCTTTACCACTATGTGAACGGCGTCATGGAGCCGTGGGACGGTCCCGCCGCCATTGCCGCCGTCGCCGGCAAATGGGCGCTGGTCGGCCTCGACCGCAACGGGCTTCGGCCCATGCGCTATGTGCTGACCTCGGACGAGCTGCTGATCGCGGGCTCCGAAGCCGGCATGGTGCCGCAGGACGAGGCCGGGATCGTCGAGAAGGGCCGGCTCGGGCCCGGCGAGATGCTGGCCGTCGATATGGACGAGCCCAGGCTTTACAAGGACCGCCCGCTCAAGGACATGCTGGCGGCCACCCACGACTATGCCGGCTGGGTGAAGCGCACCGTCGAGCTCGATTCGCTGATCAGGCAGGATGCGCCGAACGAGCAGCGCTTCGGCGCCGAGGAGCTGCGCCGCCGCCAGTTCGCGGTCGGCTGGTCGATCGAGGATCTCGAGATGATCCTCCATCCCATGGTCGAGGACGGCAAGGAGCCGGTCGGCTCGATGGGAGACGATGCGCCGCTGGCGGTGCTTTCCGACACCTATCGCGGCATGCACCATTTCTTCCGCCAGAACTTCAGCCAGGTGACCAACCCGCCGATCGACTCGCTGCGCGAACGCCAGGTCATGACCATCCGCACGCGGCTCGGCAATCTCGGCAACATCCTCGACGAATCGCCCGAGCAGAGCGAGATGCTGTCGCTGCAGTCGCCGATCGTGCTCAATGCCGAGTTCGAGGCGATGCGCAAGTACATGGGCGACACCGCCGCACGCATCGACTGTTCGTACGATCCCCATTACGGCGACGGACGGGGCGGGCTCGATGCCATGCGTCAGGCTTTCGACCGCATCTGCAAGGAGGCCGAGGATGCAGTGCGCAGCGGCTGCACGCATGTCGTGCTGACCGACGCGAATATCGCTCCGGATCGTGCGGCGCTGCCGATGATCCTGGCGGCGGGCTGCGTGCATTCCTACCTGGTCCGCCAGTCGCTGCGCACCTTCACCTCGCTCAATGTGCGCTCGGGCGAGTGTCTCGACGTGCATTACGTCGCCGTCATCATCGGCGTCGGCGCGACGACGGTGAATCCCTACCTGGCCGAGGAGACGATCGCGGCCCGTCATGCGCGGGGCCTGTTCGGCAAGCGCTCGCTCGGCGAGTGCCTTGCCAACTACAAGAAGGCGCTGGACGACGGCCTCCTGAAGGTGATGTCCAAGATGGGCATCTCGGTGCTCTCCTCCTACCGCGGCGGCTGCAATTTCGAGGCCGTCGGCCTCTCGCGCTCGCTGGTGCAGGAATTCTTCCCCGGCATGCCTTCGCGCATCTCCGGTATCGGACTGCGCGGTGTGCAGGAGAAGATCTCGCAGCAGCATGCGCGCGCCTTCGACGAGGAAGTGATCGCGCTTCCTATCGGCGGCTTCTACAAGTACCGCCGCGGCAGCGACCACCACAACTTCGAGGGCAATCTCATCCACATGCTGCAGGACGCGGTGACGACCGAGTCCTACGCGAAATACCGCAGGTACAGCGAGGCGGTGCGGCGGCTGCCCCCCATCAACCTGCGCGACCTCCTGGACCTGAAATCCGACCGCAAGCCGATTCGCATCGACGAGGTCGAGTCGATCACCGAGCTGCGCAAGCGGCTGGTGGCGCCGGGCATCTCGCTGGGCGCGCTGAGCCCGGAAGCGCACGAGACCCTGTCGATCGCCATGAACCGGATCGGCGCCAAGTCCGATTCGGGCGAGGGCGGCGAGGATCCGGCGCGCTACAAGCCCAGGGCCAACGGCGACAATGCCTCCTCGGCCATCAAGCAGGTGGCGTCGGGCCGGTTCGGCGTGACGGCGGAATATCTCAACAACTGCCGCGAGCTCGAGATCAAGATCGCGCAGGGCGCCAAGCCGGGCGAAGGCGGCCAGCTTCCCGGCATCAAGGTGAGCGAGATGATCGCCCGGCTGCGCCATTCGACCCCCGGCGTGACCCTGATCAGCCCGCCGCCGCACCACGACATCTACTCGATCGAGGATCTGGCGCAGCTCATCTACGACCTGAAGCAGATCAATCCCGAGGCGCGGGTGACGGTGAAGCTCGTCGCGCGTTCCGGCATCGGCACGATCGCCGCCGGCGTCGCCAAGGCGAAGGCCGACGTGATCCTGGTGTCGGGCCACAGCGGCGGCACCGGCGCCTCGCCCCAGGCCAGCATTAAGTATGCCGGCATTCCCTGGGAGATGGGCCTTTCCGAGACGCACCAGGTGCTGACGCTCAACCGGCTGCGGGAGACCGTGCTGCTGCGCACCGACGGCGGCATCAAGACCGGTCGCGACGTGGTGATCGCGGCCCTGCTTGGGGCCGAGGAGTACGGGATCGGCACCGCCTCGCTGGTCGCCATGGGCTGCATCATGGTGCGACAGTGCCATTCCAACACCTGCCCGGTCGGTGTCTGCACGCAGGACCCGAAGCTGCGCGCCAAGTTCGAGGGCTCGCCCGAGAAGGTGGTCAACCTTTTCAGCTTCATTGCCGAGGAGGTGCGCGAGATCCTGGCCCAGCTCGGCTACCGGTCGCTGAGCGAGATCGTCGGCCGCTCGGATCTCCTGAAGCAAGTGAGCCGCGGCGCACGCTATCTCGACGATCTCGACCTAAGCCCGCTGCTCACCCGCGCCGACGGCGGCCGCGGGGCGGTGCATTGCACGGTCGAGGGCCGCAACGAGGTGCCGGACACGCTTGATGCGCAGATGATCCGCGATGCCAAGCCGCTCTTCACGCACCGCGAGAAGATGCAGCTCCAGTACAGCGTCCGGAACACGCATCGCGCCGTCGGAACCCGGCTCGCGGCGATGATCACGCGCACCTACGGCATGGCTGGCCTGCAACCCGACACAGTGACGGTGCGGCTGCGCGGCACCGCCGGCCAGTCGCTCGGCGCCTTCGCCGTGCAGGGCATGAAGCTCGAAGTGTTCGGTGACGCGAACGACTATGTCGGCAAGGGCTTGAGCGGCGGCACGATCGTCGTGAAGCCCACCGTGTCGAGCCCCCTGGTGCCCGAGGCCAACGCCATCATCGGCAATACGGTCCTTTATGGCGCCACGGCGGGCAAGCTGTTCGCGTCGGGCTGCGCCGGCGAGCGCTTCGCCGTGCGCAACTCGGGCGCCGATACCGTGGTCGAGGGCGTGGGCTCGAACGGCTGCGAATACATGACCGGCGGCACCGCCGTGGTCCTGGGCCCGGTCGGCGTCAACTTCGCCGCCGGCATGACCGGCGGCATGGCCTTCGTCTACGATCCCGACGACGTGTTCGCCCTCAAGGTCAACCCCGAGACGGTCGTGTGGCAGCGCCTCGACCATCCGCATTGGGACGCGCTCTTGAAGGCGCTGGTGGGCGAGCATGTCGCCGAGACCAAGTCGCCAATCGGCGCGCGACTGCTCAACGACTGGAACCGCGAGGTCGAGCGCTTCTGGCAGGTCGTCCCGAAGGAGATGCTCTCGCGCCTGCCCGCGCCACTCACGATCACCGGGGAGAAGGTCGCGTAAGATCCCTAGCGGACCTGCCTTCTCACGGCTTTTCGCGAATTTCTCATCGGGTGCCATCCCATATGGCACAAAACTCCGTCGTCCCGACCGGAGCCGAGCGAAGCGAGGCGTAGTGGAGGGACCTTTTTTCAGCGATCACACGGCCGGTTACGGAAAAAAGTCCCTCGACTTCGCTTCGCTTCGCTCGGGACGACGGACCATTCTGGGAGGAGATGATTCAGTGCCGGATCGCTCCAGCTAAGCTTTGAGTCGGCGTCGCATTGACAGTCCGCGACGCTCGCCCGCATATGCGGAAGGAGAGGATCTGCACGGACGGGACGATGGCGAACAAGGTCTACAAGGATGCGACGTCGGCGCTCGACGGGCTGCTGCGCGACGGACTGACGCTGATGTGCGGCGGTTTCGGGCTGGTCGGCATTCCCGACAAGCTGATCCACGCGGTGCGCGACTCGGGCGTGAAGGGCCTCACCTGCGTCAGCAACAATGCCGGCATCGATGGCGCGGGCCTCGGGCTCCTGCTCGAGACCGGCCAGGTGAAGAAGATGATCTCGTCCTATGTCGGCGAGAACAAGACCTTCGCCAAGCTCTATCTCGAGGGCAAGCTCGAGCTCGAATTCAATCCGCAGGGCACGCTCGCCGAGCGGGTGCGCGCGGGCGGCGCCGGTATCCCGGCGTTCTACACCAGGACCGGAGTCGGCACGCTGGTCGCCGAGGGCAAGGAGACCAAGGTGTTCGACGGCGAGGAATATGTGATGGAGCGCGGCTTGGTCGGCGACATCGCGCTCGTGAAGGCCTGGAAGGGCGACACCGCCGGCAACCTCGTCTTCCGCAAGGCCGCGCGCAATTTCAATCCGATGATGGCGACCGCGGCCAAGGTCTGCGTTGCGGAGGTGGAGGAGCTGGTGCCGGTCGGCCAGATCGATCCCGACCACGTGCATACGCCGGCCGTCTTCGTGCAGCGCATCCTCTGCGGCGCGCCGTACGACAAGAAGATCGAGCAGCGCACCATTCGCAAAGCCTAGGAGACCCAAGCGATGGCCTGGACCCGCGACCAGATGGCGGCGCGCGCCGCCAAGGAATTGAAGGACGGCTTCTACGTCAATCTCGGCATCGGCATTCCGACGCTGGTGTCGAACTACATCCCCGAGGGTGTCGACATCACGCTTCAGAGCGAGAACGGCATGCTGGGCGTGGGTCCTTTCCCGCTCGACAACGAGGTCGATCCCGACATCATCAACGCCGGCAAGCAGACCGTGACCGAGGTGAAGGGCACCGCCTATTTCAGCTCGGCCGACAGCTTCGCCATGATCCGCGGCGGCCACATCGATCTCTCCATCCTGGGCGCGATGGAGGTGGCCGAGAACGGCGATCTCGCCAACTGGATGATCCCGGGCAAAGTCGTGAAGGGCATGGGCGGCGCGATGGACCTCGTGGCCGGCGTGAAGCGCGTGATCGTCATCATGGAGCACGTGTCCAAGGACGGTCAGTCGAAGCTCCTGAAAGAATGCAGCCTGCCGCTCACCGGCCGCCGCGTGGTCGACATGGTGGTGACCGAGCTCGGCGTATTCGGCATCGACAAGAAGGGCGACGGCGGCGTGACGCTGATGGAAGTGGCCAACGGCGTCACGGTCGAGGAGATCAAGGCGAGGACGAAAGCGAAGCTCGTGATCGGCAGCGGCGTGAAGGCCGCTTAACGCTGATGTCCCACACGTAATTGCTGTGTCATCCTGAGGCGAAGCCGAAAGATCTTTCTGCGGTGCTTGTCCAAAAGATCCCTCGCTGCGCTCGGGATGACACGGCTGCTGGAAGCGCTACCACTTCGCCAGGAACTGGCGCAGCGGCTCGGCGCCGGGGTTGGTGTAGCGCCGATCGATGACGATCCCCCGCCCGGTCGCGCCCGGCCCGTAGTAGAGCGCGTTCCAGTCGTCGTCGGCATCGATGTACGAGCCTTCGAGCGAGATGCCGGCGAAGAGACCGGCGGAATTGGAGTAGGCGACGATGTCGGCGCCGGTCGCCGCGGTGGTAGCGCCCTCGATGCCGGCCCCGACCGCCACCAACGTCACGCCGCCTTGCGCACCGACCTTGAACTTCTTGTCCAGGATCGCGTTCAGCCCCTTGTCGGTCAGGATGATGAACACGATCTCCGACACCTTGCCGCCGACCTGCAGCCCGAGGCTGCCCGAGCCCATGTTGTAGAACGCGGGATAGGACCAGTCGTTCGGCCGGCTGCGTGCCAGCAGCACGCCGCGCCCGCCGGCGGCGCCGAGAATGAAACCACCCTGCACCAGCTCGGGGATGATCAGCGCCCCTTTGGCGTTGGCCATGTTCTTCAGCGCGTCGGGGAAATCCTTGCCGCTCAGAACCTTTTGCGCGGATTGCAGGCACTGGTCGACCAGCGACTGGCGTTTGGCGTCGGCACGGGCAACGGTGGCCATCACGAAGGGGGCGGCGAAGGTGGCCGCAGTCCCCGCCAGGACGGATCGGCGATCGAGCTTCATCTTCTGCTCCTTGGTTGGCGGCCGACGCCGGGGAAGCGCCTTGAACGGCCACGCTCGAATCATAGCACGGTTCGGGGCGGAATTGCGGCCTTCAACCGCGCGGCACCGGACGATCCTTGAGGACAAGCGGCAGGCCTGCGGTCATCAGGATCACGCGGTCGGCACGCTCGGCCATGCGCATGTTGAGGCGCCCCTGAGCATCGCGGAACGTGCGACCGAGCGGCGTCTCGGGCACGATGCCGAGGCCCACTTCGTTGCTTACGAAGACCACCGGCGGGTCGAGACCGTCGAGGATATGGATGAGCTCGTCCACGGTGTGATCGAGATCGGCCTGCGCCTGCATGAGGTTCGAGAGCCAGAGGGTGAGGCAGTCGACCAGCATCGGCTCGCCGCGCGCCGCGCAATCGTGGATCGTCTCGCCGAGCTTCAGGGGCTCCTCGATCGTGGTCCATGTGCCGCCGCGGCGCGTGCGATGGGCCATGATCCGGGTCGCCATCTCCATGTCGCCCGCCTGCGCGGTGGCGATATAGACGGCCGGCCGCGGATTGGCGCCGAACAAGGTGCCGGCGACCAGCTTCTCGGCGTGCGTGCTCTTGCCCGAGCGGGCGCCACCCAGCACCAGCGTGACCGGCGGCAGCGACAGCGACGGCGCGTGCTCCATCAGGCCGGCTGGGCGCGCACCAGCCAGCAGGCGCCAGCCAGGCGCACACCTTCCGCCGTTGCATATGGCTGCAGCGCCTCGGCGACCGCCTGCTTGGCCTTCTCGACCTGGGCCGGCTCCG
>DATEID010000195.1:0-14852 GCA_035279245.1 Reyranella sp.
AGATCGAGCTTGTCGGCGTGCGTCGCCGTCACCTCGATGTGGTAGCCGATCATGTTGTTGTGGCGGATCTTGAGCGAGCTCACGCCGGAGGCGCTGCGATACTTGGCTTCGAGCGCCGCCACCGTCTTGCGGCTGTCGTCGCGCAAGATGCGCTGCTCGTCGAGTTCGGGGCGATAGCCCGTCTTGATGAAACCGCCGTCGCGCGTCAGCAACGGCGGCTCGTCGGCCAGCGCCGCGGCGAGCGATTGGATCAGCGGTCGATGGTCCGATAGGTCCACCACCAGTGCGGCAAGCGGCGCGGGCGGGGGCGACAATGCCTCCGGCTCAGCGCCCAGCACGGCCGCCAGCGCGTCGGCCGAGTCGAGCCCGTCGCGCAGGGCGGCGAGGTCACGCGGTCCGCCGCGTCCCACCGACAGCCGCTGCAAGGCGCGCTCGATGTCGGGCGTGCGCTTCAGCATCTCGCGCACGCGCCCGCGCAAGGAGGACCGCTCGACGAAGAGCTGCACCAGGTCGAGGCGGCGCTCGATCTCGCCGCGGTCGGTGAGCGGCGCCGAAAGCCGCTCGGCCAGGAGGCGCGCGCCCGGTCCGGTCAAGGTGCGATCGATCGTGGCGAGCAGGCTGCCCTCGCGTCGCCCGTCGAGGCTCCTGACCAGCTCCAGGTTTCGCCGCGTCGCCGGATCGATCTCCATCGTGCCGTCCGACCGTTCGCGGCGCGGCGGCGAAAGTGCCGGTATTCTGCCCGCCTGTGTCAGCTCGACGTAGTCGATCAGCGCGCCGCAGGCGGCCACCTCGGCGCGCGAGAAGGCGCCGAAGCTGTCGAGCGCCGCCACCTGGAACGCCGCCTGGAGGCGCTTGCGCGCATTGTCGGAGTCGAAGCGTGCCGAGGGCAGCGGCGTCAGCACGGCCTGCCATTCGTCGAACGCCATCTTGAGACCGTCGCGCGCCAAAAGCCGATCCGGCACCAGGAGCTCGCCCGGCGACAGGCGCGCCAGCGCGGCAGCAAGCTGGCCGGCAGACAGCGGCTGCGCGGCGAAGTCCGCGGTCGAGAGATCGAGCCAGGCCAGCGCGAGCTCGCCCTGGGCCTCGGCGAGGGCGGCGAGATAGTTGTGGCTGCGCGCATCGAGCAGCGCATCCTCGGTCAGCGTGCCGGGGGTAATGACACGCACCACCGCCCGTTCGACCACCGACTTGCCGCCGCGCTTCCTGGCTTCGGCGGGATCCTCCGTCTGCTCGCAGACAGCCACCTTGAAGCCCTGGCGGATCAGCCGCGACAGATAGGCCTCGTGGCTGTGCACCGGCACGCCGCACATCTTGATGTCTTCGCCCAGATGCTGGCCGCGCTTGGTGAGCGCGATGTCGAGCGCCGCCGAGGCCTTCACCGCATCGTCGAAGAACAGCTCGTAGAAATCGCCCATCCGGTAGAACAGCAGATGATCGGGATGCGCCGCCTTGATCGCCAGATATTGGCGCATCATCGGCGTGGCGTCGGCCGGCACGACGGGAAGGCGGGAGCTGTCGGGCATGCTTCGGCTTAACATGCGCAGCCGGCGGCTCGCCACGGCCGGTGATCCCCGCTTTCAACAAGGACGACGGCAAACTGGAATTGCGCAAACTTCTGTTTCATTGCCGACCGTTGCAGCGCAAGCTTCGCGGCCTCGATGCAACCGCCGCTCCTGCCTCGCCTGCTCGCACCGCGCCTGCCGTTCTTCTACGGCTGGGTGGTGCTGGGTTGCGTGTGCCTCGCGGGCTTTGCGCGCCAGGGGCCTGCGGTCGCCGTACTGTCGGTCTTCGTCACGCCGATGACTGGCGAATTCGGATGGTCGCGCACCGCGATGGGCGGCGCGGTGTCCCTGGGCGGCCTGCTGGCCGCGATCGTCTCCCCGGTGATCGGCCCCATCCTCGACCGTCGCGGCGCGCGCCTCGTCCTTTGCCTCGCGGTGCTGACGACGGGCCTCGCGGCGATGGCGCTCTCGCTCACCCAGTCGCTGGTGATGTTCTATCTGCTTTTCTGTTTTGCGCGCATGAACTGGGCCGGTCCGTTCGACCTCGGGCTCTACGGCGCCTTGAACAACTGGTTCGTTGCCCGGCGCATGCGCGCGACGTCGATCGCCACGCTGGCCCAAATGTCCGGTCTCGTTGCGCTGCCATTCCTCGCCCAGATCGCCATGCAGGGTGGCACCTGGCGGACCGGCTGGGTCGCGGTGGGAGCCACGGTGCTGGTCGTGGGCTTCCTGCCGTGCTGGCTACTCCTGGTTCGCCGGCCGGAGGATCTCGGGCTGCAGCCGGACCGCTCGGCGACCGCCGGCGGTCCGGTCGCCGAGCCGCGCTTCAACCGAGGCCAGGCCATGCGCACGCAGGCCTTCTGGCTGCTCTCGCTCTATACCGTCCTCGTCTACCCGGTGCAGGCCGGCGTCAGCCTCTACCAGGCGCCGCATCTCATCGAGCGCGGCCTGTCGCCGATCGCCGCCGCCACCGTGATCAGCTTCTTCTCCGCCATGTCGGCGCTGGCGAGCTTCGGCCTGGGCTTCCTGCCGCGGCACTGGCCGGTCCGCTACGGCCTGATGTTCGCCGCCCTGCTGATGGGCGCGGGCGCTCTTGCGCTGATCGGCGTCGGCTCGCTGCCCGCCGGCTGCCTCGCCGCGGGAACGTTCGGTCTTGGCATCGGCGGCATTATGACGCTGCTGCCGATGGCGTGGGCCGACTACTTCGGACGCGAGAGCTATGGCGCCATCCGCGGCGTCGCCCTGCCGCTGCAGGTGCTGGCGCAGGCGGCTGGCCCGTTGCTGTCCGGCACCTTGCGCGACTGGAGCGGAAGCTATCTCGAGTCGCTCGTCCTGTTTGCCCTGCTTGCGGTCCTTGCCGCCGCCGCCGCCCTGACCGCGCGGGCGCCGGCCGCAGTCGCGGCAGCTTCCTGACCTCCCCCTTCATACCGGTTGCACCTCGACAAGACGCCTCGTAGGCTTCGCGTGGCCCACTAGAGGCCGCACCGTCCGGCAGAGGCGGGAGCGCGATGAGGAAACAGGCTTCACTGTAAGACGTTTGACGGCCCGATCGTTCGCAGGGCCCTTCGAGGTTCATGCGAAACGACGCCCGCCGCGGAAGGCCGGGCGGACGAAACTGATTGTTCCGAGTGCGTGCGTAGCGTTAGCCAAGCTGCTTCACGGAGAGACCGCGTGCCGCCATTGCTGGAGGTAAAAGGGCTCCATACCGAGTTTCGCACCGGTGCCGGCGCTGTGCGCGCTGTCGACGGCGTGTTCTACACCGTCGAGCACGGCGAAACCGTTGCGGTGGTGGGCGAGAGTGGGTCGGGCAAGTCGGTCGGCGCCCTCTCGATCCTGCGCCTGATCCCCGATCCGCCCGGCCGGATCACCGGGGGCGAGATCCTGTTCGACGGGCGCGACCTGCTGCGCCTTCCCGAATCGGAGATGCGCAAAATCCGCGGCCGCGACATCGGCATGGTGTTCCAGGAGCCGATGACGTCGCTCAATCCGGTGCTCACGATCGGCCGCCAGATCACCGAGACGCTGGAAGAGCATCAGGGCGCGGACCGTCCGGCCGCCGAGCGGCGTGCCGTGGAGCTGCTGGAGATGGTCGGCATCGCCGATCCCCGGCGGCGGCTCCGGCAATATCCGCACCAGCTTTCCGGCGGCATGCGCCAGCGCGTCATGATCGCCATCGCGCTCGCCTGCAATCCCAAGCTGATCATCGCCGACGAGCCCACCACGGCGCTCGACGTCACCATCCAGGCGCAGATCCTGGAGCTGATGAAGTCGCTGACGCGCAAGCTCGGCGTCGCCCAGATCATCATCACCCACAATCTCGGGGTGGTGGCGCGCTACGCGAGCCGCGTGAACGTCATGTATGCCGGGCGCATCGTCGAGGCGGGGCGCGCCGAGGCGATCTACCACCGGCCGCGCCATCCCTACACCATGGCTTTGCTGCGCTCGGTGCCGCGACTCGACCGGCCGCGCCGCGCCCGGCTCGATCCGGTCGACGGCCAGCCTCCCGACCTCACGAGACTCGACAGAGGCTGCGCCTTTCGCCCCCGCTGCCGGTTCGCGGTGGAACGCTGCGCCGAGGCACCTCCGACGCTCGAGTCGACGGGCGAACCGGCCCATCTCGCCGCCTGCTTCCGCAGTGCCGAGCTGCTCGGCGCGGAGGCCGCCGCATGACCGCCGCCGCGGCCTCGCCGCTTCTGGAAGTGCGCGACCTCGCCATGCACTTCCCTGTCAGCGAAGGAATCGTGCTGTCGCGCAAGGTCGGCGAGGTGAAGGCGGTCGACGGCGTCGACTTTGCCATCGGTCGCGGGGAAACGCTCGGCCTGGTCGGAGAGAGCGGTTGCGGCAAGACCACGACTGGCCGTTGCATCCTGCGGCTGGAGCGTCCGACTGCCGGACAGATTATCTTCGATGGCCAGGACGTCAGCCAACTGCACGGCGGCGGCCTGGTGGCGCTGCGCCGGCGCATGCAGGTGATCTTCCAGGACCCCTACAGCTCGCTCAACCCGCGCATGAAGGTGGGCGACATCGTCGCCGAGCCGATCAAGGTTCACGGCCTCGAGCGCAACTCCACGCGCCGACGCGCGCGGGTCGGCGAGCTCCTGTCGATGTGCGGGCTCGACCCCAAGTTCGCCGACCGCTATCCGCACGAGATGTCGGGCGGCCAGCGCCAGCGCGTCGGCATCGCCCGAGCGCTCGCCCTCGAGCCCGAGTTCATCGTATGCGACGAGGCGGTGTCCGCCCTCGACGTCTCGATCCAGGCGCAGGTCGTCAATCTTCTGGAGGATCTGCGCGAGCGGCTCGGCCTCACCTACCTGTTCATCGCCCACGATCTTTCGGTCGTGCGTCATCTCTGCCAGCGCGTGGCGGTGATGTATCTCGGCCGCATCGTCGAGATGGCCGCGAGCGACGAGCTGTTCGACAACCCGCTCCATCCCTACACACAGGCACTCCTGTCGGCCGTGCCGATTCCAGATCCGACGGTCGAGGCGTCGCGCGCCTTTCGGCCGCCGCGCGGCGAGGTGCCGAGCCCGATCAACCCGCCCGCAGGCTGCGTCTTCCACCCTCGCTGCCCGCTCGCGGTCGAAGCCTGTAGGAAAGTACGGCCCGCGCTCAGGGAGTTGCGGCCGGGACACTGGGTGGCTTGCGACGAGGTGCATTAGCAAGAAGGCCGGCGAAGACCGGGTTGGACGAAGGAGGAAACAATGAACGTTCGAAGAGGACTCTGGGCCGTGGGGATCGGCCTGGCGGCTGTGATCGCCGCGGCTTCGGCCGGCGCGCAAACGCCCAAGCGCGGCGGCACCTTGCATTATCTGATTCCGGCGGTGTCGCCACCGAGCTTCGACGGCCACAAGGAAACCACCTTCGCGACTGTCCATTCGGCGGCGCCTTTCTATAGCGTGCTGATCCGCGTCGACCCGAACAATCCGTCCTCGACGACCGATTTCGTGTGCGATCTCTGCACCGAGATGCCGAAGCCGACCGACGACGGCAAGACCTACACTTTCAAGATCCGGGATGGCGTGAAGTTCTCCGATGGTTCCCCCCTCACCGCTGCGGATGTGGCCGAGAGCTGGAACTATATCGTGTTTCCGCCCGAAGGCGTGGCGAGCGCGCGGAAGACCTATTACGTGATGGTCGACAAGATCGAGGCGCCCGACCCGACCACCGTCGTGTTCCATCTGAAATATGCGACGACGGCATTCCTGCCGGCATTGGCGGATCCGTATGCCTGGATCTACCCCAAGAAGATTCTCGACAAGGATCCGCACTGGTTCGAGAAGAACATCCTCGGCTCCGGCCCGTTCATCTTCGACAAGTACGAGGTCGGTCAGTCGATCTCCGGCAAGCGGAATCCGAACTACTATCACAAGGGGCTGCCGTACCTGGACAGCTTCGTCGGCATCTACGCCGCGAAGCAGGCCGTGCAGATCGACGCCATTCGCGCAGACCGCGCCGCGATCGAATTCCGCGGCTATCCGCCGGCGGCGGTCGACCAGCTCAAGAAGGAGCTCGGCGACAAGATCGCGGTGCAGCAGAGCAACTGGAACTGCCTGCTCATGGTGACACCGAACCACGGCAAGAAGCCGTTCGACGACGTCCGCGTGCGCAAGGCGCTGGCGCTCGCCCTCGATACCTGGCACGGTGCTCCGGCGCTGGCCAAGATCGCCATCGTCAAGACGCCCGGCGGAATCGTCTTTCCCGACCATCCGCTGGCCGCCACCAAGGCCGAGCTCGAGAAGCTTCCCGGCTTCTGGCCGGACGTGGACAAGGCCCGCGCCGAGGCAAAGAAGCTGCTCAAGGAGGCCGGCGCCGAGGGGCTGAATTTCGAGCTGCTGAACCGCAACGTCGACCAACCCTACAAGTACGTCGCGACGTGGCTGATCGACCAGTGGAGCAAGATCGGCCTGCACGCGACGCAGCGCGTCCTGCCGACCGCCCCGTTCTTCGATGCGCTTCGGCACAACACGTTCGACACCACGATGGACTTCAACTGCCAGAGCGTCGTCAACCCGGTCATGGACGTCAGCAAGTTCCTGCCGCACTCCGTCTACAGCGAGAACTACGGGAACTACGAGGATCCGAAAGAGGTCAAGCTCTACGACGCCATGCTTCACGAGACCGACGTGAAGAAGCTCCGGGAAGAGATGCGGGAGTTCGAGACCTATGTGCTCGGCACCCAGGTGCACGCGATCATGACGCCCTGGTGGCACCGAATCGTTCCCTACCGCTCGTACGTGAAAGGCTGGAAGATCAGCCCCAGCCACTACATCAACCAGGATCTGTCGACGATCTGGCTCGACAAGTAGCACAGAAACCGCCGGTGCCCGTCGCGGGCACCGGCGTCGATGCGGAATCGGACCGACACCATGCATCGATATATCTTGAAGAGAGTACTGCTCACCATCCCGACCCTGATCGGAGCGGCCGCGTTGGTGTTCGTGCTGATGCGGTTGATCCCGGGCGACATCTGCGTGGTGCGCCTGGGCGCCGGCGGCGGCACCTTCGATCCGCAGGCCGTGGCGCTCTGCCACAAGGAGCTCGGCCTGGATCGCCCGCTTTTCTATCAGTTCCTGAGCTTCGTCGGAGGATTCTTCACCGGCGACTTCGGCATCTCCATGTGGTCCGGCAAGACCGTGGCCTATGAGATCGGCGCCCGGTTCCCGATCTCGCTCGAGGTCGCGATCCTTGCCACCGTGGTCGCGGTCGCGATCGCCATCCCGCTCGGAACGATCTCGGCCCTCAAGCAGAACAGCTGGACCGATCTGGTCGTCCGCACGGTCGCGATCGCCGGCATCGCCACTCCTTCGTTCTGGCTCGGCATCGTGACCATCCTGGTGGTGCTCGACCTCACCCAAGCGATCACCGGGGCGCCCTGGATGCCGCCGATCGACTATGTGCCGATCTGGCACGACCCGGTCCGTAATCTCTCGATCGTGATCCTGCCGGCGATCACTGTCGGTTATCGCTATGCGGCGGTGGTGATGCGCATGACGCGCTCCGCCATGCTCGAAGTGATGCGCGAGGATTACGTCCGCACCGCGCGCGCCAAGGGTCTGCTCGAGCACATCATCGTCAACCGCCACGCGCTCAAGAACGCCCTGCTGCCGGTCGTCTCCCTGATCGGCATCGAGTTCGCCTTCCTGATCGGCGGCCTCGTGGTTACCGAGCAGGTGTTCAACCTCAACGGCATCGGTCGGCTGTTCGTGCAGGCGGTGCAGAACCAGGACTACACCCTGACCCAGGCCCTGGTGATGCTCGTGGTGACCATCTTCGTGGTGACCAATCTCGTGGTCGACCTGCTCTATGCGTGGCTCGATCCGCGTATCCGGTACGGATGAGGAGGCAGGTCATATGACGTCCATCGTTTCCACGTCCGCTGCCGATGTCGCCGAGACGCCGGAGCTCCGCCGCTCACTCGGCAAATCGGTTCTGACGTTCCTTCGCCGCCAGCCGGTCGGCACGATCGGCATCGTGATCGTTCTGGTGATCGCCTTCGCCGGCCTAACCGCCGACTGGATCGCGCCCTACAACCCGACCTCCAACGATTTCGACGCCATGACCCAGGCGCCGAGCTGGGCGCACCTGCTCGGCACCGACCAGTTCGGCCGCGACATCCTCTCGCGCATCATCTTCGGCGCGCGCACCGCGCTGATCGTCGGCTTCTCGTCGGCGGTGGTGGGCGGCGTCAGCGGTCTCGTGTTGGGGGTCGCCAGCGCCTATTTCGGCGGGCGGATCGACCTCGCGGTGCAGCGGATCCTCGACGTGATGATGGCGTTCCCGCTGATCATCATGGCGCTCGCGGTCGTGTCGATCTTCGGCACCGGCGTGCACAACGTGATCATCGCGATCACCATTCCGCTGATCCCGCGCTGCGCCCGGGTGGTGCGCTCGAGCGCGCTTGCGATCCGCGAGGTGCCCTATGTCGACGCGGCGCGCGCCTGCGGCTTCGGCCATATGCGCATCATCCTCCGACACATGGTGCCGAACGTGATGGCGCCGTTCCTGATCATGCTCACCGCCTTCGTGGGCCAGGCGATTCTGGCCGAGGCGTCGCTGTCCTATCTGGGGCTCGGCGTGCAGGAGCCCGTGCCGGCCTGGGGCCTGATGCTGCAGGGCGGCGCCGAGGAGTACGCGTCTACCGCACCCTGGATCGCGATCTTCCCGGGTCTTGCGATCACGGCGACGGTGTTCGGCTTTAGCCTGTTCGGCGATGCGTTGCGCGACGCCATCGATCCCAAGCTGCGGACGCGCTGACGGTCACCTTCAGGCCTGCAGGAATCCGGCCGTCTCGTCGACCGGCATCGACGGAAGGGCGGGACCGGCACTGGCAAGACCCGCAAAGACCGGGTCGGGCAGGAGGAGGAAACGATGGGCCTTCCAAAAGGACTATGGGCCGCGGGAGTCGGTTTGGCGGCCGCGCTCGCGGCGACGTCGGCGAACGCGCAAACACCCAAGCGGGGCGGCACGCTCACCTACCTTATACCGGCCGACGCACCGCCGAGCTTCGACGGCCACCGCGAGACCACTTTCGCCACGGTGCATACGGTGGCGCCGTATTACAGCGTGCTGATCCGCGTGCCGCCCGACAATCCGGCGTCGACGACGGAGTTCGTCTGCGACCTCTGCACCGAGATGCCCAAGCCGACCGACGGCGGCAAGACCTACACCTTCAAGATCCGCCGCGACGTGAAGTGGCACGACGGCAGCAAGCTCACGGCGAAGGACGTTGCAGCGAGCTGGAACGAGATCGTCTTCCCGAG
Organism: Reyranella sp.; assembly: GCA_035279245.1. Lineage (GTDB taxonomy): Bacteria > Pseudomonadota > Alphaproteobacteria > Reyranellales > Reyranellaceae > Reyranella. Next base: position 9,263 of record DATEID010000195.1, read on the forward strand.
CAAGGGGGTCATCAGTGCGCGCGTCAGCTTCTACGCGATGGTCGACAAGATCGAGTCGCCTGACGACGACACTGTCATGTTCCACCTGAAGTACCCGACAACGGCCTTCCTGCCGGCGCTCGCCGATCCCTTCGCCTGGATCTACAAAAAGGAGATCCTCGACAAGGATCCGCACTGGTACGAAAAGAACATCATGGGCTCCGGCCCGTTCAAGTTCGTCTCTTACGAGGTCGGCCAGTCGATCAAGGGCGTCCGCAACCCCGATTACTACCACAAGGGCCAGCCCTATCTCGACGCTATCGTGGGCATCTTCGCCCCCAAACAGTCGGTACGCATCGATGCGCTGCGGGCCGACCGCGCCGCCATCGAGTTCCGCGGTCTTCCGCCCGCCGCCCGGGACCAGTTGGTGAAGGAGCTCGGCGACAAGGTCACCGTCCAGGAGAGCGACTGGAACTGCGGCAACATCCTGACGCCGAACAGCCGGAGGAAGCCGTTCGACGACGTGCGCGTACGCCGCGCCCTGGCACTCGCCATCGACCAGTGGCATGGCGCGCCGGCGCTCTCCAAGATCGCGAACGTACGCACTGTGGGCGGCATGGTGTTCCCCGGCTCGCCGCTGGCCGCGACCAAGGAGGAACTGCAGCAGATCGCCGGCTACCGGCCCGACATCGACAAGTCGCGGGCCGAGGCCAAACGTCTCCTGAAGGAAGCCGGCGCCGAAGGCCTGAAATTCGAGCTGCTCAACCGCAACGTCGACCAGCCGTACAAATTCGTCGGCACCTGGGCGGTCAGCGAATGGAAGAAGATCGGTCTCGACGCCGAGCAGAAGGTCGTGCCCACCGGTCCATGGTTCCAAAACATGCGCGCCGGCACCTTCGACGTAGCGCTGGAGGCCAACTGCCAGAGCGTCGTCAATCCCGTGCTCGACACCGGCAAGTATCTTCCCGGCAAGGTCTTTCCGGACAACTACGGGGGCTACGACGACCCGAAGTCGGTCGAGCTCTACAACAAGATGCAGTACGAGACCGATCCCAAGAAGCAGCGGGCCGCCATGCGCGCCTACGAAAAGCACACGCTCGGCGAGATGGCGCACGAGATCGTCCTGCCCTACTGGTACCGCATCGTGCTGGCGCGATCCTATGTGAAAGGCTGGAAGATCAGCCCGAGCCACTACCTCAATCAGGACCTTGCCAACATTTGGCTCGACAAGTAGCGGATCGATCTCAGCTGAGAATGCCCTGACGGTCGCGTTCAAGCGCTCAGGAGCGCGGCCGTCTCGTCGACCAGCGCCGACAGGATGTCGAGGCCGGCCGGGCCTTTGCCGAGCGCGCGCCGCACGCAGCCGGCAAAGTCCGCCGGCTTGATCGCCAGCCGCTCCACGCCTGCCACCGCGCCCTTCTCGTTCAGGAGCCAGGTGCGATTCAAGGCGAACAGCGTCTGGCAGAGACAGGCGATGCAGCGGAAGGCGCAGCCCGCGACGTAGGCCGGGTCCTCGCGGCCGCGGCCATGCGCGGCATTCTCCAGGGCAAAGCGCGCCTCCCAGAAGAACGTGCGGATCAATGCCTCGGCGAGCGCAGTGGGATAGGGATCGCACCGTCGCCTGAGCGGCGTGAGCACGCCCTCGGGATCCCACAGCGCCTGGCAGCAGGCGATCTCGCCCATGTAGATCGCCGAGACGAACGCATGCGGATGGCCGGGCTGGTAGACACGCTCGACACGGCCGTCACGACAGGAGTCGATCACGTCGCGAACCCTGCCGAGATCGCGGTAGAGAAGATCGACGCGCTTGCCCTCGATCGTGAGCCAGGCGCCGCCGTTGATCCAGGGTCCCCATTCGCCCACCGCGGTCACAGTGGAGCTGGCCGCGCCGGGCAGCAGGAGCGCCGCCTTGGCCAGCCGGCCGACATCGATGGGATTGTCCGGCTCGTAATAGAGGCCGATGTCATAGTCGGAACCGGGCGCCGCTTCGCCGCGCGCTCGCGAGCCTCCAAGTACGATCGCCCTGATGCCAGGCACGCCGCCAAACGCGCGAACGAGGCGGTGCAGCAGGGTCTCGTCGTTGGGATCGTTGTCGACCATCGTCATCGCACGTGCAACCAATCTAGCATCCCGCGTCCGCGTTGCAGCGCGGCACGTCCGGCTGGCCCCGTCGCCGGATTGCCGTCAATATGAACCTTCAACCCGGAGAGACATATGGCGAGCATGAGCTCGGAAGCGATGGTCAACGAAATGGGCGATCTCGACGGCGATTCGCTGCGCATGCACAAGTCAGGTCGGCCGGGCAAGATCGAGATCATCGCCAGCAAGCCTCTGGTGACGCAACGCGATCTGGCGCTCGCCTATTCGCCCGGCGTCGCCGCGCCCTGCCTCGAGATCGCCAGGGATCCGACGACCGCCTACGACTACACCGCCAAGGGCAACCTGGTCGCGGTGATTTCCAACGGCACCGCGGTGCTCGGCCTGGGCGACCTCGGCGCGCTGGGCGGCAAGCCTGTGATGGAAGGCAAGGCCGTGCTCTTCAAGCGCTTCGCCGACGTCGACTGCATGGACCTCGAGGTCGACACCAGGGACGTCGACGAGTTCGTCAACTGCGTACGCTTCCTCGGCCCCACCTTCGGCGGCATCAACCTCGAGGACATCAAGGCGCCCGAGTGCTTCATCATCGAGCAGCGCCTGCGCGAGGTGATGGACATCCCGATCTTCCACGACGACCAGCACGGCACCGCGATCGTGTCGGCCGCCGGCCTGATCAACGCGCTGCACCTCACCGGCCGAAACATCAAAGACATAAGGATGGTGGTGAACGGCGCGGGTGCCGCATCGATCGCCTGCATCGAGCTGGTGAAGGCGATGGGCCTGCCGCCGGACAACGCCATCCTGTGCGACACCAAGGGCGTCATCTATCAGGGCCGCACCGAGGGCATGAACCAGTGGAAAAGCGCGCACGCGGTGAGGACCAAGGCGCGCACGCTCGCCGAGGCAATCGAGGGCGCGGACGTGTTTTTTGGTCTGTCGGTCAAAGGCGCTGTCACCCAGCAGATGGTGAAGGCGATGGCCGACAAGCCGATCATCTTCGCCATGGCCAACCCGGATCCGGAGATCATGCCGGAGGATGTGCGCGCAGTGCGGGCGGACGCGATCATCGCCACCGGGCGCAGCGACTATCCCAACCAGATCAACAATGTGTTGGGCTTCCCCTATATCTTCCGCGGCGCGCTGGACGTGCGGGCCACCACGATCAACGAGGCCATGAAGATCGCCGCCGCCGAGGCGCTGGCCAAGCTCGCGCGCGAGGACGTGCCCGACGAGGTCGACCGGGCCTATTCCGGCCGCCGGCTGCGCTACGGCCCCGACTACATCGTGCCGGTGCCGTTCGATCCGCGCCTCATCTCGGCCGTCTCGGCCGCCGTCGCCGAGGCCGCGGGCAAGTCGGGTGTCGCACGCAAGCCGATTCCCAACCTCGCCGACTACAAGCGCTCGCTGTCGGGCCGGCTCGATCCCACCAGCCACTGGCTGCAGAGCCTGTTCGAGCAGGTGAAGGCCAATCCGCAGCGCATCGTGTTCGCCGAGGGGGAGGAGGAGCGCACCATCCGCGCCGCGCTCGTGTTCCGCGACAACGGCTACGGCACGCCGATCCTGATCGGGCGCGAGGAGCAGGTGCGTGAGACCATGAAGAGTCTCGGCATCGCCAATACCGACGGCCTCGAGATCCACAATGCGCGGCTCAGCACCCGCAACACCCCCTACACCGACATGGTCTACAAGCGCCTGCAGCGCGACGGCTATTTGCGCCGCGACGTGCAGCGCATGGTGAACCAGGGACGCAACGTGTTCGGCGCCTGCATGGTGGCCATGGGCGATGCCGACGGCATGGTGACCGGAATCACGCGCCGTTTCCCCGAGTGCTACGCCGACGTGAAGCGGGTGGTCGACGTCGAGCCCAACAAGGTCGCAATGGGCTACTCGATCGTCGTGGCGCGGCACGGCACGGTGTTCCTGGCCGACACCTCGATCAACGAGACACCGACACCCGAGCAGCTGGCCACCATCGCCCGCCAGATGGCGGCCAATGCCCGGATGATGGGCCATCATCCGCGCGTCGCCTTCACCTCCTTCACCAATTTCGGCAGCCGCGAGATCGAGCGCATCGATCGCATTCGCAAAGCGATCCGCATCCTCGATTCCGAGAAGGTTGACTTCGAGTACGACGGCGAGATGCAGGCCGACATGGCCCTCGACCACGAGCTCCTGAAGGCGACCTATCCCTTCTGCCGCCTCACCGGTCCCGCCAACGTGCTGGTGATGCCGGGGCTGCATTCGGCACACATCTCCTCGCGCCTGGTGCAAAGCCTGGGCGGCGTGACCGTGATCGGGCCGGTGATCGACGGCCTGCAGAAGCCGGTGCAGATCGTGCAGATGGGCGCCACCGTGAGCGACCTCGTCAATCACGCCGCCCTCGCCGCTTACGGCGCGCTCAGCCGACGGAGGTAATCGTCATGTCCGATCTGGTCATTCGCGGCGCCACCATCGTGGACGGACTGGGCCACGAGCCGCGCCGGGCCGACCTTGCCGTCAAGGATGGCCGCATCGAGGCGGTCGGCGAGATCCGCGACAAGGAGGCGCGGACGGTCGACGCCGGCGGCTTGGTGCTGTCGCCGGGCATCGTCGACGTGCACACGCACTACGACGCCCAGGTCACGTGGGATCCCACCCTCTCGCCCTCGCCGTCGCTCGGTGTCACGACCGCGGTTATCGGCAACTGCGGCTTCGGTATCGTGCCGGCGCCGCCCGCCGCGCGCGACCTCGTGATCCGCAACCTCTCGGTGGTCGAAGGCATGGACCTCGACGCGCTGCGCACCGGCATCCGCTGGGAGTTCGAAAGCTTCGGCGAATACATGGACATGCTGCGCCGACGGCCGGCCTACGCGAACCTCGCGGTGCTGGCCGGCCACTCGACCATTCGCACGGCCGTGATGGGCGAGAGGGCGTCGCAGCGCGCCGAGGCGACGCCCGAGGAGCTTGCCCGCATGAAGGCGATGGTGGCCGACGCCATGGCGAAAGGCGCGATCGGCCTGGGCGCCTCCTACTCGCTCAACCATTCCGGCTACGGCGGCGTGCCGATGCCCTCGACCATCGCCCCGATGTCGGAGCTCGACGCGCTGGTCGGCGCGATGGGTCCGCGTGGTCGCGGTGTCATCGCGATCGCCTCGGGCGTGAAGACGCCGGAGGAGCTGGAACCGATGGCGGCCAAGCACGGCCGCCCGTTCTTCCAGGGCACCGGCATGGCGATGTACAACGAGCAGGAGCCGGAGCGCGCGCTGCGCATCTTCGATGCCTGCGCGACGGCCCTGCGTCGCGGCAACGGCCTTTATGTCCAGATCCCCTGCCAGCCGCTGTCGTTCGACTTCACGATGGCCAACGCCTATCCGTTCTACAGCCATTCGGCTTTCGACCCGATCAAGGCCTACACACCGGAGCAGTTGAAGGCCGTGTTCCGCGATTCCGCGTGGCGGGCGAAGTTCCGCGACAATGCGCGTAACCCGCGGCCCGGCATGATCTTCCAGGGCAACTGGGATCGCGTGATGGTGGC
>DATEID010000196.1:0-2276 GCA_035279245.1 Reyranella sp.
AGCGGGGAGTCGCCTTCCTCGATATAGCGCGAGATGTTCTCGATCACGACGATGGCGTCGTCGACCACGAAGCCGGTCGCGATCGTGAGCGCCATCAGCGACAGATTGTTGAGGCTGAAGCCGAACAGATACATGGCGCCCAGCGTGCCGACCAGCGAGAGCGGCACCGACAGCGAAGGGATCAGCGTGGCGCGCCCCGAGCGCAGGAACACGAAGATGACCAGCACGACGAGCAGCACCGCGAGCGAAAGCTCGTATTCCACGTCGCGCACGGAGGCGCGGATGGTGACGGTGCGGTCGGTCAGGATGGCAAGGTCGATCGCGGCCGGCAGTGTCGCCTGCAATTGCGGCAGGAGCTGCTTGATGCCTTCGACCACCGAGATGACGTTGGCGCCGGGCTGGCGCTGGATGTTGAGGATGATCGCCGGCGTCTCGTTCATCCAGGCGCCGAGCTTGTCGTTCTGTGCGCCGTCGACGACCTCGCCGACGTCGGAGAGCCTGACCGGCGAGCCGTTCTTGTAGGCCACGATCAGCGAGGCATAGTCGCTGGCGTTCCTGATCTGGTCGTTGGCGTTGATGGTGTAGGCGCGCATGCCGCCGTCGAAATTGCCCTTGGGCGTGTTGACGTTGGCGTTGCCGAGCGTGGTACGGAGGTCGTCGATGTTGAGCCCGTAGGCCGCAAGCTTGCGGATGTCGGCGCGGATGCGCACCGCGGGCCGCTGGCCGCCGGAAAGGCTGACGAGGCCGACGCCGGGAAGCTGCGAAATCTTCTGTGCAAGCCGCGCGTCGACGAAGTCCTCGACCTTGGTCAGCTCCATGGTCTTCGACGTGAGGCCGAGGGTGAGAATCGGCGCGTCGGCCGGATTGACCTTGGCGTAGATCGGCGGCGCCGGCAGGTCAGAGGGCAAGAGATTGCCGGCGGCATTGATCGCGGCCTGCACTTCCTGCTCGGCGATGTCGAGCGAGATGGAAAGGCCGAATTGCAGCGTAATCACTGAGGAGCCGGCCGAGCTGACCGAGCTCATCTGGTTCAGGTTCGGCATCTGGCCGAACTGCACTTCGAGCGGCGCGGTCACCGACGACGTCATCACGTCGGGGCTCGCCCCGGGATAGAAGGTCTGGACCTGAATGGTGGGATAATCGACTTCAGGCAGCGCCGCGACGGGCAGGAAGCGGAACGCCAGCATGCCCGAGAGCATGATGGCGATCATGAACAGCGTCGTCGCCACCGGCCGTAGAATAAACGGCTGTGACGGGTTCATTGCTTTGGCTCGCCCTGCTTCTGATCACCCTGTTTGGCTTCGCCCTCGGAACGTCGCTTCTTCTTGGCACCCGGTGTTGCCTGATCGCCGCCGGTCGCCTTTGCAGCGCCCGCGGGATTATTGGCATCGGCCTCGGAGCGGACGATGACTTTGGCGCCTTCGCGCAGCTTGTCGGCGCCGTCGATCACGATGCGGTCGCCGGGCTCTACGCCCGACAGCACCTCGACGCGGTTGCCGTCAGTGATGCCGAGTTTCACCGGGCGCACCGTGACCGTGCTGTCGTCCTTGATGAGGTAGACGAAGGTGCCTGGCACGCCGCGCTGGATGCCCGAGGTCGACATCGTCACCACGTCCTTGTGGGTGTCGAGCAAGAGGCGAATATTGACGAATTGGTTGGGGTAGAGCGTCTTCGCCTCGTTCGGAAATTCGGCGCGCAGCTTGATCGTGCCCGTGGTCGGATCGATCTGGCTGTCGAAGGTGGTCAGCGTGCCCTGGGCGAGCGTGTTGGCGCCGGAGCGGTCGAGCGCGGTCACCGGCAGCGTGGCGCCGGCCTGCAGCCGCTTTGCGATCGCCTGCAAATTGTCCTCGGGCACGGTGAAGAGCACGCTGATCGGCTTGATTTGCGTGATCACGACGAGGCCATTGGTGTCACTCGGCGTGACATAATTGCCCTGGTCGATCTGACGCAGGCCGACGCGGCCATCGAGCGGAGAGACGATCTTGGTGTAGGCGAGGTTGACCTCGGCCGCTTTTACGAGGCCGCGGTCGGCTTCGACCGTGCCCTGGTCCTGGGCGACGAGCGCAACCTGCGTATCAAGCTGCTGATGCGGCACGGCGTTCTGGGCGGCAAGGCCCTGGTAGCGCGTGAGATCGACTTGCGCGCCCTTCAGCAGCGCTTCGTCGCGCGCGAGCTGGCCGCGCTGCTGGGCGAGGGCCGCTTCATAGGAGCGCGAATCGATTTCGGCGAGCAGGTCGCCCTTCTTGACCTCGTCGCCTTCCTTGAACACGACCTTG
>DATEID010000197.1:0-12297 GCA_035279245.1 Reyranella sp.
CGCTGCATCTCCTATCTCACGATCGAGCACGAGGGGCCGATCGATCCCGAGCTGCGGCCGTTGCTCGGCAATCGCATCTATGGCTGCGACGACTGCCTGGCCGTCTGCCCCTGGAACAAGTTCGCGCAGACGGCACACGAAGCGTCGCTCCGGGCGCGTCCCGACCTCGACGCTCCGTTCCTCGCCGAGCTAGCGACCCTCGACGATGCCGCCTTCCGCCAGCGCTTCGCCGGCACGGCGATCAAGCGCATTGGCCGCGACCGCTTCTTGCGCAACGTCGCCTATGCGCTGGGCAACAGCGGCGCCCCTGAGCAGGTGCTGCCGGCCATCGAGCGGCTGCTGGCCGATCGATCGCCCCTAGTGAGGGGTGCGGCCGTATGGGCACTGGCGCGTCTCTCGCCCCTGCGGGCCAAAGCAGGAGGATCTGCGTCAAATGAGACAGATCCGAGCGTCCTCGCAGAATGGCGGTCTGTAGTTTCATCCCTCCTGGACTGGGAAAGTAAGTAAGAGCTGACTGGAGCAAAGTGGAGTCGCAGCCTATATTGCGGACATGCCTCACGATTCGGGCGAAACCCCTCGCGAATACAACGTCGTCGTAGAGCGCGACTCCGATGGCTGGTACGTGGCGAGCGTGCCCGCCCTACCCGGCTGCCATACCCAGGCGCGATCACTCGATGAATTGATGATCCGGGTCCGAGAAGCGATAGAAGCTTGTCTCGACGCAGGCGACGCGCCAGCGCCGTTGGAATTTATTGGCGTTCAACGTATCTCCATCGCGGCGTGACGCGGCTCCCGCCAATTTCGGGCCGGGAGTTGATAGCCGCCCTCGGCCGCAAAGGGTTTCAGACCGTGCGCATCAAAGGAAGTCATCACGTACTTCGTCATGCGGATGGCCGGATGACGGTCGTTCCGGTTCATGCGCGGGAGGAGATCGGCCCGGGATTGCTGAGCAAGATCTTACGTGATTGCGACATGAACCGGGACGACTTGCGCGATCTTCTCTAACTGCCCTTACAATCGGGCACTGCTTATCGCCGCGCCTTGAAGAAGGCTTGCAGCAACGCCGCCGCCTCGCCCTCGCCGATACCGCCATAGATCTCGGGGCGGTGGTGGCAGGTCGGCTGATTGAAGATGCGTGGGCCATGCTCCACGCCCCCGCCCTTGGGATCGGCAGCGCCGTAGTAGAGACGCCTCAGGCGCGCGAAGGAGATCGCCTGGGCGCACATCGGGCAAGGCTCGAGGGTGACGTGGAGATCGCAGTCGACGAGACGCGGCGAACCGAGTGCGGCTGCCGCCGCGCGGATCGCCAGCAGCTCGGCGTGTGCTGTCGGATCGCGGTCGGCCTCGGTCCTATTCCCGGCCGCGGCAAGCAACGCGCCATCCGAACGCACGATCACTGCGCCCACCGGCACCTCGCCCCGCTCTGCGGCTGCACGCGCTTCGCGGAGCGCGCGCTCCATGGGCGAGAGTCTTGTCGTCGCGGCCATATCGGGGAAAATACCGCAAACGGGTCGGAAGGAGTAATCATGCGGTTCAGCTTCACGCCGGAACAGGAAGAGTTCCGGGCCACCTTGCGGCGCGCGCTCGAGGCGCGTTCGCCCACCAAGGAGGTCCGACGGCTGATGGCGACCGAGGCCGGTTTCGAGCGCGAGGGCTGGCAAAGGCTCAATCAGGAGCTGGGGTTGACGGCGCTTGCCATTCCCGAGGCGTACGGCGGGCAGGGTTTCGGCTTCTCCGAGCTCGGCATCGTGCTGGAGGAAATGGGCCGTGGCCTGCTTTGCGCGCCGTTCCTTTCCACGGTCCTTGCCACGAGCGCGATCCTGAATGCCGGAACGGAAGAGCAGAAGCGCGCGCTGTTGCCGGCGATCGCCTCGGGCGAGACGACGGCGACGCTCGCCTTTGCCGAGCAGGACGGCAGCAACGAACCGTCAGCCGTGGCGACGACGGCCGCGCCGTCGGGCAGCGCCTACCGCCTCGACGGCACCAAGAGCTTTGTGCTCGACGGCCACACGGCCGACCTGATCGTCGTTCTGGCGCGCCGCGCCGGCAGCAAGGGCGAGGACGGTCTGTCGCTCTTCACCGTGCAAGCCAAGGCGCCCGGCCTGGAGCGGCGCGCGCTCAAGGCCATGGACGAGACGCGCAAGCTCGCCCGCCTCACCTTCCGGTCGGTCGAAGCGAAGCTCCTCGGCGAGGAAGCCGCCGCGGCGGCCCCCTTTGCCAAGACGATGCAGCAGGCGCTGATCTGCCTTGCCAACGAGATGGTCGGTGGCGCGGAGCGGCTGCGCGAGGACGCGCTCGCCTATGTGAAGATGCGCATGCAGTTCGGCCGCTCGATCGCCTCGTTCCAAACCACCAAGAACAAGGCGGCCGACATGCTGGTCGATGTCGAGCTGGCGAAGTCGGCAGCTTACTACGCTGCGGCCGCGCTCGACGAAGGCGACGACGACTTGCCGGCGCTCGCCTCGCTCGCCAAGGCGTCGGCCGCCGAAGCCTATCTGCAGACGGCGATCCATGCCGTGCAGATGCACGGCGGCATCGGCTTCACCTGGGACAACGACACGCATCTCTGGTTCAAGCGCGCCAAGTCGAGTGAGATCCTGTTCGGCGATGCCAACGAGCATCGCGAGAAGATGATGCAGCACTGGCCGCACTGAGGAGCCGACCATGAGCGAACCGACCGAAGAGAGCGTCCGCAGCGACGTCCGCGCCTGGCTGGAAGCCAACTGGAACCCCGATTACGGCCTCGTCGAATGGCGCAACAAGCTGGTCGACTCGGGCTGGGGTGCACCGCATTGGCCCAAGCAGTGGTATGGCCGCGACCTGCCGGTGAAGTTCGGCACCATCGTCGACGAGGAGTTCGCGCGCATCGGCGCCGTCGGCGTCGCGAAGGCGGGCATCCGCACCCTCGCGGCGGCGACCATCCTCGCCCACGGCACCGACCTGCATAAGGAGAAGTTCCTGCGCCGCATCCTCACCGGCGAGGATACCTGGTGCCAGCTCTTCAGCGAGCCGGGCAGCGGTTCGGACATGGCGGGCGCGGTGACGCGCGCCGACCGCCAGGGCAACAAATGGGTGATCAACGGCCAGAAGGTGTGGACCACCTCGGCTCACAAGGCGCATTGGGGCCTGCTGCTGGCGCGCGCCAACTGGGACGTCCCCAAGCACAAGGGGCTTGCCTACTTCGTCCTGAACATGAAGCAGCCGGGGGTTCAGGTGCATCCCCTCAAGCAGATGAACGGACATGCCTCGTTCAACCAGGTGTTCTTCACCGACGCGATCGTCGAACCGGAGTTCCTGGTGTGCGATGTGGGCGACGGCTGGACGGTCGCCACCACGACCTTGATGCACGAGCGCCGCGGCGCCGACGGGCTGCGGTCGTGGGCCGTGGGCTCAGACCGCAAGGGCCGCATCTACGACGAGGAGCGGGCCGAGATCGCGACCACGATGGAGCCCTATAAGTGGTATCCGCAGCGTGCCGGCCGCGTCGATCTCGTCATGGAGCGCGCCAAGGCCACCGGCAAGATCGACGATCCCGTGATCCGGCAGGAGATCGCCAAGCTCCTGATCATGGCGAAGTCGGCCGAATGGACGGCGCGCCGCGCCCGCGCCGCACAGGAGCAGGGCCGGCCGCAGGGACCCGAGGGGTCGCTGGGCAAGCTGGTGTCGAGCCATGTAGCGCGGCAGGCGGCGCGCGTGCACACCTATATCAGCGGCGCCGACGCGCTGCTGAGCGGCGCGGACAGCCCGATGGACGGCGTGATCGCCGAGATCCTCGTCTCGGTGCCGGCCACCTCGATCGCCGGCGGCACCGACGAGATCCAGCGCAACATCATCTCCGAGCGCGTCCTGAAGATGCCGAAGGAACCCAGCGTCGACACCAACAAACCCTTCAAGGACGTGCCGCGGAACATCGTGTCATCCTCCTGATTTCTCCTCCTCAGCGAAGCTGGGGAGGTGGCCGAAGGCCGGAGGGGTCATGAGGCTCCGAACGCGAAATCGTGCCTATGACCCCTCCGCCCCTGCGGGGCACCTCCCCAACGACGTTGGGGAGGAACGGCAAGTGTGGCGCGATTTTGCCTTCATGCGTATCCTGAACAGTATGAACTGGCGCCTACTGTCGTCGAAAGACATCGGTGGTCTTGTAGTTGCGGTGTTCATTTGCGGCCTGCTTCTCGTTTGCATCGAGCTCCCAAATTGGAAAGGCCAGGGGAAAACGACCAACGCCATTGGCTTTGACCCCGAGTGGATATGCACATATCCGGGCAAAGGCGATCCGATTTGCGTCAAGAAGCATCCTTGACGCAGGTGTCCTCTCTATGACCACTAGTGACCCGCCACACGATCAAACCGACGACCAATGGCGAATCGAAAACGCACGCCGATTAGCTGGTTTGACCTTGCACTTGCGTCGCTATACCCGGTGGAGTGAAGAGTGGGATCATGATCACTGCGCTGCCTGCTGGGCGACGTTCGCGGAATTTGACGGACCGGACATCCTAGATGAAGGCTACGTCACTGGACCGGACTATCCGAAAGGCGCCGGCTATGAATGGGTCTGTCCAAAGTGCTTTTCCGATCTCGCCGGCCGCCTTGGTTGGACCGCTGCCGAATAGGACGACGTTACGATGCCTCGCCCCCTGATCGGAGTCACGCTGGATGCGGAAAAGCCCGGCGGATATTCAAAGTTTCCCTGGTATGCGCTGCGCCAGAACTACCTCGACGCCATCGATGCGGCGGGCGGCCTGCCGGTGGCGCTGCCGCACCAGCCGGACCGGGTGGGCGACTATCTGGAGCGCATCGACGCGCTGGTCGTGACCGGCGGCGCGTTCGACGTCGATCCGTCCTACTATGGCGGCGGCGACCGTCACGCGACCGTCGTCACCAAGGACCGTCGCACGGCTTTCGAATTCGCCGTCACCCGCGGCGCACTGGAGCGCAACAAGCCGGTGCTGGGCATTTGCGGCGGCCAGCAGCTCCTGCATGTCGTGCTGGGCGGCAAGCTGATCCAGCATATCCCCGACGAGATCGCCGACGCGCTGGCGCACGAGCAGCCCAATCCGCGCGACGAACCCGGCCACACCGTGAAGATCGCACGCGGCACCAAGCTCCATGCGATCGTCGAGGCCGACGCGCTGGACGTGAACAGCGCCCATCACCAGGCGGCGGCCGATGCCCCCAAGGGCGTGATCGTCAACGCGACGGCGTCGGACGGCGTGATCGAAGGCATCGAGGCGCCGGCCTATCGCTTCTGCATCGGCGTGCAGTGGCATCCCGAGTTCCTGATCTCCGAAGGCGACGCGAAGCTGTTCGGCGCGTTCCTGGGGGCAGCGGCGGCCAAGTGAGCGAACCCGAACGTATCGCCAAGCGACTGGCGCGGGCCGGCCTTTGCTCGCGCCGCGACGCCGAGCGCTGGATCGCGGCCGGGCGCGTGAAGGTCGACGGCGACGTGCTGCAAACGCCGGCCTTCGTCGTCACGGACAAAAGCCGCATCGAGGTGGACGGCAAGCCGCTGCCGGACGCCGACCGGCCGCGGCTATGGCGTTATCACAAGCCGCCCGGCGAGCTGGTGACGGTGCGCGACCCGCAGGGCCGGCGCACGATCTTCGAGTCGTTGCCGCAAAGCCTGCCGCGTGTCGTGACAGTGGGCAGGCTCGACTTCATGTCGGAAGGCCTTCTGCTGCTCACGAACGACGGAGGGCTCGCCCGCCGGCTGGAGCTGCCGGCCAACGGCTGGACGCGGCGCTATCGGGCCCGGGTGCACGGTGCCGTCGACGAGCAGCGGCTGGCCGAGCTCTCCCAGGGCATCACGATCGACGGGGTGCGCTACGGCGCGATCGAGGCGCGGCTCGATCGCCAGCAGCGGTCCAACGCCTGGCTCGATATCGCGCTGGCGGAAGGCAAGAACCGCGAGGTGCGCCGCGTGCTGGCCCATCTCGACCTGCCGGTGGTGCGCCTGATCCGCGTCGCCTTCGGGCCGTTCCATCTCGGCGAGCTGGAGCGCGGCGCGGTCGACGAGATCTTGCCGCAGGCGCTCGACAATCTGCTGGGTCTCAAGGTGCCGCGAAAGGCAGGATGGGCGAAGCCGCAACAGCGTCCGCGGCAACACAAGCGCCCGCGCCGCTGATGCTCCGGATCGTTGGCGGCAGGCATCGCGGCCGTACCATCGCCACGCCCGAAGGCATGGGCACGCGGCCGACCTCGAACCGGGCACGCGAGGCCCTGTTCAACATCCTTGCCCATGCCAGCTGGCGCGAGGACGGCACCTCGCCCTTGATCGATGCCCGCGTGCTCGACGCGTTCGCGGGCTCCGGCGCGCTGGGAATCGAGGCGCTATCGCGTGGCGCGGCGCATGCCACCTTCCTCGACAACGATGCGACAGCGATCAAGTTGATCGGCGAGAACCTGCGCAAGCTCGGCGAGACGGCCGCGGCCAAGGTCGTGCGCGCCGACGCCACGCGTCCCCCGCCGGCGCGCGAAGCTTGCGATCTCATCTTCCTCGATCCGCCCTACCGATCCGGCCTCACAGGGTCCGCGCTCCCGGCGCTGGCCGCGGCCGGTTGGCTGCAGCGCGGCGCCATCGCCACAGTCGAGCTTGCCCATGCCGAGGATCTGCTGGCGCCTCCCGGATTCGAAACGCTCGACGAGAGGCGCTATGGTGCGGCCAAGATCGTGATCCTGCGTTACGCGTCGTGAAGCTCGACCATCCTCTCTACATGCTGCGCCACGGCGAGACCGCCTGGAATATCGAGCGGCGCATGCAGGGCACGCGCAATTCCGATCTCACCGAGCGCGGGCGCGTCCAGGCGCAGGCGATGGGCCGCACCCTTCGCGCGGAGCTCGCGGCCGCGCCGGTTCCGACGATCTTCCTCAGGAGCCCGCTCGGACGTGCGCGCGAGACCTCGCTGATCGTCGGCCGCGAACTCGGTATCGATCCCGGCGAGTGGCGCGACGATCCCCGCCTCGCCGAGCTCGGCTACGGCGACTGGGAAGGCTTCTCCTGGAAGGAGATCGAGGTCCACCAGCCCAATGCGCTGGCCGACTGGCGCGCCGATCCGCATGGCTTCTGCCCGCCGGGCGGCGAGACGCACTTCTCGCTGCGCCGTCGCTCCGCCGCTGTCCTTGCCGACATCGTCGCGTCGCGCACGCGCACCGTCGTGGTCGGTCACGGCGTCAGCGGCGCCGTCTTGCGCGGCATCAATCTCGGGCTCGATGCCAAGGCGATGTTCATCCTGGAGAAGCCGCAGGACGCCTTCTTCCGGCTCACGACCGGCCGCGAGGAACGCATCGCCTGCGAGGCCTGCGGCTAGCGCCGGTCAGGATTGCTTCACCTCGCCGTGCGATAGCGGCTACAAGCGCCGGCATGAACAGCGTCGGCGCGATCACGATCGGCGGATGGCAGGCGTGGCGCGCGGAAGGGCGGGCCACGCTCGTGCTCGCCTGGCCGCTCATCCTCACGAACCTCGCGCAGACGGCGATGACCGCGACCGACGTGCTGCTGATGGGCCGGCTCGGCCCCGAGACGCTGGCGGCGGGTGCGCTGGGCTCGAACCTCTACTTCGCCACCATGATCTTCGGGCTCGGCCTGACGACGGCCACCGCGCCCATGATCGCGCGCGAGCTCGGGCGCAAGAGCCATTCGGTGCGTGACGTCCGGCGCACGGTGCGCCAGGGCCTGTGGGCCGCCGTGGTGATCGCTGTGCCGATCTGGCTGGTGCTCTGGCACACCGAAGCGATCCTGCTGGCGATGGGCCAGCGGCCCGATCTGGCGCTGCACGCCAGCCACTATATGCGCACCCTGCAGTGGTCGATCCTGCCGTTCTTCTTCTATCTGGTGCTGCGCTCCTTCGTCTCGGCGCTGGAGCGGCCGCGATGGGCCATGGCGATCGGTCTGGCCGGCGTGGCCGTGAACGCTTTCGCCGCCTGGTGCCTGATTTTCGGCAATCTCGGCCTGCCACGCCTGGAACTGGTCGGCGCGGGCATCGCCACGACTCTGGCCGACACTTTCATGGTCGCGGCCCTTGCGGTCGTGCTCCACGCGGACCGACGGTTCCGGCGCTACCACTTGTTCGGCCGTTTCTGGCGTGCCGACTGGCCGCGCTTCATCGAACTGTGGCGGCTCGGCATGCCGATCGGCGCGACGCTGGTGTTCGAGGTCGCGGTATTCAACGCCTCGACCTTTCTGATGGGCCTGATCGGCGAAGACTCGATCGCCGCCCATTCGATCGCGTTGCAGATCGCCTCGCTCTCCTTCATGGTGCCGCTCGGCTTGAGCCAGGCCGCCACGGTGCGCGTGGGTCGCGCCTTCGGCGCGGGCGATGCCGAGGGTGTCGGCCGCGCCGGCTGGACCGCCCTGGCGATGGGCACGGCTTTCATGGCGACTGCCGCGCTCGTCATGATCCTGGCGCCGCGGACGCTGATCGGCGTCTTTCTCGATCTCGACGTGCCGACGAACGCTCCCGTCGTCGATCTCGCCGTTTCCTTCCTGGCACTCGCTGCCCTCTTCCAGCTCGCCGACGGCGGCCAGGCCGTGGCGGCCGGCATGCTCCGCGGCCTGCACGACACGCGCGTGCCGATGGTCTATGCCGGCCTGGGCTATTGGGGCATCGGGCTGGTCGTGGGCGTCGTTCTCGCCTTCGTCGTGAAGCTCGAGGGCATCGGCATCTGGATCGGCCTGGCGGCCGGGCTCACGACGGTGGCGATCCTGCTGCTGACGCGATGGCTGCGCCGCGAACGCCTCGGCCTGCTGGCGCGAACCGCCTGATCGCTCCTACTTCCTTTCGAGCCGCGCCGTGCGGCCACAGTCGCCGCCCTCGACGACGAGGAGGGCGCGGCCTTGCGGCGTCACGGTCAGTCGCTCCGTACGCCGGTCGTTGTGCTTCACCGACGCCACGGCAAGCACCGTGAACGAGCCGGACTTCACCACCCCGTGAAGCTGCCACAGCCCGGGCCCGGGCGGCGGTGGCGGCGCTTTCCGGAGATTGGGCACCGGGCCGTGCGCCGTTGTGTCGAAGGCCGTGCCGTCGACGAAGCCCTCGTCGATGGTGATGGCGTAGTCGAGCGGCGCGTTGCACGAGCCGCCGTCGCTCCGGCCGCGCCATGTCCCGTCGAGCGGGCTGGCCGGCTGGGCATGGGCGATTGCGGCAGAGAGTACGACAAGGAGCAGCGGCAGGATCTTCTTCATCGCCTTCCAAACAGCCGCTCAATGTCGGCCAGCTTCAGTTCGACATAGGTCGGGCGGCCGTGATTGCACTGCCCCGAATGCGGCGTCGCCTCCATTTGCCGCAGGAGCGCGTTCATCTCCTCGACCGTGAGCCGCCGTCCGGCGCGCACCGACGTGTGGCAGGCCAGCGTGCCGCATACCTCCTCGACCTTCTCCTTGAGAGAAAGATGATCGCCCAGCTCGGCGAGCTCGTCGGCGAGGTCGCGCACCAGTCCCTGGATGTCGGCCTCGCCCAGCACGGCGGGAGTCTCGCGTACGACCACCGCGCCCAGTCCGAACGGCTCGAGCACCAGGCCCATCTCGGCCAATTCGGCCGCGCGCTGCGCGAGCCTGCGTGCTCCATCCTCGCCGACCTCGACGACCTCGGGCAGCAGCAACGCCTGGCGCTTCACCCCCTCGGACTCGAGCTGGCTCTTGAGTTTCTCGTGCAGGAGTCGTTCGTGCGCGGCATGCTGGTCGACGATCACCACGCCCTCCGCCGTCTGCGCCACGATGTAGGTCTCGTGCAACTGCGCCCGGGCCACGCCCAACGGATAGGCGTTGCCGTCGCCATTGGCGGCTCCTGACGGCGGCGCCTCGACCCGCGCCGACGGTTCGGCGAGCGGCGCCATGAACTGGGCGGCCGCCTCGGCCAGCCCGCGCGGCGCCGAGGCCGGATAGCCGTTGCCGAAAGTGCGTCCGAAGGGCAGCGCCGTCGCCTGGCCCGTGTGCGGACGGAATGCGCCAAGGGCTGCTTCGGCAACCGTGGTGCTGGCGCGATGACCGGCAGCCGAAAGAGCCGTCCGCAGCGCGCCGACGATCAGGCCGCGCACGATCCCGGCGTCGCGGAAGCGCACCTCCGTCTTGGCCGGATGGACGTTGACATCGACCATCTCGGTCGGCGCCTCGAGGAACAGCGCGACCATGGGATGACGATCGCGCGCCAGGAAATCCTGGTAGGCGCCGCGCACGGCACCGGCCAGAAGCTTGTCGCGCACCGGCCGGCCATTGACGAACAGGAACTGATGCTGCGCCGTCGGCCGATTGAGCGTCGGCAGCCCGGCGAAACCCGTGAGCCGGAAGCCTTCGCGGTTGGCGTCGATGGCGAGCGCATTGTCGGCGAACTCGCGCCCCATGATCGCGGTCAGCCGAGTGAGCCGGGCGGTGTCGGCCTTTCCCAACAACGACGGGCTGGCGGCCGGCAGATCGAACAGCGTGCGCTCCTCGCTTTCGAGGCGAAAGGCGATCGCGGGATGCGCCATGGCGAGGCGACGCATCGCGTCCGCCACATGACCGGCCTCGCTGCGCGGCTCCTTCAGGAACTTGAGGCGAGCTGGCGTCGCGAAGAAAAGGTCGCGCACCTCGACCCGCGTGCCGGGCGGGTGCGCCGCCGGCCGCGGCGGCCGTTTCACGCCGCCTTCGATCTCGAGGCTCCAAGCGGAGTCGGCACCCGCCGGTCGCGAGGTGATGGTGAAGCGGCTGACCGAGGCGATCGAGGGCAGCGCTTCGCCACGGAACCCGAGGGTACGGATATCGGCGAGATCGTCGCCCGGCAGCTTGGAGGTGCAGTGGCGTTCGACCGCGAGCGGCAGCTCCTCCGGCGACATGCCGATCCCGTCGTCGACCACGGCGATGAAGCTCCGCCCACCATCCTTCAGCGCGACCGAAATGCGCTGCGCGCCGGCGTCGATCGCGTTTTCCACCAGTTCCTTCACGGCACTGGCGGGCCGTTCCACCACCTCGCCCGCGGCAATGCGGTTGACCAGGGTCGAGGGCAGCCGGCGCAGGGAACGAGGAGGCGCGCTCATGGCGACCACTCTACGACCTCCGTCCTCGGGAAAGATACCGGCGGCTGAAGCCGTCGAAATGCATGCTCGATCTATCGGTCAAGGACGAGCCCCTGAGGCTTGCCGACCACGACGGTGACGGTGGCGTCGTCGCGCAACAGCCGGCGAGCGACGCGATCGACATCGGCCTTCGTGACTGCAGCGATCAGGCCGGTGCGACGATCGAGAAAATCACGCGGCAGACCATCGACCTGCAGGCCATGCAGGAGGCCGGCAACGGCACGCGACGAATCGAGCGACAGGGCGAGAGCGCCGATGAGGTAGGTCTTGGCATCGTCCAGCTCCTGATCGTCGACGCCCTGCTCGCGCAGGCGCGCGATCTCACGGCGGATCACCTGGATCGTCTCGGCGACCCGGTCGTTCGCGCTGCCGGTCGAGATCACCAGCAACGATGCCTTCGCCGCAGGGCGAAGGCTGCTCGAGACGCTGTAGGCCAGGCCCCGCTTGTCGCGCACTTCGGTGAACAGCCGCGATTGCTGGCCGCCGCCCAGAATGTGCGATAGCACCAGGGCGGCGTACCAGTCGGGATCGGCGCGCAGGACGCCTGGCATGGCCATGACAATGGCGCTCTGGGGCACCGGCCGCTCGACGGCGACGCTGTGCTGCTTATAAGACGGCGTCCATTGCGGAATAGCAGCGACCGGCTCGCCGGCCGGGAGATCGCCGAACGCACGGTCGAGCGCCTGCGCCAAACCGTCGGCGTCGACATCGCCCACCGCCGCCACGATCAGACCGTCGCGCCTGAGCAACGCAGCCGCGCGCGCCCTGAGGTCCGATGGCGCGATCGTCTTCAAGGTGTCGCGCAGATCCTGATAGTCGCGGGCATAGGGATGACCGGCGAACATCGTCCTCATCATGGTCCGCTCGGCCACGGCGCGCGGGCGCTGTTCGGCCTGGTTGAAGCTCGCGATCGCCTGGCTGCGGCGCTGTTCCAGCATGTCCGCATCGAAACGCGGCGCGGTGAGCGCAAGCCTCAGCAGGTCGAAGCCTTGGTCGCGATTAGCCGACAGCACACGCAGCGATCCGTTCAGGCGGTCCGGCGAGGCGCCGAAGTCCAGCGAGACGGCAGCCTCCTCCTGACGAAGCCTGAAGGCTTGCGCCGGCAGAGTTCCCGCCCCGTCGGTCAACATGCGCGCCATGAGACCGGTGGCGCCCTTTTGGCTATCCGGCTCCGACGCCGTTCCTCCGGCGAAAGAGAAGGACAAGGAGACGAGCGGCGCGGTCTTGTCCCGGACCAGCCAGACCTTGATG
>DATEID010000198.1:0-7306 GCA_035279245.1 Reyranella sp.
AGCGTGGGCAGCGGGAAATCGGCCCGTCTGATTTCCTGCCACGGCCGGCCCTTCACCGCTTTGAGCGCGGCATCGAGTTCGGCGACCGCCTCGCGCGGCAGATCGCGGATCCAGCGACGGGAGTCCTTGATGTCGTTGCCGTGCCAGACGGACGGACCGGTAAGCGGTGTACGAATCATGGATAAAGCCTATCATACTCTTCGGGACCGCGGGCCTTCGGCCCGCTCATGAGGCGCGCCGGAGGCCCGCGGTCCCCCGAGAACTTTCCGCATATTGATGGAAGTCGGGTAGTCGAATCCCGGATGCGCCTCGCGGCCGGTCTCGACATAGCCCAGCGACCGAAAGAGCCGCTGGTTGTCCGTCAGCACCACGCGCACGCCAAGCCGGACTCCGGCCAAACCTCGTCCGTGGGCATCGGCCTCGACGGCTTCGACCAGACGTCTGGCGAGGCCAAGGCCGCGCGCCTTCGGGATCACGGAGAGCCGGCCGAAATAGAGGTCGCCCGCCATCACCTTCATCATGACGCAGCCCAGCATCTCGCCCTTCCGCTCCGCGACGATCGCGGTCGAGCCATTCGCGAACTCGGCCGCAATGACCGTCGCGGTATCGGCGAACGCGCCGGACTGGGGTACGAGCTTGCCACGATATTGCGCGAAGGCGGCCGCGATGGTCGCCGCAATCGCCGCGGCGTCGTCGGCAGTCGCCGGCCGCAGGACAACAGGGTCGCTCATCGCCCGCTTCTCGCGTAGGCTCGCGGCAAAAGCGAAAGGAATGACATGGCGCTCATCACCTATCTCACCCGCATCCAGTTCGAGTTCGGCGCGCTGAAACTCCTGGAGTCGGAATTGCAGCTTTTGGGCATTCGTCGGCCATTGATCGTGACCGACAAGGGTATCATTGCCGCGGGCCTATGGAGCAAGGTCAAGGAGAAGCTGCCAGGCAACATGCCGATCGCGCTGTACGACGGCACACCCGAAAATCCGACCGAAGCGGCGATGCGCGACGCGCTCGAGATCTACAAGGAGGAAGGCTGCGACGGCATCATCGCGATCGGCGGCGGCTCGCCGATGGATCTCGCCAAGGGCGTCGCCCTGATGGCGACGCACCCGGGCAGCTCGCTGCAGCCCTATGCGATGGTCGAGGGCGGCGCCGCGAAGATCACCGCCAAGGTGGCGCCGATCGTCGCCATCCCGACGACTTCGGGCACCGGCAGCGAGGTGAGCCGCGGCGGCGTGATCATCATGGACTCGGGCCGCAAGCTTGCGATCGGCAGCCCGTACCTGATCCCGAAGCTCGCTTTGATCGATCCCGAGCTGACCATTGGCCTGCCGCCGCATCTTACGGCCGGCACCGGCATGGACGCCTTCACGCACAACATCGAATGCTTCCTCTCCAACGCCTACAATCCGCCGGCCGACGGCATCGCCCTCGACGGACTGGAGAAGGCGTGGCGCTACGTCGAGCGCGCGACGAAGGACGGGCAGGACCGCGAGGCGCGCGTCAACATGGCGATGGCGGCGATGGAAGGCGCCATGGTCTTCCAGAAAGGCCTGGGCGCCGTGCATGCGCTCAGCCATCCGACGGGCGGGCTGAAGGGCCACCGCCTGCACCACGGCACCTTGAACGCCGTCTATCTGCCGGCGGTCCTGCGCTTCAATGCGCCGGCTGTCGGCGAGAAGTACAGGAAGGTGGCCGAGGTGCTGGGCCTCCCGGAGCGCGAAGGCACCGCCGAGGGCGTGGCCAACGCCGTCGCAGCCTTGAACGAACGGCTCGCTATTCCGAAGGGGCTGGGCGCAATGGGGCTAACGCAGGCCGAGATCGAGCAGATCGCCGACGGCGCGCTCGGCGACCATTGCCATCTGTCGACACCGCGCCAGCCGACCAAGGCGCAGTACGTCGAGCTGATCGAGCAGAGCTGGGGCTAGTCTTCCGGGCCGCGAGCTTCCAGCTCGCGGTCCGGGAGAGTTTGATCGGGAGACAGAAATGAAAGTCAAAGACAAGGTCTGCGTCGTCACGGGGGCGGCCGGCGGTATCGGCGAGGCGATCGCGCGGCGCTATGCCAGGGAGGGTGCCAAGGGCGTCGTGGTGGCCGATCGGGACGCCGCGAGCCTCGAGAAGGTCGCGAAGGACATCGAGGGCATTGCCGTCGCCTGCGACGTCGGCAAGGAAGCCGACATCCGCCATCTCGTCGCCGAGGCCGAGCGGCACTACGGGCCGGTCGATGTCTTCTTCTCCAATGCAGGCATCGGTCGCGGCGGGCACGAGGACGCCATCGACAAGGACTGGGCCGATAGCTGGGCGATCCATGTCATGGCGCATGTCTATGCCGCGCGCGCTTTGGTACCGGGCATGCTGGCGCGCAAATCCGGCTATCTGCTGAACACCGCAAGCGCGGCTGGCCTGCTCGCCTCGATGGGCTCGGCGCCCTACGGCGTCACAAAGCATGCCGCGGTCGCTCTCGCCGAGCATCTCGCGATCCAATACGGCGACAAGGGCATCTGCGTGTCGGTGCTCTGCCCGCAGGCCGTCGACACCAATATGCTGCGCATGGCGGGCTCCGGCGCGGCCTCGGTCGACGGCGTCCTCAACACCGATGCCGTGGCCCAGACGGTGATCGATGCGATGGATGCCGAGACCTTCCTGATCCTCACGCATCCACAGGTGAAGGAATACATGGCGCGCAAGCTCGATCGCGACCGCTGGCTGCGCGGCATGCGGCGGCTCCGGGACAAGACGGGCGAGGGACAGAAGCGGCAATAAACCGTCGCCTAACGAAGGGTGTCATCCCGAACGTAGTGAGGGATCTTTCCTCATGGCTTTAAAGATCCCTCGGTTTCACCTCGGGGTGACGCGAATTTCGCGGCGATAGCCTCCTCATGCTCCCCTACGTCCATCAGCTCTTCGCCGACACCGGGCTCTGGATCGCGATCGGTGTGACGCTGGTCGCAGGGCTGATGCGTGGCTTCGCAGGGTTCGGCTCGGCGATGCTGATGGCGCCGATCTTCGCGATCCTGTTCGGCTCGGCGGAGATGGTCGTCACCATCGTCGCCATCGAGCTGGTCGTGTCGCTGCAGCTCTTTCCGCAGGTGCGCACCAGCGCCGACTGGAAGACGCTCGGCCCCATGAGCGTCGCCGCCTGCATCGCTATGCCGCTCGGCGTGTGGGCGCTGGCGAGCGTGGACAAGGGCACCATCGTCACGGCGGTGTCGGCGGTGATCGTGGCCTTCGTCGTGGTGATGTGGAGCGGCTGGAAGTATCGCGGCGGGCGCTCTACGGCCGCGACCGTGACGGTGGGGGCGCTATCGGGCGCGATGATGGCGACCACCAGCGTCGGTGGGCCGCCGGTGCTGCTTTACCTGCTGTCAGGCAACGATTCACCCAAGGTCAACCGCGCCAACATTGTCACCTATTACTTCCTGACGCAGTTCCTGCTGATCGCGATCGTGCTGGCAAGCGGCGTCGCAGGTTGGGATGCCTTGGCTCGTGCCGTCGTCCTCTTCCCGGTGATGATCGCCGGCGCCCATCTCGGCGAGCGCCTGTTCCATGGCCTCGCCAGCGAGCGGCTCTACCGCAACGTGGCGCTCGGCATCCTGTTCGCGACGGGCATGTTCGGCCTGCTGCGCACCTTCGTTGTCGCCTGATCAGAGCGGCTTTTCGACACAAATGCCCCAGGCGGTCGGCTTGGCGCTGTTGCGTTGCTTGTCGAAGCTGCCGTCCCAGGCGTGCACGACCTTGTCGCGGAAGGACTCGCAGGCCTGCTGGCTCTTGAAGTCGATCTTTTGTGTCGTCGCGACGCCGTTGGAGCCGGGCACGGAGAACACCAGCAGCAAGACCACGATCGTGGTGGCGGAACCCATCCAGAAGCCTCCGCCGAAGTGAACGCGGCACTGCCAGTGCAGTTCCCTTTGGCCGTCCGTCCTAGAAGATCGAAAAGGCTCGACTTAGTTCGCGCAGCGGGCGCAACGCGCCGTCGGCAAGCCAACGCCGCCGCGGCGCGGGTACAGGTTGCAAGTCGAGGATCCAGTTGTGATCGGTCTCGTAGCCCAGTGCCTGGAGGCCGCCCGGAAAGCGGCCCAGGAAGGCATAGGCAAGCGGCACCGTGAACTCCTGCTTCCATTGGCCGATATCGCCCGACCGCACATGCTTGTTGCCGAGCCGCGACAGTCCGCCGAACAGGCTGTTCCGCCAGAAGCGGGCGTCGCAAATTTCCTGCTCGGCCACGTCGAAGCCCAGAAAGGCCGTGATCCGCCGCCAGTAGCGAAGCTCCGCGTCCTGCCGCAACTCCTCGTAGCGCGCCTCGAAGCAGTTGGCCCTGTCGTAGCGCCAGCGCAGCATGTCGAGCACCGTGCCGCCCGAGGAATGCTCCATCTCGTAGATGTACTGCTGGTGCGTGTTCGGCAGATCCTTCAGCCGGCGCTGGTACGTGACGTCGTCGTAACCGGGCACCGGTTCGTGCAGCCAGCTCTCGTTCGACTTCTTGTGGTAGTGCATCGCCGAAATGACCACGTCCCGAGGGTCGCGGATAAGATGGAGGATGCGCACGTCCTCGCGCTCGAGCAGGGACGTCCAGTCGCGAAAATCGGAGTCGGTGCTGAGGAGGATGAAGGGAGGCTTCAGCGCCTCCGACAATTGTTCGTACCGCGCCTTGAAATCGATGTAAGTGACGCCGAGATCGGCCGCAATGCCCTTGAAAACGCCATCCATCCAGACGGTGCCGGTCTTGTGGTGTGTGGCGACGACGACGTTGTATCTCATTTGGTTCTTGTCTTCTGTGTTCTGGTCTTCCTTGACGCCCACGGTCCATCGAGGAGCTTCAGGTCTTCTTATGCGCGATACGGAGGGCGATGGCCGTCCATCCCTGATGGTCCGGCAATCCGCGTTCCATGCTGCGCTTGTGGCAGTCATGCAAGAGACACACCACTTTCATCGTCGATGAAGTGATCGCAAAGCCTAACCTGCCCAACTCGCAAAAGGTTAAGTCATAAAATTAAGTTGATCCCGTTGCCCGTTGTCGGCTGCAGACAACCTGAGTTTGCATCTTCACCGAACCGTGATGCACCTGCTAAAGTTGCATACCCTCTATCACTCCAACTGAAGCATGCCCTTTTCGACCTTGGCTCCAGGCCCGCATCTGTCATTGCATCTGCAACGGCTGGAGGATGAGTCGGTCCATATTCTGCGCGAGGTGGTGGCCGAGTTCCGCAAGCCAGTGCTGCTCTACTCGGTCGGCAAGGATTCGAGCGTCCTGCTGCATCTCGCCCGCAAGGCTTTTTATCCCGCGCCGCCGCCCTTTCCCTTCCTGCACATCGCCACCGGCTGGGATTTCCGCGCGCTGCTCGAGCACCGCGACCGGATGGCGAAGGCTCACGGGTTCGAACTGCTGGTCCATAGTAACGCTGCCGCAACGCAGGCTGGCGTCAATCCGTTCGACACCGAGACCGGCGAATACTCCCGGCTGATGCTGACCGAGGCGTTGCGCGCGGCGCTCGACAAGCACGGTTTCGATGCGGCGATCGGCGGGGCGCGGCGCGACGAGGAGAAGGCGCGGGCCAAGGAACGCATCTTCTCCCATCGCAGTGCCGGCCATGTCTGGGACCCGCGCCGCCAGCGGCCCGAGCTCTGGCGCCTTTTCAATCCCCGCCTGGCGTCGGGTGAGACGATGCGGGTCTTTCCGCTCTCCAATTGGACCGAGCTCGATGTCTGGACCTACATCCAGGCCGAAGCCATCCCCATCGTGCCGCTTTACCTTGCAGCCGAGCGCCCGGTCGTGAGGCGCGCCGGTGCGCTGATCGCCGCCGACGATGCCCGGCTCAGATTGGCTCCGGGTGAAAAGCCAGCCGTGCGGCGCGTGCGTTTCCGCACCCTGGGCTGCTGGCCGCTTACCGGCGCAATCGAATCGGACGCAGGCGATGTCGCCGCCGTGATCGACGAACTGCGGGCGTCGCGCTCCTCGGAAAGGCAGGGGCGGCTGGTCGATGCCGCGCAACAGGCCTCGATGGAGCGCAAGAAGCGGGAGGGCTACTTTTGAGCCCCGACACACGGCTGCCGCTTGCGGCCGGCGTCGAACGCAGCGCCGGCCACGGCGAATTGCGCTTTCTCACCTGCGGCTCGGTCGACGACGGCAAGTCGACTCTGATCGGCCGCTTGATCGCCGATTCCGCCGGACTGGCCGATGATCAGGCAAAGGCGCTGAGCGAGGACTCGCGACGCTTTGGCACCTGCGACGAGGCCCTCGACTTCGCCCTCCTGCTCGACGGTCTCGAGGCCGAGCGAGAGCAGGGTATCACCATTGACGTCGCCTATCGCTTCTTCGCGACCGCGCGGCGCGCCTTCGTCGTCGCTGACACTCCTGGACATCAGCAATACACGCGCAACATGGTGACGGGCGCCTCCGGCGCCGAGCTCGCCGTCCTGCTGGTCGATGCGCGCAAGGGCCTAGTGCAGCAGACGCGCCGGCACGCCGCGATCGTGTCGCTCATGGGCATTCGCCACGTCGTGCTGGCGGTGAACAAGGTCGATCTCGTCGATTTTTCTGAGGCATGCTTTCGCGAGATCGAACGGGCGTTTTCGGCCTTCGCCGCGCCCCTCGGCTTCGAGTCGCTGGTTGCGATTCCCTTGTCGGCGCGTCACGGCGACAATGTTGCCGTCCGCAGCACCCGCCTGCCCTGGTATCGTGGGGCGACGCTGCTGCGGCATCTCGAAACCGTGCCGATCGAGACCGAGGCGGAGGGGCCGTTCCGCTTTCCCGTGCAGTGGGTCAACCGGCCCGACAGCGACTTCCGCGGCTTCTCCGGCACGGTCGCCAGCGGCGAAGTGAGGGTAGGGGACCGCGTCGTGGCCGAAGGATCGGGCCGGACGGCCGAGGTGATGCGCATCGTTACCTTCGATGGCGACCTGCCGGCGGCGACGGCCGGCCGCGCCGTCACCCTCGTCTTCAAGGATGCGATCGACCTTGGCCGGGGCGACCTTTTGGCCGATCCCAGGAACCGCCCCGTGGTCGGCCGGCGGCTTGCCGCCGACGTCGTTTGGATGGCCGATGCGTCAGCGCTCCCGGGCGCGCGCCATCTGCTGAAGATCGGCACCGCCACTGTCGCTGCCACCATCACGCGCATTGTCGATGTACTAGACGTCGACTCGCTACGGCGTGTGCCGGACCGGTCGCTCGACCCGAACGGCATCGCCCGGGTGGAGATCGAGACGACGGCGCCAGTCACCTTCGACCCCTATACCGACAACCGCGCCACCGGCGCCTTCATCCTGATCGATCCCGTGGCCGGCGATACCATGGCGGCTGGCATGGCAGCGG
>DATEID010000199.1:0-13058 GCA_035279245.1 Reyranella sp.
GATTGCGTCGCCATTGATCATGGCGATCACCGGCTTGTCGACAGTCGCCAGCGTCTTCGGTACCGACTGCATGCGCTTCCAGAGATCGGATTTGCGCTCAGCGACCGAGGTGGCGCGGCCCATCTTCTTGACGTCGCCACCAGAGCAGAAGGATTCTCCGGCACCGGTCAGCACGATCACCCTGATCTCAGGGTCGTCGCGGAAGCCGGCCAGGATGCTCGAACACTCCTCCAGCATCTCCAGCGTGAAGGCGTTCCGGCTTTCGGGACGATTGAAGACGATCGTGCCGATGTGACCCTTGATCGAAACCTTGATCGCGTCGCTCAAGCACTGTCCTCCTGCTGTTCGTCAAGTCAACCGATGGCGCCATCGGCGCGCAGATCGGCCACTTCGTCAGGTCCGAAGCCCCAGTCGCGAAGCACATCGGCAGGTTGCTGGTCGATCGATCCGGCGGAGTGCCGGATTTCGGGCTTGGTGCGGCTGAAGCGAGGCGCAGGCGCCGGCTGCACGACGCCGTCCAGCTCGACGAAGGTGCCGCGGGCCTTCATGTGCGGATGGCGAGGCGCTTCGGCCATCGAGAGCACCGGCGCGAAGCAGACCTCGGAGCCCTTCATGATCTCGCACCACTCGTCCCGCGTCTTCTCGCGGAACTTCTGCGAGAAGCATGCCCGGATGGCCGGCCAGCCTTTTCGATCGTGGCGGTCGGCCGGCAGGGCGGAGCGCTCGACGCCGAGGCGATTGAGCAGGGCCTCGTAGAACTGTGGCTCGTTGCAGCCCACCGAGATCCATTTGCCGTCCGACGTCTCGTAGACGTCGTACCATGGCGTGCCGGAATCGAGCCGGTTGGAGCCGCGATCGTCGGTCCAGAGCCCGGCGGCATGCATGCCATACATCAGGGTCATCAGGCTCGAAACGCCATCGACCATCGCAGCATCCACGACTTGGCCTTTGCCGGACGACCGCGCTTCGAGAATGGCACAAATCATACCAAACGCGAGGTAGAGGGCGCCGCCGCCGAAATCGCCCACCAGGTTGAGCGGCGACACGGGCGGCCCGTCCTTCCGGCCGATGGCGTGGAGCGCGCCGGTGAGCGCGATGTAGTTGATGTCGTGCCCCGGCTCGGCGGCAAGCGGACCGTCCTGCCCCCAACCGGTGATGCGACCGTAAACGAGCTTCGGATTGAGGCGCAGGCACTCCTCGGGACCGAGACCCAGCCGTTCGACGACCCCCGGTCGAAATCCTTCGATCACCGCGTCCGCTGTGGCGATCAGCTTCCTCACGGCGTCGACAGCGCGTCGGTTCTTGAGGTCCATTGCGACGGAGCGGCGACCGCGATTGAGCAGTTGATGGCGCTTGTCGAATCCCTTG
The DNA here is from genome assembly GCA_035279245.1 of Reyranella sp. Taxonomy (GTDB): domain Bacteria; phylum Pseudomonadota; class Alphaproteobacteria; order Reyranellales; family Reyranellaceae; genus Reyranella. Next base: position 1,369 of record DATEID010000199.1, read on the forward strand.
ATGGCTTTGTCCGCGCCTTGGCGACGGCCGATGCGCAGCACCTCCGCGCCCATCTCCGAAAAGAGCATCGACGCGAAAGGGCCGGGCCCAATTCCCCCGAGCTCCACGATCCGGACGCCGGCCAGTGGTCCCATTTCAGTTCCTCGCCTGTCAGTAGGCCGCTTCGAGAAGCCGAAGCGCGTCGGCGATCTGCGCCTCGCGCGAGCGCAGGCCGGCGTTGGCATTGAAGTTCTTCACAGTGTCGGCCGCGAGCTTCGGAAAATCCTCGCGCGGGATATCGACCTGGCGCAGGCGCGTCGGCATCCCGGCGCGCGTATAGAGTTGCTCGAGCCTGTCGGCCACCGCGAGGACCGCTTCGCGGCTTTCCATGCCGTCACGCCAGACTTCGAGAGCCTCGGCGACCGGCCGCGCCACCCGCAGGTCGACCGCGTCGGAGAGCCTGATTCCCGCGCCGTGGACGGCCGACGTCGATTCACCCTGGCCGACGCGCGGATAGCGGATATGGAGCGCCGTCGAGACCGCATAGTTGCCGGAGAAAGCGCCGCCGCGGAGCAGGCGGCTCATGCCATCGTCCTCGGCGCGGTTGCGCAGGAAGGCGGCGACGCCGAGGTCCATCAGCAGCGATGCATTGCCCGGTTCGTCGGGCAAGCGCTGATAGGCTCGATAGGTCAGCCGGAACGCCTGTTCGTCATCGCCAGCCACCAGCGGATTGGACTGGATCTGGCCTTTCACGGCGATCAGCCCGGCGAAAATGGTCGTGGCGGTCGAGCGGATCAGCTCCGGCGGCGTGGCGAGCAGGGCTTCTTCGTCGAGGAAGATCGAATGAGGGCGCGTCTTGGGATCGAAATACTCCATGCGATGATCGAGATCCGGGTTCTTCAGCGCGGTTCCCGCGCGGTTCAGCGCGCTGTTCGGCGTCGTCGGCACGTTGATGATCGGCGGTTTGGCCGCCGTCAGGCGCGGACTGAATGCCGGTCTGCCTTCGGGATATTGCGTCATGATCTCGAACGGGTCGCCCGGCTCGGCCATGAAGATCGCCACGCCGCGTGCCGCCATGATGACGCTTCCACCGCCGACAGCGACAAGGAGATCCGCACCCGCCGCCACGGCGGCTTCCTTGGCCGCGCGAACCGAGGCGTAGGTGGCGTCGTTCTCGACGGCGTCGAACACACCGGCATAGAGATCGCCCAGGGCCCTGGCGATGCGGGCGACGCTGTCGGTTCGCCGCGTTATGGACGGCGAGCACACGACGAAGGCCCGCCGGGCACCGGTTCGCATCACCGCATCCTTGAGACTTTCCTCCAGCACCCCGCGGCCGCAGTAGAGGCGCCACGGGAAACCTGCGGCCCTGAATCCGTTCGTGCCCATCGGTTCTCTCTTCTCCGATCCATTTAAGCCGTTCTTCATGCGCATGCCCATAGGATGCTGCGCGCCCATTCCATGAATCGGAATAGATCGACACATATGCGTATACAAGGCTAACGTATGATGTCCAAATGAGGAGAATAATTCTGATATCTGGATTATGCCCGAGCACGAACCGGGCATGCTCTGCGGGACAACATGACGGTTAGAACTGCCGATCGCACGCTCGATATCTTCGAAAGCTTTGCGCGCCGCCAGCGTCCGATCATCGTCTCCGACCTCGCGCGCGAGTTGTCGCTGCCGACCTCGACATGTTTCGCCCTTGTGCGAACGCTGGTCGATCGCGGCTTCCTTTATTATCTGCGCCCGCGCGGCGCCCTTTATCCGACCCGCCGATTGGGAAAGTTGGCCGAGGCCATCGGCCACCACGACCCGATCGCCCAGAACATCCGGCCGCACCTCGAAGCCCTGCGCGATCAGACCGGCGAGACCGTCATCCTCGGCAAGCTGCAGGGGCTGGGCGTCGTCTATCTCGAGATCATCGAGTCCCGACAGGCTGTCCGCTACACCATGACGGTCGGTGCCGTCCGCGAGCTTCATGCATCGTCGATCGGCAAGGCGATCGTGGCCGCGATGGAGGAGGAGCCGCGGGAGCGCCTGTTGGCCAAGCTCAAATATCCGAGGCTCACCGAACACACGATTCGCAGTCGCGCGCAGTACATGAAGAGCCTCGATGAGGGTCGCAAGCGCGGTTACTGGACCAATGTCGGCGAGAGTTCTCCCGACGTCATGGGGGTCGCGCTTTCCGTCCGGATCTTCGGTGATCTGTACGGCATCAACCTCGTCGGCCCGCAGTCGCGCTTCGATCGGCATCTCAAGTCGTACGCCAACGCCTTGAAGGCGACGGTCCGGAAGGTCGGCGCCATCCGGATATCGTTGTACGACGAATAGAAAGCCGCAAACCTTGCTTTCCCCGCACCAAGAAAGGAAGTCGAGTAATGCCCGGTGATTTACCGTCGGAGCGGAAACGGTCGAGATTTGCCCGATTCGGAGTCGCTTTGCTGGTCGCGGCGGTAGGATTCGGCAGTACCGGTCACGCGCAGAAAGCCGGCGGCACGCTGCGCGCGCTGCTCCCTGACAGCCCACCCAGCCCTTCGTTGCTGGAGGAGATCACGGTGTCCGCTGCCGTCCCGTTCATGGGCGTATTCAACAATCTGGTGATCTACGACCAGTCGGTAGCACGCAATACCTTCGACGGTATCCGGCCCGAACTGGCAACCGACTGGGCCGTCGGCGAGGACGGCCGGCAGGTTCGCTTCAATCTGCGCCACAACGTCAAATGGCACGACGGCAGGCCCTTCACGGCGGCTGACGTGCGCTGCACTTTCGACCTGCTTATGGGCGAGGGCGAGGCGCAGCTGCGCCGCAATCCCAGAGGCATCTGGTACGAGAATGTCCAGCAGGTCACGGTCGACAACGACTTCCAGGTGACCTTCCATCTCAAGGAGCCGCAGGCGTCGCTTCTGGCGTTCCTGGCGGCGGGCTGGTCGGCGATCTATCCCTGTCATGTCGCGCCGGCTCAGATGCGTCGTCATCCGATCGGCACCGGTCCCTTCAAGTTCGCCGAATTCAAGAGCAACGAGCGCATTCGCCTCGAGAAGAACCCCGACTATTGGAAGCCGGGCCGGCCCTATCTCGAAGGCATCGAATACACCATTATCCCAAACCGCGCGACGCGGATGCTGACCTTCGTCGCCGGTCGCGCCGATATGACGTTCCCGACCGATGTGACCGTGCCCCTGCTGAAGGACATCAAGCAGCAAGTCCCCGATGCGCAATGCACGCTGCGGCCGCTCGGCGTAACCTACAACCTGATCATCAACCGCGACTTACCGCCGTTCGATGACGAGCGGGCCCGCACGGCTCTGGCGCTGACGCTCGACCGCAAGTCCTTCGTCGACATCACGAGCGAGGGGCAGGACCTCGTCGGTGGCTCGATGCTGCCTCCGCCGGCCGGCGTCTGGGGTGTCGGTCCGGACGCCTTGAAGGATCTGCCTGGCTATGGCGGAGACGTCGAGGCGGCGCGCGAGAAGGGACGTGCCTTGATGCGCGCGGCCGGCTACGGCCCGGACAAGCGCCTCAAGATCAAGGTCAGCACGCGCAACGTCGCATCTTACCGCGATGTGGCCGTGATCATGATCGACCAGTTGCGTCACATCTATATCGACGGCGAACTGGAGCTGATCGACAGCGCGGTCTACTTCAACCACATGTATCAGAAGAAGTATGTACTGGCGGTCAACGCGACCGGCAGCTCGCTCGACGATCCCGATCAGCACTTTGCCGAGAATTATGGCTGCGGCGCGCCACGCAACTTCAACGGCTACTGCGATCCCGCGCTCACGGCGCTCATCACCGCCCAGTCGCGTGAGCGCGACGTCGAGAAGCGCCGGGCCATCGTGCGCGATATCGAGCGCAAGCTGGTCGAGGGCACCGTTCGGCCCATCTTCTCGCACACCGTCGCGGCCGCCTGCCAGCAGGCGCAGGTTCATGGTCTGACCATCATGGTCAACAGCATCTACAACGGCTGGCGGTTCGAGGATGTCTGGCTGGATCGCTGACCGGATCGGCGGTCGACTACTGCTCGGCGCCTGCATCTCCCTGTCGCAACAGGTTTCCATCAGGCCATCGATGCGGAAATGGCCTTCGCTCAGAGTGTAGATGAAGGCCTTGCGGCCGATGCGGCTGAGTTTGCTCCGACGCAAAGCCGTGCAAGGGTCAAGAATGTAAGTCTCGGGATGGAGTCCCCCCTCGCGTTGCCACATATGCCGCCGGCACAGCGTGTCGGCACACTCTCTGCGGATGGCCCATGATAGACGTCACTATTGCCCGTGCGCTTCATGTCCTCGCCGTCGTCATCTGGATCGGCGGCGTTTCCATGGCGACGACCATTATCCTGCCGGCCGTGCGCAGAGGCGTGCTGGGAAGCGACAGACTGAAGGCATTTCAGGCGATTGAACATCGCTTCATCTGGCAGGCGCGAACAGCAGTCGTGGTTGTGGGAGTGACCGGGATCTATATGTCCGGACGCCTCGATTTGTGGGATCGGTTCCGCTCGGCGCACTTCTGGTGGATGCATGCAATGGTCGGCGTTTGGCTGTTGTTCATGTTCATCCTGTTCATCGCCGAGCCCTTGATCCTTCATCGGAGATTCAGTGCATCGGCGCGCATGCAGCCAGAGCGAGCGTTTGCGCGGCTGAATCGGGCGCACTGGGTATTGCTGGCGCTTAGCGTCGTGACGATTCTCGGAGCCGTCGCCGGCAGCCAGGGATGGTCGTTGTTCTGATGGACCGGTAATTGGTCGGCGCCAACTACGATGCCGACCTGGGTTCGAACAGGTCGAGCAACTTCGATTGCTTGGCCAGCAGGTCGGCCAAGGTATAGCGGTCGAGAACCGCCAGGAAGGCTGCCACCGCCTCGTCCAGCACACCCGTCAGGCCGCACGCCGGCGCAATGATGCAATTGCTGCAATCGGCCAGCTCGAAGCCCTGCTCCGTCTGTCGCACGACGGCACCGACATTGATGCTCTCGGTGGAGCGCGCGAGACGGACGCCGCCGGTCCGCCCGCGGACGCTCTCGACGTAGCCAGATCTGCCGAGATCGTGCGCCACCTTCATCAGGTGGTTATGCGAGATGCCATAGGCCCGAGCGATTTCGGCGATCGAGCAGACCTTGTCCGGCTGAACGCCCAGGTAGATCAGGACGCGCATCGCGTAGTCCGTATAGCGAGTCAGGCGCATCGAACACGGCTCCTGCGACACAGTGGAGAATGAGCGTTCACAATACATGTATTTCTTTGACATGTTTAAGGCGACAAAATATCTGTACACCAAATACATGATTTGAGGGTCGTCCCCCAGGAAGGAGCGGTGTCATGGCAACCGGTGCGGGAGTTCCCATCGTCGACCTCGATGTCCATCACAAGGTGAGCGGCTTGAGCGATCGCCTGGCCTACGGTTTCACCAAGGCCCTCCGCTTCTGTGCCGACACCTTCTTCGCCAAGCGCTACGGCCACCGCGCCATCGTGCTCGAGACCGTCGCGGCTGTGCCCGGAATGGTCGGAGCAACGCTGACCCATCTTCGTTGCCTTCGGAACATGTGTGACGACCGAGGCTGGATCCGTACCCTCATGGAGGAAGCCGAGAACGAACGCATGCACCTGATGACCTTCATCCAGGTGGCGAAGCCCTCATTGTTCGAACGTTGCATCATCCTGGGGGTCCAGTGGGTGTTCTATCTCGCGTTCTTCGCCCTCTATCTCGTCAGTGCCCGTACCGCGCATCGCGTCGTCGGCTTTTTCGAGGAAGAGGCGGTGATCAGCTACACGTACTACCTCGAGGAACTGGACGAAGGCCGCGCCGCGAATGTGCCGGCGCCGGCGATCGCCCGGCACTATTGGAAGCTGCCGGACGATGCGACGCTCCGCGACGTGGTCCTGGTCGTCCGGGCGGACGAGGCACATCATCGCGACGTGAACCATGGCTTTGCCGACGAGCTTGCCGGCCGCCCGGCGCGTCTCGAAGTGGCGCCATATCCCGAGCACGCTGCCGAGATCCGGCTGGCCGCTTGAGGCCCGACGTGGTTGCGCCCTACAGGTCGAGCCCGGTGTTCGATGCGGCGACGCTGCCCGCCGCTCTATTGCGCGAGCATCGAACGAAGGCGGGCGTGCGGGGCGTGATTCGCGTCCTGGAGGGGCAGCTGAGGTTCATTCTGGCAGACGGGGGCGGCGAGACAATCCTCACGACGAATCGCCCGGGCCTCGTCCTTCCCGAGCAGACGCACCGTGTCGAACCGCTTGGCAAAGTACGTATGCGCGTCGATTTCTATGACCAACCGCCCGAGCTCGCGCCGACCGACGGCACTCCATCCCGACAAGACGACTCGTTGTCAGTCGACGCGGCTGGACGCGAATGGCGCTGTGCCAGTCGGTAGGCCCGGCAGGATTCGAACCTGCGACATAACCGTTATGAGCGGCTCGTTCTAACCACTGAACTACGGGCCCTCCGCGACCGGTGCCGGCCGGGCCCGCTTCTTACATCATTCGGCGGGCGGCACGAACATATAGCCGATGCCGCGGACAGTGCGAATCACCGTTGGCTTGTCGGGCGACGGCTCGATCTTGCGCCTGATGCGCGTGATGCGCAGGTCGATCGCCCGGTCGAACGGGTCACGAACGCGGTGGCTGGTGGTCTCCAGGAGCCAGTCGCGGCTGAGCGGACGGTTGGGGTTTTCGGCAAAAATCTTCAGAAGATCGAATTCGCCGGCGGTGATCGGAACCTCCTGGCTGGCCTCGTCCAGCAGCGCCCGTTTGGTGAGGTCAAGCGTATGGCGACCCATGCGCACCCGCTCGAGCATCGACGGCATCGCCTTGTGGGCCGACCGGCGCAGCACGCTTTTGCAGCGGGCCAGCAACTCGCGCGGCTCGTAGGGCTTGGAGACATAATCGTCGGCGCCGCTTTCCAGGCCCAGCACCTTGTCGACCGAATCGCCGGCCGCGGTCAGCATGATGATGCCGACCCGCGTGCTGCTCTCGCGCAGCCAGCGGGCAAGCGCGAAGCCGTCGTCCTGGCCAGGGAGCTGCACATCGAGCAACACGAGGTCCGGCATGGCGCGCGAAACCTGACGGCGCATTTGCGCTCCGTTCTCGACGGCGATCACCCGGAGATCGTGGTTCATGAGGTAGGCCTCGGCGGCCTTACGCTGAAATGCGTCATCCTCGACCAACAAGACAGAAGGCTGTTGCATGGCTTGATCCGGAAATGAATAAGGTCTATGCCTACAAATTACCACTATTTTGCAACAATTTATAGTCGATTCTTAAGGTCTTTGATACATTTCATGGGGCGGACGGGGGTGAGACACAACATGTTGGCATCCGTTCTTTCCCGGTTCGCGATGCATGTCACTGACCGCTGAGCCTGTCGGCGCGGCACCCGTTTCGCCGCTTGAGGTCGCCAATCCGGCGCAACAGGAAGCCTTCGTTCGCGCCGAGCTGATCCGCCGGTTGTTCGAGGGTTCCAAGCAGTCGCGCTACTTCTCCTTCGTCCTGTGGCCGGTGATCGCCGCGATCTACTGGCGGCAGGTCAATCTTCTCGAGCTGCTGCCGCCGTTCGTGGCGCATCTTGCGGTCACCGTCGCCTTCGACATCCTCCGGCGCAACTTCGGCCGTGCAAATCCACCCGATCAGGAGGTGATCCGCTGGGGCTGGTGGTTCGCCGCACTCTCCTTCCTGGCCGGGGCCTGCTGGGGCGTTGCGGGCTACATGCTCGCCTCGAAGGACTACGAGCTGCAGCGCATGCTGTTGGGGCTCGTCCTGCTTGCGACGATCACGACGGCCGTGCCCATCCGGTCGGCCCATCCGCCGACCTTCTATGCCTTCTCCCTGGCAACGACGGCGCCGCTCCTGTTCGTGCTGCTCACGGCGTCCGATCCCTTCTACCAGCTCGTCGGCATCGCCGGCGGCGCCTATGTCGGCCATCTCATGGCCTATGTGCGCGACGTGCATCGTTGGCAGTACGACAATATCGCGCTCGCCTACCAGAAAGAGGAGTTGGCCCAGCGCCTGCAGGTGGCCTATGACGAGGCGCGGCTGGCACGCGATACGGCGCTTGCCGCCAAGAGCGAGGCAGAGAGGGCCAACCAGGCAAAGTCGATCTTCCTCGCCACGATGAGCCACGAGATCCGCACGCCCATGAACGGCGTGCTGGGCATGATCGACGTGCTCGACCGGACGCCCCTCACCGCGGAGCAGCGCGACGCGCTCGGCACGGTGCGCTACTCGGCCTCGGCCCTTTTGAAGATCATCGACGACATCCTCGACTTCTCCAAGATCGAGGCCGGCCGGCTCGATCTCGAGCGCATCGAGGTCTCGACCGTGGAGCTGATCGAGGGCGCTGCAGAGACGCTGGCGCCGCAAGCGGCCGCGAAGGGCGTAAAGCTGATCGCCTATGTCGCGGCCGGCGCGCCGGACCGTGTGATGGGCGATCCGCTGCGCCTGCAACAGATCCTGTTCAATCTGCTGGGCAACGCGCTCAAGTTCACCGAGAAGGGCTCGGTGCGGCTTACGCTGGAGCGCGCGGACGAGGGCAAGCTTTGCATTCGCGTCGCCGACACGGGCATTGGCCTTACGCCCGAGCAGCGCGACAAGCTCTTCCAGCCCTTCGTCCAGGCCGACAATTCGACCACGCGCCGCTTCGGCGGCACCGGGCTCGGCCTTTCCATCGTGCAGCGGCTCGCCGAAGCGATGGGCGGTGCCGTCGCCATCGAGAGCGCGCCCGGAGTAGGCTCGGCCTTCACCGTCACCATGCATCTCGACGAGGTGCCGCCTGCACCGATCGGCCCGCCGCTGCTCGACGGGCTGACGCTTGCCCTGTCGCTGCCCGACCCCGACGAGTCGCGGGCGATCGCGCGCTATCTGACGGCGGCGGGGGCACGAGTCGGTCTCGGCACGCCGGGCGGACCATTTACCGGCATTCGGCTGATCGAAGCAGGTGCACCGGAGCGGCGCGTGGCGCTGATCGACATGCCGGTGCCGGCGAACGGCGCACCGCGCCAGGGCCTGCCGCGGCCTTGGCGTCGCGACAGTCTTGTTCGGGCCGTGGCGCGGGCGGCGGGACGCGTGCCGATGCTGAGCCGCGGCAGCGACGCGCCAGCCGCGCCGCAGCGGATCGGCGGCCATGTGCTGGTGGTCGACGACAACTCGGTCAACCGCAAGATCCTGGCGCGCCAGCTCGAGCTCGCCGGTGCATCGACGGATACGGCGGCGGGCGGCGACGAAGCGCTCGAGCTGTGGCGCAAGCGGCGCTACGACCTCGTGCTCGCCGACCTGCAGATGCCGGGAATGGATGGCTTCGAGCTGGCACGGCGGATGCGCCAGAGCGAGCAGGCCGACCGCCGCGTACGCACGCCCATCCTCGCCGTCACCGCGAGCGCGCTGGAGGAACACGAGCAACGGACCCGCGCCGTCGGCATGGATGGCCTTCTCACCAAGCCGATCGGCATCGAACAGTTGCGGGCGACACTCGATGTATGGCTGAAGGATGCCCGTATGGAGCAGGCGACATGAGCGAGGCATACGATCGCGGCAAGCTTGCCGAGTTGTTCGGCAACGATCCCGCGACGCTGGCGGAAATCGAGCGGGAGTTCCTCGATACGGCACGGGATGCCGAGCGCGAGATCGGGACGACCGACGACCTTGCCGCCATCGCACGCGCCGCCCATCGCCTCAAAGGCGCCTCCGGCATGATCGGCGCGTCCGCCCTGCACCGGATCGCGGAAGCGGTCGAGCATGCTGCCAAGGCGCAAGATCTGATGACCGTGCGCCAGATGCACCAGATCTTCCGTCACGAAGTCCAGCGCGTCGCCAATCAGGCGGGCCTGTCGATCCAGTAATCCTGCTAAGGCCGTTGCCGCAGCAGGATCGTCGCCGAGTAGGAGAGAAGCGGCTTGCCGTTCTGCTCCAGAAGGCCGCGCATGAAGGCGAGCGTCTTGCCGTGGCGCGGGACCTCGACGCGCGTCTCGAGCGGCGAGAGGGCGTCGCCGGCAGCCAGGAACTCGGCCGCGAAGGAAACCGTGCTCGGTGCCAAGCCGGTCACCAATCCGGCGGCGCGGGTCACGGCCGAATCGGCAAAGCTCATCATGTAGCCGCCGTGCAGTACGCCGCCCGAGTTGCACATATGCGGAAGCGTCGGTTGGACGAGGGTCGCGCCATCGGCTTCCTTTCGCGCATACGAGGGCCCGATATGGCGTGAATAGACGCTCGCATTGGCCAGGAGCTCGAAACCCGCCGGCACGGTCTGTGCTGGAGCCTTCGCCAGCCCAGACTTCGAGGCTTCCTTTCTCGCCATCGCCTTGTCGCGGGCGACATGCCGGCAAACGCCCGACCAAAGCGCAACCACTCGACCTTCCTGTGTGATGCTGCCGCGCGCGAAAGCAAGTCGGCCTGTCACTTGCAAAGGCTCGCCACGCGCTTCGAGCGGCGGACCGACGCGACCGGCATTCAGGAACTCGACGGCGATGCTCACGGTCATTGCAAACGAGCTGTTGCTGCCACCGTCGGCGGCGCGGCCGGCGACGAGGCAGAGCGCATAGTCCGCGAAGGTCAGGATGGCGCCGCCGTGCACGCTGCCGGCATAGTTGGCATGGCGCGGCTCGGTCGGCAGCACGCAATGGACGCTGTCCTTCGCCCGCGCATCGCCTTCGATGCGGAAGTAGAACGGACCGGCGTGATCCTCGAACGGATCGGACGGCACGAACGTCGAATAACGTGCGAGATCGATCACGACAGGGGCGGCGGTGTCGGGCATTCGGTCGGCTCTTGTGAAACGTCGCGAGCGGGCTCTATTAGATGAAATTCCCTTCGACGACAAAAGCCACGGAGCGAAACCCATGACGCCTGCCGCGCACAAGATCGAGGTCCGGCGCGAGCAGCGCGAGCAGGGGGCGGTTGTCCATGTGGTCTATGACTATTCGCGCCGCCTGAACGTCGTCGGACCGGCGGCGCTGCACGATCTGGCGGACACGTTCCATACGCTGGCCAAGGACGACGATCTGCGGGTCGTCGTGCTGTCGGGAGCGGGAGGCCGCGCCTTCATCGGCGGTGCCGACATCAACCATATGGCGGCGCTGCGCCAGGGCGAGGAGGGCCGGGCCTTCATCACCCTGATCCACAAGCTCTGCCAGTCGATCCGCGACTGCCCGGTGCCGGTGATCTGTCGAATGGAAGGCTACACGCTGGGTGCCGGCCTGGAAGTGGCGGCGGCATGTGATATGCGCATCGCCGCGGACAATGCCTTTTTCGGCATGCCCGAGGTAAAGGTGGGCGTGCCGTCGGTGGTCGAGGCGGCTTTGCTGCCGCGCCTGATCGGTTGGGGCCGCACGTCGCGCCTTCTGCTGACGGCAGAAACCATCGACGCCGCGAAGGCCGAAGCATGGGGCTTGGTCGAGGAAGTGGCGCCGGCAGCGAAGCTCGATACGGCTGTCGAGTGTGCCGTGCAGGCGATCGTCGAGGCTGTTCCCGCCGCCGTACGCAGTCAGAAGCGGTTGATGCGCCGCTGGGAGCGGCTGTCGCTCGATGAGGGTGTGCAGGCAGGGATCGACGCTTTTGCACAGTCGGTCGCCGAGGGCGGTCATATCGAGCCCATGTCCGCATTCGTCCATCGCAAGAAGAAATAGTCGGACACGACTGATAAAATTTATTTCTTCCTCTGCAACTTTCTCTTGTGGAACCGCTCCCCGGGGACCAGATAGGCGCGACGTCCGGGGCA
>DATEID010000200.1:0-9608 GCA_035279245.1 Reyranella sp.
AGACCGACCAGTCCGGCCACGATTCCCCCGATCAGCATCATGATCGGCAGCGGAAGGCTCGGCACAAGCTTGTACAGAACGACGGTCGAGTAGGCGCCCAGCGCGAAGAACGCCGTGATGCCGAAGTTCACGTAGCCAGTATAGCCGCCCAGGATATTCCAGGCAGTGCCGAGCACGATGTACTGCACGACGACATAAGCGGCGAAGAAGGCATAGCTGACGTTCAGCCAGCGTCCCGCGGCAAACAAGACGGCCGCCACGCAGACGAGCGCGAGCACGAACGGCACGCTGCCCATCCGCGGTGGCGCCGCCACGGACCTATCGGCCAAGGATACCACTGGGTCGTACCGCGAGCGTCACGAGGAGCACACCGAAAGACACGGCTGGCGCCCACGACGGCCCGAAGAAGGTCGCCGTCAGACTTTCGACGATGCCGAGCGCCACCGCCGCGATCACCATGCCGGAGAAGCTGCCGAGCCCGCCCAGCACGCAGATCGCGAACACGCGCCCGATATATTCGCGGCCGATGGAGGGTTCGACGGGCTGGATGATGATCAGGATGGCGCCGGCGATCGCCGCCGTGGCGAAGGAAAGCCCGAACGCCACGCGCTTGATGCGCGTCGGATTGGCGGCCATCAGGCGCAGCGCGAGCTGGTCCTGCGCCACCGCCTCGATCGCCCGGCCGAGGAAGGTGCGCGACAGGAAAAGCTGCAGCCCGACGACCATGATCATCGAGACCAAAAACGGCACCAGCAGCCGCAGCGGCAGCTCGATCCAGCCCATATGCAGGCTCGGCCCGATATAGGGCGCCCGCACCAGCCGATAGTCGACACCGAAGATCAGGACCAGCCCGACCTCGGCGATGAACAGCAGCCCGAAGAAAAACGACAGCCCGCCCAGCGACTGGTCCTGCCGCCGCTCGAACGCCACGTAGTAGACTTGGTAAACGAGGGCGCCGAGCGCGTAGAACGCCGGCAGCGCGATCACCGCCGCCAGGATCGGATCCATGCCGAGCACCGTGTTGGCCAGGTAGGCGACATAGGAACCCAGCAGGATGAAGCCCGGATGCGCGATATTGACGATATCGAGCATGCCGAACGAGATCGCGACGCCGATCGAGACGGCGGCGTAAAAGCCTCCCAGCAACAACCCGGAAATCACGGCGTTCGCAAGCAGGTCGAGCGAAGCATCCATGGACCCGGTCACTCCGCCAACGCAAATCGGCGGCGCGGCCGCTCCGACATCGTTCCCTCCCTCACGCGGCGATTGCTTCGCCTTCTTCCTCACCTAGTGTGCGCCAGACCGGGGATCGTTGCCTAGTGCCCTTTTGCAGGATCGGATAGGGTCGTTGTCGACCAACGAAACACGGCGATGGGGCTCGGAATGCAGTTCGGACTGTTCGGCGGCGCGAGAACCAAGCGCAGCATCGGCCTCGAAGACAGCCAGGGCTACGACAGTTTCATCGAGTACGTGGTCGAGGCCGATCGCCTGGGATTCACGCAGCTCTTCATGGTCGAGCATCACTTTACCGGTCAGGGCCAGGTCTCGGCCTCGATGACGGTGCTGGCCTATCTCGCCGCCCGGACCAGGAAGATCCGCCTCGGCACCGCCGTTGTCGTCCTGCCCTGGCACAATCCGGTGCTGATCGCCGAGCAGGTGGCGACCCTCGATCTCCTGACTGGTGGCCGGGTCGATTTCGGCGTCGGCAAGGGCTATCGCAAGACCGAGTTCGACGGCTTCTGTATCCCGATGGCCGAAGCGACCGAGCGCTTCGACGAGGCGATGGAGATCATCCGCAAGGCGTGGACGGCCGAAGGACGATTCAGCCATCACGGCAAGCGCTGGCACTACGAGAATATCGTCGTCGAGCCCGAGCCGCTGCAGCGCCCGCATCCGCCGCTGTGGCTGGCCGCCGGCTCGCACGACAGCATCCGCCGCGCGGCGCGCGAGGGCTACAACTTGCTGCTCGACCAACTCGCCCAGGTCGACCAGATCGTCCAGCGCATCGCCATCTTTCGCGAGGAATGCGAGCGCGCTGGCCGCTCCTATGATCCGGCCATGGTGGCGACCGCGCGGCCGTTGCAGATGATCCATCATGAAGGCGAGCGTGCGCAGGCCTACGAGACCCGCAAGCGCGTGTTGGCGACGATCGGCGATCTCGCTCGCGACAAGCTTCCCGACCGGATCGAGGATGACACGGCGCCGCTTCTCGGCACGCCAGAAGAGGTGATCGCCCGCCTGAAGGAGCTCGAGGCGGGCGGCGCCACCAATATCCTGCTGGTCGACCCCAACGCCTCGGTCGCCAACCTGCGGGCTTTCGCGCGCGAGGTGATGCCGGCCTTCGGGTCGACGCGGCCGGCAACCGCCGCTTGAAGCGGACAGGACGAATCGGGGAGGAAGCAGAACCGAATGGAAAGTTTCGACTATGTGATCGTGGGGGCGGGATCGGCCGGCAGCGTGCTCGCCAACCGGCTGAGCGAGGACGAGACGGTCAGCGTCTGCGTGCTGGAGGCCGGTCCGCGCGACTGGCATCCCTTCATCCATATTCCGGCCGGCTTCATGTACACGCTGGTCGATCCGAAGGTGAACTGGCTCTACACGTCCGAGCCAAGCGAATGGACGGGCGGCCGCCGCATCGCCGCTCCACGCGGCAAGACCCTCGGCGGTTCGAGCTCGATCAACGGCCATATCTACAATCGCGGCCAGCGGCTCGACTTCGACGGCTGGGCGCAGCGCGGCAATCGCGGCTGGGGTTATGCGGACGTCCTGCCCTACTTTCGGCGCACCGAGCGGCGCATCGCGCACGAGATCGACGATGCTTTCCGCGGCCGCGACGGCAACCTGCCGATCACCGACCTCGACTGGCGCGATCCCCTGTGCGAGGCCTTCATCGAAGGCGCCGTCGAGATGGGCATTCCGCGCAACCGCGACTACAACGGCACGCAGCAGGCGGGCGTCAGCTACGTCCAGCGCATCATCCGCAACGGCCGTCGCATCAGTGCGGCGCGCGGCTATCTCCATCCGGCGATGAAGCGGCCCAACCTCACCGTGCGCACCCTAGCGCATGCGACCGCCATCGTGCTCGACGGCAAGAAGGCGGTCGGCGTGCGCTACCGCAAGGGCGGCCGGAATGGTCCGCAAGTGGAAGTCCGCGCGCGGCGCGAGGTAATCCTGAGCGGCGGCGCCGTCAATTCGCCACAGCTTCTCCAGCTTTCCGGCATCGGACCGGCGCCGCTGTTGCAGTCGCTCGGCATTCCCGTGCAGCACGCACTGGCCGGCGTCGGCGAGAATTTGCGCGACCACTACGCGCCACGCTTCGTGGCGCGCGTGAAGAACGCCGAGACGATCAACGAGAAGTCGCACGGACTGAAGCTTGCCCGCGAGATCGTGAAATACGCTCTCACCCGCAAGGGCATCCTCGCGCTCAATCCGACGCTGATCTACGTCTTCTGGAAGTCCGACGAGCATCTCGACAACTACGACCTCCAGCTCACCTTCACGCCCGCGAGCTACAAGGAAGGCGTGCAGTCCCGGCTCGACGATTTTCCCGGCATGACGATCGCCTCGTGGCAGCAGCGGCCGGACAGCACGGGCTATGTAAGATCGAGGTCGGCCGATCCGTTCGATCACCCGATCATCCAGCCCAACTACCTCACCGCCGAGAGCGACCGCCAGGTCCTGCTCGCCGGCATGAAGCTCGCCCGCCGGCTGCTCGCCTCGAGGCCGCTCAGCAGATACTACGATCGCGAGGAGTTTCCCGGCGCTCAGGCGCAATCCGATGCCGACCTGCTGGCGGCTGCCAAGCAGCGCGGCACGACGACGTTTCATCTGATGGGCACTTGCCGTATGGCGTCCCATACCGACCCCACAGCGGTGGTTGACGATCAACTTCGGGTGCGCGGGCTGGAGAGCCTGCGTGTCGTCGATGCCTCGATCATGCCGACGATGCCATCGGCCAATCTCAATGCCTCCGTACTGATGATCGCCGAGAAAGCCGCCGACATGATTCGCGGACGCGCTGCACTCGAGCCCGCGCTGCTGAAGGAGTGAATCGGAAGGCTCACACGGTGCGCAACGAACATGCAACCGAGCCGTTCGAAGATTGATCGACAAGCGTCAATTTCGCCGTTGGCATCGCGGCTTCCGAGGAGAATATTAGCCGCGTGGGCGTTCTTTAATTTGTTGATCCGGGCTTCGAGCCATGATTGCACCCGTCAGCCTGTCTAATCTACTTACCGTCGCAACCGCCATCATGTGTTTGTGGACGATCGGCTCGCAGTCCTCGGGCGGCGTCATCAAGCTGTGGCGCCTCGCCTTGCCGCCATGCCTCGCCGCAGTCGTCGCCCTCATCCTGCTGGCGAGCATCTTCAACGCCACGATGGCTCATGACGCCGAGTGGACGATCTGCGCGATTCTCGGAGGCGTCATCGGACGCACGCGCGGCTGGCTGATGACGGTCGCATCGGACCAGAAGTGGGGCTTGGTACGAGTACCGCGCACGGTCGACGGCTTGATCGCCGGCTTCGCTCTCGTCGTTTTGTCGATGATCGACTTCGCGGGCGCCCTGCTGGAGGATCCGGTGATCGATGGCCAGCACGTCGCCGCCGGCGCCGCGTTTTGCGCCGGCTACCTCGGCCTTCGCGCCCTCGGCATGGCCATGCGTGCCGGCCGCACGCCGCACGTCGAGCTCTACGACACCGAGTCGGCTCGCTGACAACGCCGCATCAACGCTCGAACACGAGATCGCCGGTGTAGTGGCGCGCCTCCCAATGATGGCGCTCAAGCTCGGGATCGAGATGCTCCTCGGCCGGCCAGCCCATGTCGAGATAGGCCACCAAGGTCCACGCAGCGGGAACGTCGAGCGCGCGCGTCACGGCGATCGGATCGAGGATCGATACCCAGCCCATGCCCAATCCCTCGGCGCGCGCGGCGAGCCACAGGGTTTGCACCGCGGCCACCACCGAATAGCGCAGCGTCTCGGGCATGGTCCGGCGGCCGAGACCGCTGCCGGTGAGCGTCGATTCGTCGGCAAAGACGGCGAGATGAACCGGCGCCTCCTTCAGGCCGGCAAGCTTTAGGTTCACGTAGGTCGCGCGCTGTGGCCCGTCGTAGCCTTTCAGGGCTTCGGCATTGGCAGCGGCAAAGCTCTCCCACACGGCCTGCCGCCGTCCCTGCGACTTCACCTTCACGAAGCGCCACGGTTGGCTCAAGCCGACCGACGGCGCATGGGTGGCGAGCTCGATCAGGTCGTCGATCAGCGCCTCCGGCACCGGGTCGCGGCGGAAGCGGCGCACGTCGCGCCGCCACAGCACGAGATCGCGAAAAGTGGCGCGGAAGGTCGCATCGAACGGCAGATGTCCCGGCGGTGCCGGCCTGATCGTGCTCATGGCGATCTCATGCTGATGACGTGAAAAAAGGTGCCGCTCACCGAGCTTCGCCGCGTACCTGCTTCCGCTACCGGCTTTCCATATGCGTCCCGACAGTCGACCAGCGGCTCATCGCCTGCCGTGACGATCGAGGCATAGTGGAACTCGTGGCCCAGTATCTCGGTTCCCTGCCGGCCGAGTGCGCAATCGCTGCGTAATCGGGCCCGGCGATAACCGAGATGCAGTCGTCTTGCGGCAAACGACGTTTCCAGTCGCAGCAGTCCGGCCATCGCGTGTCGTTCTCCGGCGGCATCGACGATCCCGTCGCCCAGCACCATGTAGCCGCCGCACTCGCCGTGGATCGACACCGCCCGCGCGGCCAGATCGCACAGGCCTTTCCGGAAACGGCCCGCCGCGGCCAGTTTGCCCGCATGCAGTTCAGGATAGCCGCCAGGCAGCCAGACCACATCGGCATCGACTGCCGGCGCCTCGTCGGCCAACGGCGAGAAGGGCCGGATCTCGGCGCCTGCCGTGCGCCATTGTTCGAGGAGATGCGGATACATGAAGGAGAAGGCGCGATCGGTGGCGAGCGCGATGCGCTGTCCCGGTGGTGCAATCGGCATCGCCTCCATCGCCGCCGACAACAGGGTTGCACCTGCGCTGGCCTCGATGGCCGCGAGATCGACCGAAGCGGCAATGGCATCGGCCAGCGCATCGAGACGGCCTTCGAGGTCGGCTGTCTCGGCCGCCTGCACGAGGCCGAGATGCCGCTCGGGAAGCGTGAGCCGTTCATCCTCGCCGAGCGCGCCGAACAGCTTGAGACCGCCCCTCCCGAACGCCGGCTCGATGAGGGACAGGTGGCGTGCGCCGGCGACGCGATTGAGGATCACGCCGGCGATCGTCACGTCCTCGCGATAGGCCGCGCAGCCGGCGGCGATCGCGGCTGCCGTCTCGGTCTGGCCCTTCACGTCGAGCACCAGCACGACGGGCCAGCGCAGCACCGACGCAAGATCGGCCGTGGCCGCCCGGCCGCCGACGCCGTCGAACAGCCCCATCACGCCCTCGGCAATGGCAATGTCGGCCGGATGGCCCGCGACGAGGTCGGCGATCAGCGCCGGCGCCATCGCCCAGCCATCGAGGTTGAAACTCGGACGTCCGGTGGCGACGGCATGAAAGGCGGGATCGATATAGTCCGGGCCGCACTTGAACGGCTGCACAGCGACCCCTCGGCGCGCCAACGCCCGCATGAGGCCCAGCGCAACCGTCGTCTTGCCCGAGCCCGACCGAACGCCCGCGACGATCAGGCCGCGCGTCATCGCCAGCCGACGAGATGGGGCAGAAGCTGCTGTCGCAAACCGACCACCGAGCCGACCACCAGGATGGCCGGCGAGCCGATCCGATTGCGGCGTGCATCGGCCACCAGGTTGCCGAGGGTGCTTTCCAGCACCTGCTCGTTCTCCGTCGTCGCCGATTGCAGCAGGGCCGCCGGCGTCTCCTTGGCGAGACCGCCTTGCTGGAGCGCCAGCACGATCTCCGGAAGCTGTGTCATCGGCATATAAAGGATGATCGGCTGGCCAAGCTTCGCCAGCGCGGCCCAGTCGGTGCTGGAGCCGCCGTCCTCGGCACGATGTCCGGCGGCCAGCACGACGGCATGGTTGGTGTCGCGCGTCGTCGCCGGTATGCCGGCAAGCGCCGCCGCGGCAAGGCCCGCGGTGATGCCCGGAATGACGCGAAAGCGGATACCTGCCGCCGTCAAGGCCGAAGCCTCGTCCCAGCCGCGCCCGAACACGAAGGGATCGCCGCCCTTCAGCCGCAGCACCCGGCGGCCCGCCTGCGCACGCTCGATCAGGATCTCGTTGATCTCGCGCTGGCGCGGCGAAGGCCGGCCTCCGCGCTTGCCGGCCGGGATCAGCTCGGCCTCGGCCCGCTTGAGCCCGAGCACCCGGGAATCGACCAGCGCGTCGTGCACGATATCGTCCGCCGTCGCGAGCGCATGCAGGGCGAGCAACGTGAGCAAACGGGGATCGCCCGGCCCGGCGCCCGCAAGCCAGACCTCGCCGGCAGGAAAGTCCGGCATCGGCGGGAAGCCCGGCAGGCTCATGTCCGCCCCCGGAAGCGGCGCTGGTACGCGGCATCGTAAAGCGCGCTATCGCGGAAGTCGCGCGGGGCCAGGACCTTGCCGACCAGGATCAGTGCCGTGCGCTCCATCGGGTTCTTGGCGACCTCGGCCGCAATCGTTCCCAACGTGGCGCGCACGACGCGCTGGTCCGGCCAGCTCGCACGATAAACGACGGCCACCGGACAATCCTCGTCATAGAACGGCAGGAGATCGGCCACGATCTTGTCCAACACGTGGATCGAGAGGTGGATGGCCAGCGTGGCGCCGGTCGCCGCGAACGCCCTCAGATCCTCCTTCGCCGGCATCGCCGAGGCGCGTCCCGAGGTGCGGGTCAGCACGACCGTCTGGGCGACCTCGGGCAGCGTGAGTTCCTGGCCGAGCGCCGCCGCGGCGGCGGCAAAGGAGGGGACGCCGGGCGTCACGGTGTAGGGAATTCCTTCGGCATCGAGCCGCCGCACTTGCTCGCCGAGCGCGCTCCAGATCGAGAGGTCGCCCGAATGCAGCCGCGCGACGTCCTGGCCGGCATCGGTCGCGCGCCGGCATTCGGCGACGATCTCGTCGAGCGACAGCGGCGCCGTGTCGACCATGCGGGCGCCGGATGGGCAATGACCGAGCAATGCCTTGGGTACCAGGGAGCCGGCGTAAAGGCAGACCGGACAGCGGCCGATGAGCTCACGGCCGCGCACGGTGATGAGATCCGGAGCACCCGGCCCGGCGCCAATGAAGTGGACGGTCATCGACCGGCTCCGATCGCGATGGCGCAGGTCGCCCGGGCGCTTGCCACGCGCGTGCCGAGAAGCCGCGCGTCGGGGCCTGCCGCCACGAGCGCCGATGCCTCGGCAATCGAGGGCACGCCCTTGGTCTCGAGCACCAGCTTGGACGGCGTCAGCACACGACCTGCGACCCGGTCGAGTTCGTCGAGCGTGCAGCCGGTCAACGTCACGGCAAGCCGCCGCGCCGCCTCGACGAAGGCTGGCTCCGCCGCCTTGGCCGACTCCGTCGCCAACGCATTCAGCCGCTCGACCGGCAACTTGAACATGTCGAGCGCCAGACGCACCACCTGTTCGATCTCCTCCGCAGAGATGTCGGTGCGACTGCCGACGCCAGCCACGATCATGGCTTCCTCATGCGCCACTGGACGATCGGCGCTGCGGGCCGCCAGACGAACGCATTCCCACCTCCTGCCTTGCCCGCCCGCGCCACATCGAGACGCAGGAGTTCACCGCCATGGCGCTGGAAGAGCTCGATCAGTCGCGCCTCCGTGGCGAGCGACACCGCGTTCGCCACCAGTCGCCCTCCCGGCTTCAGCGCCTTCCATGCGGCATCGAAGACGCGGCCGTCGGACAGGCCACCGCCGATGAACACCGTGTCCGGCGCGGCGAGCCCGGCCATCGCTTCGGGAGCGCGTCCCCGCACGATCTGGAGATCGGGAGCACCGAGCTTTGCCGCGTTGCGTGCCGCACGCGCGGCACGCTCCGCATCGGCCTCGATACCGATTGCCTTCATCGAAGGATGCCGCAGCAGCCATTCGATCGCGATCGAGCCCGCGCCAAGCCCCACGTCCCACAAAAGCTCGCCCTGACGCGGCGCCAACGAGGACAGCGTGACCGCCCGTACTTCCCGTTTGGTGAGCTGGCCGTCATGCTCGAACAACGAATCGTCGAGGCCCGGCGACAACGCGACGATCGTGGCATCGGCTGGGGCGACCACTTCGAGTGCGATGGTGTTCAAGGGCGCGACATCGTCGAGGTCGAGCGCCGCGGCCTTGCCCTGCCGAATGCGCTCCATCGGCCCGCCGAGATGTTCGAGCACGGTCAGCCTCGACTCGCCCAAGTCGCGACTGACAAGAAGCTGGGCGAGCTTGGCTGGCGTCGTGCCATCCCACGACAGCGCGAGGATGCGCGCGCCGGGCTGCAGGTGGCGCACGATGCCTTCCAGCGCACGGCCGTGCAGGCTCACCGGCGCGACATCCTGCTGCGACCAGCCGAGCCGGCTGGCGGCCAGGCTGAAGGCCGACGGTTGCGGCAGGCAGAGCATCTCCTCCGGCCGCAGCGCGCGCATGAGCATGTCGCCGACGCCATAGTGGAACGGATCGCCGCTTGCCAGGACGGCGACCGGCCGGC
>DATEID010000201.1:0-2323 GCA_035279245.1 Reyranella sp.
TGGCGTAGGTCGAGAACTTGTAGCCGCGGCGGTACTCGAACTTGTCGACCGCCTTCATCAGGCCGATGTTGCCTTCCTGGATCAGGTCGAGGAACTGCAGGCCGCGGTTGGTGTATTTCTTGGCGATCGAGATGACCAGCCGCAGGTTGGCCTCGACCATCTCCTTCTTGGCCCGGCTCGCCTCGCGCTCGCCTTCCTGCACCGTCTTCACGATGCGGCGGAACTCGGCGATCGGCAGACCCGAATGCGCCGCCAGCGCCGCGATCTCGGTGCGGATGTCGGTGACCTCGGTACCGCGCCGGCGCGCCAGTTCCTTCCAGCCCTTGTTGGGCAGCTTCTGTACCTTGTCGAGCCAGTTGGGGTCGAGCTCGTGGCCGAAATAGGCCTCGAGGAACTCCTCGCGCTTGATGCGCATGCTGTCGGCATGCCGCATCAGCCGGCCCTCGGCGACCATCAGCTTGCGGCTGATGTCGTAGAGCTGGTCGCGCATCTGCTCGATGCGGTTGTTGTTGAGATGGATGGTACGCACCATCTCGACGATCTTCTTGCGGAAATGCTCGTAGCGCCGCTCGAAATCCGGCGACGGCTTGTGGCCGCGCTGCAGGGTCGACAGCCGCCGGTTCTGCACCTTGGACATCTCGTTGGATGTCTTGGCGATGCGCGACAGCGTCTTGAGCACCTCTGGCTTGAGCTTCTCCTCCATCGCCGACAGCGACACGTTGACGGTGTCGTCATCTTCCTCGCCGCCCTCGGGCGCGGCCTCGACGGGGGTGCCGTCTTCCGACACGGCGGCCGGCTTGGGGGCTGCCGCGGGCGCGGGGCGCGGTGCCGGCGCAGGGCGCGGCATCGGGGGCTTGGCCGCACCATTGGCGGCGCCTTCAGGCGGCTTGGTGCCGTCGCCCTCGGGCACGCCGCCGTACGTCGCTTCCAGGTCGATGACGTCGCGCAGCAGCAGGCGGCCCTCGGTCAGAGCATCGCGCCACTCCAGCAGGGCCTTGATCGTCAGCGGGCTCTCGCAGATCGCGCCGATCATCTTCTCCTGGCCGGCCTCGATACGCTTGGCGATCGCAATCTCGCCCTCGCGGCTGAGCAGCTCCACGCTGCCCATTTCACGCAGGTACATGCGCACCGGATCGTCGGTGCGGCCGTAGTCCTCTTCCTCGTCCTCGCCGCTGGCCGGCGCCGCGACCTTGCCGTCCGTCGGGGTTGCTGCGTTGGCCGCCGGCTTTTCCTCGACGATGTCCTCGTTGTCGTCGGAATCGACCAGCGTGATGCCCATCTCCGACAGCATCGCCATCGTGTCCTCGATCTGCTCGGAGGACACGTCGTCCGGCGGCAGCGCTGACGCCAGTTCGGTTACCGTTACGTAACCACGCTCCTTACCCCGCTGAACCAGCTTCTTCAGGCCGGCGCCCAGCGTGTCCAGCAGAGGCGAGTCTGTGGAGTCTTCCGGTTTCTCGGGCGTTTCGGCAGTGGTGGCCGGCTTTGTCGCCATTGCGTGGGATCCCATGGTCTTGCGCCGCAGCGCGGTGTGCGGGCGTCCGGCCAGCGGACGCCATCCTGCACCCCTCAAACGGTATAAAGCCCGTCGCCGGGGGAGCGACAGGCACGGCCGATATATAGCGATGGCACGCTGATGCGACCAGTCCAAAAGCGTCCAGTGCGGGTGATTAAGGCGCGATGCGCCGGTAGGCCAGGGGCTGCGACGACTTGACCAGGCAAATTCCTCAGCCCTCCGGGCTGGATTTGGCGCTGTGCAGGGTGCGCTCGATCAGGGCCCGGCTCTGATCGATGTTCTCGGCCGTACTGTCAGCCAGGTCGGCGGCGGCGGCGCGACGGTCCGCGGCGTCGGCGACGACAGCACAGTGGCGTGCGGCAATATGGTGCCATTGAGCTAACGCGGCTTCGGGATCGGTCGTTCCCAGCCATAATTCGGCCTCGCGGCGCAGCCCGGCCACGACGGCTGCCAAGCCGGCCTGCTCGGCCTGCGCCATCACGGTGCGTATTTCCAGGGCTTCCAAGGTCTCGTCGGCGCCGTCGTCGACCGAGAGGGCCAACCCGGCGACATCGAGCATGATGGCCCGCAGCCGCTGGAGATCGGTGCCGCCGAGCGGTAGCGCTGCCATTTCCTCGACCAGGGGATGCAGCCACGCCGGGCGGGCCAGGACGGCGCCCAGCAGGACCCGTTCGCGCCGGCCGGTATCCAGGTCCTGGGCAGCGACGCGCAGTGCCGCGCCTTCGGCGAACCAGGCCGGCGGCCCATCATCGAACCGGCCACGCCGACCGCCGGGCGTGGCGCGGCGAAACGGCGCGCCACCGCGTG
>DATEID010000202.1:0-17362 GCA_035279245.1 Reyranella sp.
GACGGCCGGTTGGCCGGACATGCTCGAGACCTGGAAGACCAGGTCGCCCATGAAGCGACCTGCGAAACCGGAGGACATCGCCGATCTGGTGGCCGCACTGTGTGCCAACGATTACGTTACGGGAGAGATCCTGATCGCCGATGGGGGGTTGAACCTCACCTGAGGCCAAGCGACGGAGGACATCATGACCGTGCAGACCTTGCCGCCCGGCTACAAGACCGCGCCCTGGACGCCGCCCGAGAAGATCGACGGCAAGATGCTCGCCGAGGCGAGCGCCAAGCTGATCGAGCTCCTGCGCATCCGTACCCAGCCGATTGGCATGAAGCTGTTCGAGGATCCAGCCGACATGGAGAAGGTGCCGGGCGTGCGCAAGCCGACCGAGGGCTTCAAGTTCACCATGTGCCAGATGGTGACCCAGTCGCGCTGGTACGGCTTCACGCTCGGCATCACGGTCGACAACACGCGCGGCGGCAATTGCGGCGGCGTGGTCGGTCTCAACCATCCGGGCGAAGGCTTCCTCTCGGGCGACCACATGAACGGCGTCTGGTTCGGCAACAAAGAGGCGTCGGCCGCCCACCAGGCGCAGATGCCGCGCGTGCCGAATGGCACGTACAACGGTCTCGTGGTGTCGCCGCTGCGTTCCGCCCGGCTCGATCCGCCGGACATTTGCCTGTTCTACGGCACGCCCGGGCAGATGATCTATTTCATCAACGGCCTGCAGTTCCACCGCTACCGCCGCTACGATTTCACGGTGACGGGCGAGAGTGCGTGCGCCGACTCCTGGGGACGGGCGCTTGCCACCCGGCAGACCTCGCTGTCGCTGCCCTGCTACGCCGAGCGGCGCTATGGCGGCGTGGCGGACGACGAGCTGCTGATGGCCTGCCCGCCCGACGAATTCCTGCGCGCGGTCGAGGGCATGGGCCATCTCGGCAAGAACGGGCTGCGCTATCCCTTCCCGCCGTACGGCGCGGCGATGGATCCAGCCTTCGGCATGGCCAAGAGCTACGGCTGACGTGCTGTTCGTCGTCGCCTGGCCGATACTGAGCGAGGCCGACGACATCGCGCTGCGGCGGCTCCGGAGGCAGTATCATCCGCGCGAGGCCGACCTGATCGGCCCGCACTTCACGCTGGTCTTCGGCGTCGGCGGGGAAAACGAATCGCGACTGCGCGAGACCATCGGCCGACTCCGTCAGCGGCCGTTCTGGTTCGTCCTCGATCGCATCGTTCGCTTCGACCAGCCTCCGCCCTCGAGAGCTGCCTATCTCTATGCCGTGCCCGGCGACGGCGCGGGCGAGCTGGCGGCGCTCTATGACTGCCTGAATTTCGAGCGGGGTGCCGAGCCGTTCGAGCCCCATGTCACGCTCGGCCTGTTCGAGCGTGCGGTCGATGCCGAGCAAGTGGCGCGCATCGTCGAGCGTCAGCACCTGCCGATCCACGGCCGGGTCGAGGAGCTCTCCTTGTTGAGCCGCGATGGCGACGGGCTCGAGACGCTCACGACGATTCAACTGAGGGAGTGAACCTCATTTAGGCGTTATGCGCCGAAGATTGCGCCACTGGATGGAGTGGCGCGCCCCCTCGAGCGCTCATCAGAGCGCCCTTCGGCTTCGCTCAGGGCAGGCGCAACTCCAGTTGCGCTCATGCGCTGCCGGGGCTCAATGCCAGAGCGGAGGGAGCGGCGGCAGGCGGACAATGCCCGGCCGTGCCGACAGGCCGAACCTGGCCAGCAGGTCGCGCACCTCGCGCGGGACCCGCATGTCGGGACCGGTGACCGAAACATCCGCCAAGCGGAACACTCGGTTCGCGATCCGTTGCAGCGTGCTACTCTCGGCCGGAAACGGCCGCAGCTCGATGGGTTTCGACGCGTCGATGCCGGCCTTGGCCTTCGCCGCGCGGAGCGCGACGTCGAGCCCGCCCAATTCGTCAATCAGGCCGACCCGCTTCGCTTCGACCCCGGTAAAGACCCGCCCGCGGGCGACCGAGTCGAGGCGGCCTGCATCGAGCTCGCGCGCTTCACCGACTTGACGAGTGAAGTCTGCGTAAACGGCATCGAGCTCGCGTCCGATGGCGGCCTGCTGGGCCGGCGTGGGAACGTGGAACGAGGAATACATGCCGGCGTTGGCGCCGACCTGCAATCGATCCACCTCGATGCCGAGCTTCGTCAGGAGGTCGGTCACGACCGGCCATATGCCGAAGACGCCGATCGAGCCGGTGATGGTGGTTGGCTCGGCAACGATCGCATCGCCGCGCACGGCGGCCAGATATCCGCCCGACGCCGCGACGTCGCCCATGGACACGATCACCGGCTTGCCGGCGGCCCGGGCGCGGCCGACGCCGTCGGCGATGGCGTCGGCCGCCGGATAGGTGCCGCCAGGCGAATCGATGCGCAGCACGATCGCCTTGACGTCCTTCGACTGTGCCGCCGAATCGAGCGCATCGACGATATCGTCCGAGGCCGCCTTCAGATCGTCGCCGAGAGGATCGTTTCCGTTCGTGCCCGAGACGATTGCGCCGCTAACCCGGACGAGCGCCACCACGTCGCCCGGCGACTCCGGACGAGCTCGGCCGCCGGCATAGTCGGACAAGCTGACGAGCTCGTGCGTCGAGCCGGCCTGCTGCCAGACGTCGTCCATCGCATCGGCGCGATAGCCGACCTTGTCGACCAGTCCCTCGGCCCGGGCGCGATCGGAATCGAACGGCGCCGAATCGATGAGCTGACGCAGCTTGGTCGGCTCGATCCGGCGGTCGTGCGACACGTCCTCGATGAACTGCCCGTACAGGCCGTCGATGAGCTGCTGCAGGTTCTCGCGCGCGGGCGCCGTCATATCGGCCTGCGTGAAGGTGTCGGGTGCGCTCTTGTATTCGTAACGCTTGCCGCCTTCGATGCGGATGCCGAGCTCGTCGAGGCCGTCTTTGAGAAACGGCGTCTCGACCGCCAGCCCGGCCACCCCAAAGCCGCCGCTGGGCTGCAGCCAGATGCGATCCAGCGCGGCCGCGAGATAGTAGTCGGCGAAGTGATCGCCACCGCTGCCCAACGATTCGGCGAACCCGATCGCGAACTTGCCCTTGCCCCGAAAGCGTTTGATCGCTTCGCGCAACTCCTGCACGCGGGCAAGTCCGCCGTTCTCGTCGCCGATCTCGACGTAGAGCCCGACGACGTGCGGATCGTCGGCAGCGCGCCAGAGGGCATGCAGCGTCTCCACCATGTCCGGCGATTCGCTCCATAACCCGCCGAGGATACCGGAGGAGGCGGTTTCCGGCGGCAGGCGGCGCAAGTCGACCGACAGAACCATGGTGTCGGGCAGCGCCTTGGCGGCAAGCGGCCCGCGAACGAGAAAGAGCACAACCGCCGCGATGCAAAGCAGGGTGATCGCGCCAACGGTGGCCAGCAGGCCGACAACAAACCGCCGCATGGCGGATCCTCCAATCAATCGCGCCGTCGATCAGGGCTTCAGAAGATTGGGCCGGAAGGCCCGAATGGCGTCAAGCATCGCCGCGGCCGAGGCGTCGAGGCCGTTGTCGCGAACGAGCACCGCCGCCGGCACGCCGCGGACCGGGCGCAATCCGTCCTCGAGAGACCATGCCGATAGTCCCAGATTCGCTTCGATGAACACTTCCGGCGTCAAGGCGATCTGGAGCTGCGGCCGGAAAGCAAGGCGGCGCAGGCGCACCCACTGGACATCGCTCCAGGCGAAACGCCGGTTGCGGCCGAAGCCGAGGGCGATGCCGTCGCGGTCGATCACCACCTGCGGCTGCCGGTCGAGCGTGCGGCGGATGCCGAGCCAGGCGTAGTAAATCATCGCGACCGCGAGCACCGCGAAGAGCACGAAGCGCGGATCGGCCGGCGATGGGCGAGGGGCCTGCTCGGGGTGGGTCGCAAAGTGGAACAGGGCGCCTGCGACGATGCCGATCGCCACGACCGCCATGCTGAGATTGTGCACCCGCCCGTATCGTATTTCGGTAGGCGTGGCTGTCGGCATCCGGCCTCAGCCGCACTGTGCGCGATGGCGCAGCAGGTGGTCTGCCAGCACGCAGGCGACCATCGCCTCCGCGACCGGCGTCGCCCGAAGGCCGACGCAAGGATCGTGGCGGCCCTTGGTGCGCAGCTCGACGTCGTTGCCGAAGCGATCGATGCTGCGCACGGGGTGCAGTATCGAGCTGGTGGGCTTCACCGCAAGCCGGCAGACGATGTCCTGTCCGGTGGAGATGCCGCCCAGGACGCCGCCGGCATGGTTGCTGAGGAACGAGGGCGCACCGTCCGCCATGCGCATCTCGTCGGCATTCTCCTCGCCGCTCATCGACGCCGTGGCGAAGCCGTCGCCGATCTCCACGCCCTTTACGGCGTTGATGCTCATCAGGCCCTTGGCGAGATCGGCATCGAGCTTGTCGTACACCGGTTCGCCCAGCCCGACAGGCACGCCCGACGCCACCACCTCGATCACGGCCCCGCAGGAGCTGCCGCGCTTGCGCACCTCGTCGAGATAGCCCTCCCAGACCTGCGCGGCCTGGCGATCGGGACACCAGAACGGATTGTCGCCGGTGGCGTCCCAGTTCCATTTGCTGCGGTCGATCTTCTGGCTGCCGAGTTGCACGACGGCACCGCGGATCGCGACGCCATCGCCCAAAATCTTCCGGGCAATGGCCCCGGCAGCAACGCGGACGGCTGTCTCACGCGCCGACTGCCGGCCGCCGCCGCGATAATCGCGCACGCCGTACTTCTTGAAATAGGTGTAATCGGCGTGCGACGGCCGGAACTTGTCCTTGATCTCGCTGTAGTCGCGGCTCCGCTGGTCGACATTGTCGATGTGGAGCGCGATCGGCGTCCCGGTCGTTACGCCCTCGAACACGCCGGACAAAATTTTGACGGTGTCCGGTTCCTGACGCTGGGTGACGAAACGCGATTGGCCCGGTCGGCGCTTGTCCATCCAGACCTGAATATCGGCTTCTTCGAGCGGAAGGCGGGGCGGCGTGCCGTCGACCACGCAGCCGATCGCCGGCCCATGGCTTTCGCCCCAGCTCGTGAAGCGGAAGAGGGTGCCGAAGCTGCTGCCGGCCATGGCCGAGAGCCTAGTCGTCCTCGAAATTGGCCAGCAGCTCGGAGAGCTGCTTGGCCGACTGCGTCTTGATCATGCCGACAACGTGATAGCCCGCATCGACGTGCATCACCTCGCCGGTCACGCCGCTCCCGAGGTCCGACAGCAGGTAGAGGCCGGCATTGCCGACTTCCTCGGTCGAGACGTTGCGCCTGAGCGGCGCGTTGAGCTCGTTCCACTTCAGAATGTAGTTGAAGTCGCCGATGCCGGATGCAGCCAGCGTCTTGATCGGGCCGGCAGAGATCGCGTTGACGCGAATCTTGCTGTCGCCAAGATCGGCGGCCAGATAGCGTACGCTCGCTTCCAGCGCCGCCTTTGCCACGCCCATGACGTTGTAATGCGGCATCACCCGTTCGGCGCCGTAGTAGGTAAGGGTGAGCAGGCTGCCGCCTTCCTTCATCAGTGGCACGGCGCGCTGGGCGACGGCGGTGAAGGAATAGCAGCTTATGTTCATCGTGAGCTGGAAGTTGTCGGGCGTCGTGTCGAGGTAGCGGCCCTTCAACTGGTCCTTGTTGGAGAAGGCGATGGCGTGGACCAGGAAGTCGAGTCCGCCCCATTTCCTGCCGATCTCGGTGAACACCGTGTCTATGCTGGCGGCATCGGTGACGTCGCAGGGCAGGACCAGTTCGCTGCCGACCTCCTGCGCCAGCGGCCGCACACGCTTCTCGAGGGCGTCGCCCTGGTAGGTGAAAGCGAGCTGGGCACCATGATCGTGGCAGGCTTTTGCAATCCCCCAGGCGATCGACCGGTGATTGGCGACCCCCATGACCAGGCCTTTTTTTCCGGCCATCAATTGTGCGGCTGTCATGCCTCGTTCTACCGGGGCGGGGCCGGCGGGACAAGATGGCGGTGGTGGAAGCCCTTTTGCCCCTCCATATTGTGGGTCATGATCCGCGCAAAAGACGATCCACTTGCCCTTTTCGCCGACTGGTACGCCGAGGCCGAGAAAAGCGAACCGAACGACCCGTCGGCCATGGCCTTGGCGACGGTGGGGTCCGATGGCACGCCGTCCTGCCGCATGGTGCTCCTGAAGGCCTTCGACGCCTCGGGGTTCGTCTTCTACACCAATTACGAAAGCCGGAAGGGCTGCCAGCTCCTGGCCCATCCCAAGGCGGCCCTCCTGTTCCACTGGAAATCGCTCCGGCGGCAGGTGCGGCTCGAAGGCTCGATCGCACAGACCACGCCAGAAGAGGCGGATGCCTATTTCGCGACCCGCGACCGCGGCAGCCAGATCGGCGCCTGGGCGTCGGAGCAATCGCGCCCGCTCGAAAGCCGCTTCGCTCTCGAGAAGAGGGTGGCCGAGTTCACGGCCAGGCACGTGATCGGGAAGGTGCCGCGTCCGCCTTACTGGTCCGGCTTCCGGCTGCAGCCGCTTCTCATCGAGTTCTGGCAGGATGGCGCTTTCCGCCTACATGATCGTCTGGAATACAGCCGTCCTGCCGCCGGTGCTCCTTGGTCGACACGCACTCTGTACCCCTGACGCTCGAGCCGGCGGTTGCCGCACGGCTGATGCGGCAGGCGAGCCTGGCATCGATGTCGGTCGCGACAATCCTGGTCGTCGCCAAGGGCGTTGCTTGGCTGATCACCGACTCGGTCGGTATGCTTTCCTCACTGGTCGATTCGGCGCTCGATCTGGTGAGCTCGCTGATCACCTTCATCGCCATTCGCCAGGCGCTGGTGCCGGCGGACGAGGATCACCGCTTCGGCCACGGCAAGGCGGAAGCGCTGGCCGGCGTGGCGCAGGCGGGCTTTATCGCCGCCTCGGCCGGCGGTCTGGTGTTGACAGTGGCCGATCGCTTCCTGCATCCGCGTCCGGTACAGCAGGAGTTGGCTGGTGTGCTCGTGAGCGGACTTGCCATCGTCCTCACCTTCGGGCTCATGCTGTTCCAGAGCTATGTCGTGCGGCGCACCAACTCTATCGCCATTGGCGCCGACAAGGCCCACTACACGACGGACTTCGTCACCAACATCGCCGTGGGGGCGGGCATCCTGGCGTCGAGCCGGCTGGACCAGCCGCTGATCGATCTCGCCGTGGCGTTGGGTGTCGCCATCTATCTGGTGACCGGCGCCTGGACGATCGGCCGGACGTCGATCGACGTGTTGATGGACCGCGAGCTGCCATCCCGCGATCGCCAGCATATCCTCGACATCGTGCATCGCCAGCCCGGGGTGCGCAGTGTGCACGATCTGCGCACACGGTCCTCGGGTCTCACCCAGTTCATCCAGCTCCATGTCGTGCTGCATCCCAACATGTCATTGGGCCGCGCCCATGTCATCGGCGACACGATCCAGGCCTCGATCGAGGAGGCTTACCCTCAAGCCGAGGTCATCCTGCACATCGATCCGCGCGATGACAGCGACCCGAAGACAATGGGTAGCTGAGCGAGATGGCACGTCCGGCTTTCGTCGTCGAGGACCAGTCCGAGGTGATCGATTTTCTCGTGCGGCGGCTGGCGCCTGCAAGACGCATCGATACGCATGGTGCAGTGGTCTTCCTGACGGACGAGCGGGCCTACAAGCTCAAGCGTGCCGTGAAGTTTCCCTATATGGATTTCTCCACCGTCGATCGCCGTGCCGCCATGTGCCAGGCGGAAATCGACATCAACCGCAGGCTGGCGTCCGAGGTCTATCTCGGCGTGGCGCCGGTACGGCGGGATAGCCAAGGTCGACTGACGCTCGGCGAAGCAGGAGAGTCCGTCGCTGACGCAGTCGATGCGCTGGTCGTGATGCGACGCTTCGACGACAGCAAGCTGTTCGACCGCCTGGCCGACCGGCGGGCCCTGACCGCCGACATGATGGCGGCCCTTGGTGCCCGCGTCGCTCGCTTCCATGACGGTTTGCCGGCGATTCGTGACGGGTTCGGCCGTCCCGACGACTATCGCCAGTCGGTGGCGGCCGACATCCGCCAGATGCGCGAGCAGGGCGAGCGTCTCGATCCGGTGGCGAGCGAGGCGCTGGCCGAGGCCATGCCGCGGTCGCTGGAGCCCTTCGTCGATCTTGTGGCGCGCCGCGTCGAGGCGGGAGCGATCCGCCGCTGCCATGGCGATCTGCATCTGCGCAATATCGTGCTGATCGAGGGCCAGCCCGTGCCGTTCGACGCCATCGAGTTCTCGGAGCACATCGCCAATGTCGACGTGCTGTACGATCTCGCCTTCACGCTGATGGATCTTTGCCACCGCGGCCTGCGCCCCCTTGCCAACCGGCTGCTGAACGAATGGCTGTGGCGGATCGGCGAGCCGGCCGGAGCGTCGCACGACGAGGCGCTGGCGTTGCTGCCGATGTTCCTGGCCCGCCGCGCCGCCATCCGGGCCTATGTCGATTCCGCGGTGTCGGCGGTGAGCGGCAAGGGCAACGAACCGGCACGCGCCTATCAGCATGCGGCGTTGGCGTTCCTGCAGCCGTCGCCACCGCGTCTGCTGGCGATCGGCGGTCTGTCGGGCAGCGGCAAGACGACGAGGGCGCTACAGCTCGCGCCCGAGATCGGCCGTGCCCCGGGCGCGGTCGCCGTGCGCAGCGATGTCGAGCGCAAAAGGTTGGCCGGCATCGCGCTGGAAGATCGTATGCCGGCCGGCAGCTACGGCCCCGAAGCCTCCGTCAAGGTGTATGCCTCCATGATGGTCCGTGCCGAGCGCATCCTGCAGGCGGGGCACAGCGTCGTGCTCGACGCCGTCTTTGCCCGGCCGGAGGAACGGCAGGCTGCCGAAGCTCTGGCAGCCAAGGTCGGCGTGCCGTTCGAAGGCCGGTGGCTCGACGTTCCCAAGGAAGTCGCCCAGGCGCGTGTCGCGGCGCGCAAGGCCGACGCTTCGGACGCAACGCCCGACGTCGTGGACCGCCAGTTCGGCTACGAGCTGGGCGAGATCAGTTGGAGGCGGAAGTGAGGAAAGATCCCTCGCTGCGCTCGGGATGACACCAACGTCCGTGTTCCCGAGGCCGAAGGCCGAGGGATCTTTACGTCTTCATGCCCGCTTCTTCGCCGCCGCGCTCCGGGGCAGGAGCCGGGCGAGATAGCGGCCGGTGTAGCTTTCGGGAACCTTCACGATCTCCTCGGGCGGTCCCTCGGCGATCACGCGGCCGCCCCCGGAGCCTCCGTCGGGGCCCATGTCGAGGATCCAGTCGGCCGTCTTGATCACTTCGAGATTGTGCTCGATCACTAGCACCGTGTTGCCGCCCTCGACCAGGCGGTGCAGCACCTCGAGAAGTTTGCGCACGTCCTCGAAATGGAGGCCGGTGGTCGGCTCGTCGAGGATGTAGAGCGTGCGGCCGGTGGCACGGCGCGACAGCTCCTTGGCGAGCTTGACGCGCTGCGCCTCGCCGCCGGAGAGCGTGGTCGCCTGCTGGCCGATATGGATATAGCCAAGCCCCACCTGCTGCAGCGTCAGGAGCTTGT
This sequence comes from Reyranella sp., assembly GCA_035279245.1. Classification (GTDB taxonomy): domain Bacteria; phylum Pseudomonadota; class Alphaproteobacteria; order Reyranellales; family Reyranellaceae; genus Reyranella. Next base: position 9,478 of record DATEID010000202.1, read on the forward strand.
CGCGGATGACCGGGACGGCCTTGAAAAATTCGACACCCTCGTCGACGGTCATTTCCAGCACGTCGGCGATCGACTTGCCGCGGAAGGTGATCTCGAGCGTCTCGCGATTGTAGCGCCGGCCCTTGCAGACGTCGCACTGGACATAGACGTCGGGCAGGAAGTGCATCTCGATCTTGATGACGCCGTCGCCCTGGCAGGCCTCGCAACGACCGCCCTTGACGTTGAAGGAGAAGCGGCCGGGCTTGTAGCCGCGCTCGGTCGATTCGGGAAGCTGGGCGAACCAGTCGCGGATCGGCGAGAAGGCGCCGGTGTAGGTCGCCGGATTGGAGCGCGGCGTGCGCCCGATCGGCGATTGGTCGATATCGACGATCTTGTCGAGATGGCCGATGCCGTCGAGCCCGTCGTGGGCGCCGGGATGCTCGCGCGCCCCGTTCAGCCGCTTGGCCAGCGCCTTGTAAAGCGTCTCGACGATCAGCGTGCTCTTGCCCGAGCCCGAGACACCGGTGACGCAGGTGAAGGTGCCGAGCGGGATGGCGGCGGTGACGTTCTGCAGATTGTTGGCGCGTGCGCCCTTCACTGTCAGCCAGCGTCCGCCGCCTTTGCCGTTCTGCGGCGGCGGCTCGCGCCGAAGCTTGGGGATCGGGATCTGACGGAAGCCCGACAGATATTGGCCGGTGAGGCTGGCGCTGTTCTGCATCACCTCCTCGGGCGTGCCCTCGGCGATCACCTTGCCGCCATGCGCGCCGGCCCCGGGCCCCATGTCCACGAGGTGATCGGCGGCACGGATCGCATCCTCGTCGTGCTCCACGACCAGCACCGTATTGCCGAGGTCGCGCAGGCGCGTCAGCGTCTTCAGGAGCCGGTCGTTGTCGCGCTGGTGCAGGCCGATCGACGGCTCGTCGAGCACATAGAGCACGCCGGTCAGGCCGGAGCCGATCTGCGAAGCGAGCCGGATGCGCTGGCTCTCGCCGCCCGACAGCGTGCCCGAGGTTCGGTTCAGCGTCAGATAGGAGAGACCGACATTGTCGAGGAAGCCCAGCCGCTCGTTGATCTCCTTCAGGATGCGGGCGGCGATCTCCTGCTGCTTGGCGGTGAGCTTGGGATCGAGCTCCTGGAACCACTTCACCGCCTCGCCGATCGAGAACTCGGTCACCTGGCTCACATTGAGGCCGGCGATCTTGACGGCCAGTGCCTCCGGCTTGAGGCGAGCGCCGTTGCAGGCCTCGCATTTGGCCTCGTGCTGGAAGCGCTCGAGGTCCTCGCGGACCCAGGAGGAATCGGTCTCCTTCCACCGCCGGTCGAGATTGGGAATGACGCCCTCGAACGGCTTGGTCGTCTGATACTGGCGGATGCCGTCGTCGTAGCGCATGGCGATTGCCTCGCCGCCGCTGCCGTACAGGATGACGTCGCGCACCTTCTTCGGCAGATCACGCCAAGGGGTCGTCATCTTGACCTTGCAGTGCTTGGCGATGCTCTCGAGCGTCTGCTGGTAGTACTGGCCGGACGAATCGGCCCATGGCGCGACCGCACCCTCGGCCAAGGACAGGCGGTCGTCGGGCACCACCATCTCCGGATCGAAGAACATCTTCACGCCGAGGCCGTCGCAGGCCGGGCAGGCGCCTTGCGGCGCATTGAAGGAGAAGAGACGCGGCTCGATCTCCTCGATGGTGAAACCCGAGACCGGGCAGGCGAAGCGCGAGGAGAAGATCGTCCGCTCGCCGCTGTCGGCGTTCTCGGCGACCGCGAGGCCTTCGGCGAGGTCGAGCGCGGTCTCGATCGAATCGGCCAGGCGATTGCCGAGATCGGCCCTGACGACGAGCCGATCGACGACCACGTCGATGTCGTGCTTGTACTTCTTGTCGAGCACCGGCGCCTCGGCGATCTCGTGGAGCTTGCCGTCGATCTTGACGCGCTGGAAGCCCTTCTTCTGCAGCTCCTGCAGATCCTTGCGGTACTCGCCCTTGCGGCCGCGCACGATCGGCGCCATCAGGTAGAGCCGCGTGCCCTCGGGCATCGCCTTCACCCGATCGACCATCTGCGACACGGTCTGGCTCTCGATCGGCAGGCCGGTCGCCGGCGAGTAGGGGACGCCCACGCGGGCGAACAGCAGGCGCAGGTAGTCGTAGATCTCGGTGACGGTGCCGACCGTCGAGCGCGGATTACGCGAGGTCGTCTTCTGCTCGATCGAGATGGCGGGCGAGAGGCCCTCGATCGAATCGACGTCGGGCTTCTGCATCAGTTCGAGGAACTGGCGGGCATAGGCCGACAGGCTCTCGACATAGCGCCGCTGGCCTTCGGCGTAGATCGTGTCGAAGGCAAGGGAGGACTTGCCCGAACCGGAAAGGCCGGTGATCACCACCAGCCGGTCGCGCGGCAGGTCGAGATCGACGTTCTTCAGATTGTGTTCGCGGGCGCCCCGGACAGAAATGTACCGGTGCGGCTCGGCGGCGGGTAAGCGTGACTTGGCCATCTCTGGGGCAAGAATAGGCGATGCGCGGGACTAACGCATATGGCTATCCACAGCGCCATTCGCCACGTCCATCCATGTCAGGAAATGTCAGGCAGCCGCGGCTTCCGCGGCCACGCGGTCGGTCGGCTGGTCGTTCATCAGGAGCTGCAGGGTGCCCGCAATCAAGCCGATCAGCACGCCGATCTTCCAGGCGAGGTCGTAGGAGCCCATCAGGTCGAAGAGATAGCCGCCACCCCAGGCGCCGAGGAAGGAACCGGCCTGGTGGCTGAGGAAAGCAATGCCGGTCAGCGTCGACAGGAAGCGAAGGCCGAAGATCTGCACCACCAGCCCGTTCACCAGCGGGATGACGCCCAGCCAAAGCGTGCCCATGGCGGCGCCGAACAGCACGACGGACAGCGGCGTCGGCGGAAAACTGAAGAACAGCGCCAGGGTGATCGAGCGCAGCAGATAGAGCCCGCCCAGGAGCAGGCGCTTGGGGTAACGATCGCCCAGCCAGCCGAACAGCCACGAGCTCAGGATATTGAAGCCGCCGATCAGCATCAGGACGATAGCGCTGTAGGACGCGTCCATGCCGCATTGGGCAAGATAGGTCGGCAGGTGGGTCGTGAGGAACACGAGCTGCAGGCCGCAAACGAAGAAGGCGGCCGCCATCACGAGGTAGCCGCCATGCCGGCGCGCCTCCCCCAAGGCGCCAGCCAGCGTCAGATTGCGGTCACCTGCAACACCGTTGGGCAGCCGGTCGGCGCGGCTGCCGATGAAAGCCGCCGGCAGCATGGCGAGCGCCAGGATGAGGAAGGCCCAAAGGCCGGCGCGCCATCCCTGATGGTCGAGGAAATAGGCGGCGATGGGCGCGGTCAGCATGGTGCCGACGGAGCCCGCGGCCGAGACGATGCCGAAGGCGAGGGTCCGCCGCTGCGGCGCCACCACCCGAGCGGCGATGTTGGCGGTGATGCCGGAGGTCGTGCAGGCAAGCGCCATCCCGATCAGCACGCCGGCGCCCAGCACGATCGATGCCGTGCTCGTGGCCGTCGCCGTCAGCCACAGGCCCAAGGCGAAGATCAGGCTGCCGGCCAGCGACACGAAACGCGTGCCGTACTTGTCGGCAAGGGCGCCGGCAAAGGGCTGGCTCACGCCCCACGCCACCTGCTGGACGGAGATGGCCAGCGCGAAATCGGAGATGGCGATGCCCAGCTCGTGCGAGGCGGGCGCCTGGAACAGGCCGAGATTCTGGCGGATGCCCATGGCCAGGGTCATCATCAGCGATGCGCCGGTCAGCATCGCGTAGGCCTCGCCGCGCGAGACCTGGGGAACGTGAAAGGCGTCCTTCATGGGCAAACGATACGAACGGCGGCAAGCCCGGGCCAATGAAATCGCCGAGGGCCGCCATGAGCGGCCTTCACGCCACAACCGAAAATTGGTGGTTCCCCACAAAGGCCCTGCGCTAGTTTGCCGGCCGTGAGGTAGGTGCCGCGCCCCGCGGCACCGGGAAAGCGAAGGAGGCCCCTATGGCGGGCAGCGTGAACAAGGTCATCCTGGTCGGCAATCTCGGCCGCGACCCCGAAGTGAGGTCCATGCAGGACGGCAGGGCGATGGTGAACATGTCGGTGGCCACGTCGGACACGTGGCGCGATCGCCAGAGCGGCGAGCGCAAGGAGCGCACCGAATGGCACCGTGTGGTGATCTTCAACGAGAAACTGGCGGAGGTGGCGCAGAAGTACGTGCGCAAGGGCTCCAAGGTTTATGTCGAAGGCCAGCTCTCGACACGCAAATGGACCGACCAGAGCGGTCAGGAGCGCTACACGACGGAGGTCGTGATTCCCCGCTTCGGCGGTGCGCTGACCATGCTGGACGGCCGCGGCGGCGGTGCCGAAGCCGGCGGCGGCATGGAGGAGGATTTCGCCGGCAGTCCGCCGAACGGCAGTCGTCCGGCCTCGCGTGCCGCCAAGGCCGAGCTCGACGACGACATTCCGTTCTGAAGCGGGCGGCTAATCGGCCGCCACCGGCCCGCCGCCGCTGATCGCCCGGCGGGCCAGCCAGACCAGTGGGACGGCGCCGATGGCCAACCATCCGGATAGCCAGAAGAGGTCGGTCGACGCGAGAAGGTAAGCCTGCTGCACCAGATTGTGGGCCATGACCTCATAGGTCTTGGGGTCGGTCATGCCCATGGCGTGGAGCTGGGTCATGGTGTGGTGCATCGCCGGATTGTAGGCGGTGGAAAAATCGGAGAGCCGGCTCTGGTGCAATGCCTCGCGCCGGTCCCATAGGACCGTCGTGAAGGAAATGGCGAACGAGCCGCCCGTGATACGGGCGAAATTGGAGAGTCCCGTTGCTCCGGGAATGCGGGCCGGCGGAATCCCGTCGAGTATGACGGTGATCAGCGCCACGAAGAGCAGCCCGATCGAGATGCCCTGGACCAGCGACGGCATGGCGAAATCCCAGAAGGTGGCATCCTGGGTGAAGTCGGCGCGCATGAAGGAAGAGATGGCAAAGGCCACGAACGCGACCGTCGCCATGATCCGCGCATCGATGCCGGCCAGGAAACGCGCCATGATGATGGTGGCGACGATGGCGACGATGCCGCTCGGCGTCGATACGAGGCCGGCCCAGGTCGCCGTATAGCCGACGTCGGTCTGCAGCCAAAGCGGCAGCAGAAGCGTGTTGCCCATGAAGACCGCATAGATCAGGCAAAAGGCGATCGTCCCGAAAGTGAAATTGCGCCTCTTGAAGAGCGACAGGTCGACCACCGGGTTGCGCTCGGTGAGTTCCCAGATGATCCACGAGGCGAAGCCGATTGCAGCGACGATCGCCAGCACGACGATGAAGGTGGAGTCGAACCAGTCAAGATCCTTGCCCTTGTCGAGCATGATCTGCAACGAGCCGACCCAGACGACGAGCAGCGCCAGGCCTACCCCGTCGATCGGCAGCTTGCGGGTCGGCGTCTCGCGGTCCTTGAGGTTGGTCCAGCACACGAAGGCGGCGATCAACCCCAGCGGCACGTTGATCAGGAAGATCCATCCCCAATAGTAGTTGTCCGAAATCCAGCCGCCGAGGATCGGCCCCACGACCGGCGCGACCAGGGTCGTCATCGACCACAGCCCGAGCGCCATCGCACGCTGACGCAAGGGGAAGATGGCCATGAGCAGCGACTGCGATCCCGGGATCATCGGTCCCGACAGCATGCCCTGGATGACGCGAAAGAAGATCAGGGCCGGCAGGCTCCAGGCGATGCCGCACATGAAAGAGGCAAAGGTAAATCCGAGCACGGCGACGACGAAGGTGCGGACGACGCCATAGCGGCCCATCAGCCAGCCGGTCAGCGGAACGCCGACGCCGTTGGCGGCGGCGAAGCCCGTGATCATCCAGGTTCCCTGGTTGGTCGATGTACCGAGGTTGCCCGAGATCGTCGGCAACGACACGTTCGCGATCGTCGTGTCGAGCACTTGCATGAAGGTGACGATCGCCAGGGCAAAGGCGGTGATCCAGAGCTTGCCGCCGTGAAGCGGCGGACGGGCGGGGTCGGTCGCGCTCATGGCGTGCCGCTGTTCGCCATGATGATTGCGTCGATCTCGCGTTCGATCGCCGCCTTGTCGCCGTCGCCCGGATCGCCCTTCAGGTCGCGCAGCGGTGCGGGAGAAGCGATGATGGAGCCGGACGTATCGCTGACGTCGATGGTCACCGTCACGGAAAGTCCGACCCGCAGGGGGTGCCGGCGTAGCTCCCCGGGATCGAGGGCGATGCGCACCGGCACGCGCTGCACGATCTTGATCCAGTTCCCCGTCGCATTCTGTGGCGGCAACAGCGCAAAGGCGTTGCCGCTTCCTGCGCCCAGGCCCTCGACATGGCCATGATAGGCCACGCTGTCGCCATAGAAGTCGGCCGTGATCGTCGCTTTCTGGCCGATCCGCACGTCGGCGAGCTGCACTTCCTTGAAGTTCGCATCGACCCAGACGGCGTCGAGCGGCACCACCGCCATGAGAGGCGTGCCGGCGGCGATGTGCTGGCCGATCTGCACGGTGCGCTGAGCCACCACGCCATCGACCGGTGCGCGGATGGACATATGAGCCAGGGTAATCTCCGCCTTGCGAAGCCGCGCAGCGGCCGCCAGCACATCCGGGTTGTTCGCGATCTCCGTGCCCTGGACAGCCGCGAGCGCCTGGGTCAGAGCGCTCTGCGCCGCCTGGATGGCGGCCTCGGCCGCGACGACGCCATCGCGGGCGTGCGCGAGTTCCTCGCGCGATACGGCATTGCCGGCCGACTCACGACGGCGCAGGTCGTTTTGCGCCTGGGTGTGGGCCACTTCTGCCGAGGCCAGTTGCGCCCGCGCCTGCGCCACGCGGGCGAAGGCGGTGCGCACCGAGCGCACGGTGCGGGCGAGATCGGCCTTGGCCTCATCCACGGCAACCTGCGCCTCGACCGGATCGAGCGAGATCAGGAGCTGGCCCCGGCGGACGGCCTGGGTATTGTCGGCACGCAGGCCGATCACCGCACCTGGATCGCGGGCTGTGACGGACACCAGGTCGCCTCCGACATACGCGTCGTCGGTCGACACGAAGTAGGCGGCATAGAGGAACCAGTAGAGGGCGAAGGCAACCGCGCCCGCCAAGACGACGACTCCAAGGATGGAAAACCAGAGGCGACGGCGGCGTCGGTCTCTGCGTAACCTGCTCGCAAGCTGGTTACCGTCGAGGCCCTGGCTGGCGGCGAGAGGGGCATCGTTCATAGCTGCAATCCCGATTGGCCTGACTGGCGTTGGGCGGCCTGTTTCTGCGGCGTGAATCCGCCCCCCAGCGCCATGATCAAGGTGACGCGCGCCGACAGCAGATCGGCATCGAGCGTCGCCGACTGACGTTGCGCACGGATCAGGAGGTCCTCGGCGCTCAGCACGTTGAGTTGAGGGGTGAGGCCGCTTTGATAGCGCGTCCTGGCGAGATCGAAGCTTGCCCGGGCGCTGGCCATGGCGGTTTTCTGCTCGGTGAGCTGGCCCTGCACAGCGTTGAGGCTGGTGAGCGCATCGGCTGCCTGCTTCACCGCACCGACGACCGCGCCATTGTAGTCCGCCACCGCCGCATCCAGATCGGCCGTCGCTCCCGCCAGGTTGGCGCGCAGTTTTCCGGCATCGAAGATCGGCAGATGCAGAGCGGCGCCGACGCCGTATTGCACAGCCTGGCCGGCCAGCAGCGGACCCACGCCGCTCAAGGCAGCAACACCGACGAGGCCCAGAAGGTTGATATCCGGATAAAAAGCGCGGCGAGCCACGTCGCGTCCGGCCGTTGCGGCGGCAACCCGAGCTTTGGCGGCGGCGATATCCGCCCGACGCGCCAGCAAGTCGATCGGCAAAACCTCGGGCAAGGCCAATGCCGCCATGTTCAGGTGCGGCTTCTGCAGCCCGTAGGCGTCGGCGCCGCGGCCAATGAG
>DATEID010000203.1:0-25655 GCA_035279245.1 Reyranella sp.
CACCCGCAGCTCGACGCCGGGCAAGGGGCAGCCGGCGGTATTGAACGCGCGCTCGTCGTCGTCCTCCGGTTTGATGAGGGTGGCCGCGCCGTTCTCGGTCATGCCCCAGGCCGACACGATCTTGGTGCCCAGCGTCTTGCGCGCCCGCTCGACCAGCGGTCCCGGAATCGGTGCGCCGGCGCACAGGAAGGTCCTGAGTGTCGGCACGGCGAGGCCGGTTTCCGCCACGACATTGGCGAGGTCGGTCAGGAAGGGCGTGGAGGCCATCGTGAAGGTGGCGCGCTCGCTGCGGATCGTTTCGACGGCCTTGCGCGGTTCCCAGATGTCCTGCAGCACGGCCCGCGCGCCCAGCGTGATCGGCATGAAGAGGCCGTAGAGGAAGCCGGTCTGGTGCGCCATCGGCGAGGCCATCAGGACGACGTCGTCGGCGCCGAGATGAAGGCGTTCGGCACAGGGGAAGATATTCGCCGTGAGCGAGTTCGAGGAATGCATCACGCCTTTCGGTTCGCCCGTCGTGCCCGACGTGTAGAGGATCTCGGTGATGTCGTCCGGCCCCGGCCGGTTCTGCCTCAGGATGGCGCGGGAGTCCGCCGTTTCGCCCGGGTTCCCCTCAAGCAGCGCGGCGAAGTCGTTGTCGCCCTTGCCGCCGATGACCAGCACGTGCCGCAGATCCGGCAGCTTGGGCCGAAGGCCGGCGACCATTTGTTCGTAGTCGTGCCCGCGGAAGCGCTTGGGCACGATGACGACCTTGCTGCCGCCGTGCTTCAGCATGAAGGAGAGCTCGCGCTCGCGGAAGATCGGCATCAGCGGATTGAACACCGCGCCGATCCGCGCGCAGGCGAGATAGGAGACCGTGAACTCCCACCAGTTGGGCAACTGGGCGGAGACCACGTCGTTGCGCCCGACCCCGAGCCTCGCGAGGCCGATCGCGAGGCGGTCCGCGAGTCCTGCCAGCTCGCGATAGGTGAGGCGGCGGGTCTCACCCTTCTCGAGGGAGACCGCCGTCACGGCCTCCTTGTCCGGGCAGCGCCCGAGGCAGTCGTCGAGATCGTCGTTGATTGTCCGGTCCCGCCAGAATCCCTGCGCGACCATCGCGGCACGGCGTGGCGGAAAGAGGATGGCATCGAACTCCACGGTTTCCTCCCTTGGCCTCAGCCTTTCAGGCTGTTTTGGCTGCTCCGGGCCGATGGTCGTCCGAACCGCGCCGATAGACAAGCACCGGAGGCTTTCCTACAGTTCGCGACGGCCAATGAAGGGAGCGTTGCTTATGGCGAAAGTCGGCGACAAGGTGCCCAGCGCGACATTGCGCTCGATGGGGCCCGAGGGGCCCAAGCCCATCTCCACCGAAGAGCTCTTCGCGTCGGGCAAGAAGGTTGTGGCCTTCGCCCTGCCGGGGGCCTTCACTCCCACTTGAAGCGCCAAACATGTGCCAGGTTTTCTGGCCAACGTTGATGCGATCAAGGCGAAGGGCGTGGATACGGTGGCCTGCATCTCGGTCAACGATCCGTTCGTGATGGGCGCCTGGGGCAAGGACCAGAAGGTCGGCGACAAGATCCTGATGCTGTCGGACGGCAATGCCGAGTTCACCCACGCCATGGGGCTGACCCTGGATGCGTCCCGCAACGGTCTCGGCACGCGCAGCCAGCGCTATGCCATGATCGTCGAGAATGGGGTGATCAAGGATCTGTTCGTGGAGAAGCCGGGCGCTTTCGAGGTCTCGACGGCCGAGAACGTGCTGAAGCACCTGTAGAACAGGTCAGGCCTTCGGGGCCGGAGCGCTCTTCCTGAAAAGGCGCGGAAGCGCCGCCAGCAGGACGAGCGCGACGGCGCCCGCGGCATTGACGATCGTCGATCCGACATAGAGCCAAAGCGCGAGATAGACCGACGATATCAGGAGCGTGATCGTCGTCACGCGCGCGCCGAAGGCGGTGAACTCGTTGAAGGAGATGCGCTTGCCGTCCTTCTCGGCAAGCCCGGTGACCGTCACGTTTGCCGAGGCGCCGATCAGCGTGCCGTTGCCGCCGAGGCAGGCGCCGAGCGCCAGCGCCCACCACAGGACCTGACCCTGCGGTCCGGCCTCGAGCTTCTGCAAAAGCGTCGCGATCAGCGGGATGGTCACGGCGGTGTAGGGGATGTTGTCGATCACGGCCGACAGGAAACCCGACACCCAGAGCACGATCAGGGCCGCGACCAGGAGCGTCGCTTGGGCCGACAGGCCAAGGCCGTTGCCGATCGCCTCGATCGCCCATCCAAGCCCCTGCGCCAGCGACTCGATCAGGCCGGTCGCGACGGCGGCGCCCACCAGCACGAAGAGGAAGATAAAGAAGGCCAGGGTCGGCCACTCGATGTCCTTCTCGAGGATCGCGAGCACGCCGTGCTGGCGCTCCTCCGGTGTCGGCCGGTGCTCGCGCAGGTAGTAGTAGTCCTGGGCGAACAGGATGACGGCGATGCCGATCACCGCCGGCACCGACACCGGCATGCCGGTGAGCGAATGGGTCATGAAGCCGGCGAAGATCGCCACGGTGACCCAGCAGGTCGTGCGCAGCAACGACACATTGGTGAGGCGGGCGCCGGTCGGCGTGGCGGCGCCGGCATGGTCGCGGTCGGCGGCCGGGCCGATGTCCGCGCCGTAGTAGCGGCGGGCGAACCAGACCAGCACCATCATCATGGCGATGCACGGCACGGTCAGGTTGTAGATGAAATCCATGAAGGAGAGCCCGCTGCGCGGATCGGCGCCGATCAGCACGTTGGGCGGATCGCCGATCAGGGTCGCGGTCCCGCCGATATTGGCCGCCATCACCATGGGCAGGAAGAAGGCCGAGCCGTTGATCCTGAGCCGTCGCGCCATCTCGGACGCCATGGGATAGGCGAAGATCACCGTCGTGACGTTGTCGAGGATGGCCGACAGGATGCCCGTGAACCAGATGATGAGGCGGGCCGCGCGGCTGGGATTGCCGCGCGAGCGCTCGAGCAGCCGGTCGACCGCCCAGGGAAAGACGTTGGTGGTCTTGAGCACGCCCACCAGCGCCATCATCGAGAACAGCAGCAGGATGACGTTGAGGTCGATCGCCTCCATCGCCGTCTCGAAGGAGATCAGCTTGAACGGCGTGAAATAGGAGATCAGCCAGACCAGCGCCACGGCGCCGATCGGCACCAGCACACGATGCACGCGATCGGCGGCAAGAGCGGCGAACACCGCCACCAGGATCGCCGCGACGAGGCCCTGGCTCAGCGCATCGCGAGTCGAGTCGAAACCGTGCATCAGGCGAGATAGGTGGCGGACACGCCGCCATCGACGACGAGCGTGTGGCCGTTGACGTAAGACGCCGCGGGCGAGGCGAGGAAGATCGCCGCGCCGGCGATCTCCTTTGGATCCGCCCAGCGTTTGGCGGGACAGCGGTCGCGCTGCTTCTCGCCCTGCGGCGAGGCGATGAGCCGCGCGTTGGTTTCGGTCGCGAAGAAGCCGGGCGAGAGGGCGTTGGCGGTGATACCTGTCGCGCCGAACTCGGCCGCCAGGGCGCGGGCGAGCGCGGTGAGGCCGCCTTTGGCCGCGACATAGGAGACGGCGCCCGGCACGGCGAGGTCGGCCACGATCGAGGCGACCAGGATCAGGCGGCCCCACCCGCGTTCCAGCATCCCCGGCAGGACGGCTTTGACGAGGGCGTGGGCGGCCGAGAGATCGACATCGACCAGGCGGGCGAAGTCGTCGGCATCGATCTCGGCGAAGGGCCTACGATCGCGCTCGCCGACGTTGTGCACCAGCACGTCGATGCGGCCGGCCTTGGCGACGGCATCGCCCATGGCCGACCGGTCGGCCATGTCGAAGGCGAGCCCGTCCGCGGCGAAACCGGCCTCGCGCAGCTCGGCAAGCCGCGGCGTCAGTCGGTCGGCGGAGCGGCCGTGCAGGAGCACGCGCGCGCCGGCTTCGGCCAGGCCACGCGCCGTCTCCCAGCCGAGGCCGCGCGCGGAGCCGGTTACCAGGGCGGTGCGGCCGTCGAGGCGGAATTGATCGGGAAAGGTCGACATGGGACGAGGCGTTCGCTATTGGGCTCGCCCGAATTAGCGTTTGATGGGTGAAAGGTGCAACTGCCCAAAGTGATTGGCCATCGGGGCGCCCCCGCTTATGCAGCGGAGAACACGCTGGATTCCTTCCGCGAGGCGAGGCGGCGCGGCGCGACGTGGGTCGAGACCGACGTAAAGCTGACGGCCGACGGCGTGCCCATCCTGATGCACGACGCCTCGCTCAAGCGCACGACCGGCGTTGACCGGCTGGTGGCGCGAACCAGGGCGGCCGATCTGCCGAAGGGCGTGCCGACTTTCGAGGCCGCCATCGACTGCTTCCGCGAGCTGGGCCTCGGCTGCAACGTCGAGATCAAGCCGTGCGAGGGCCGCGAAGCGGAGACCGGTCGGGTCGTCGTCGAGACCTTGCGGCGATGCTGGCCGACGGCCTTGCCGGCGCCGCTCCTCTCGAGCTTCAAGGATGCGTCGCTGCGGGCCGCCCACGAGACCGCGCCCGAGTTCTCCCGCGCCATCCTGATCGATATGCTGGAAGACGATTGGCCCAGTCGCGCCAAGGCCGTGGCCGCAGTCGGCGTCAATACCAACGGCAAGAAGCTGACGGCGCCGCGTGCCGTCGAGGTGCGCAAGGCAGGCTACCTGCTCAGTGTCTATACGATCAACGACGGCGACGTCGCCCGGGCGCTCGTCGGCATGGGCGCGCATTGTGTCATCACCGATGCGCCCGACACGATCATCGCAGCGCTGGATTGACGCATTTTGGGGGTTGCGTTCGCACAGCAGTCTTGGTGGACTGTCACAAGACTGAAACAAATCAGACACATCGCAGTCTCATGCGCCCTCGATACAACATGGGTGCTTATTTGGGAGGTATTCTAGTCATGTCACGTACCCTGCTCTCGTCCGTTGCCGCGGTCGCCATGCTGGCGACCGCGCAAGGTGCCGCCGCGCAGACCGAAATCCAGTGGTGGCACGCCATGGGCGGGAACCTGGGTGAGACAGTCAACGCGCTGGCCGACCAGTTCAACAAGTCGCAGAAGGACTACAAGGTGATCCCGGTCTACAAGGGCTCCTACACGGAGACCCTGACCGCCGCCGTCGCCGCCTTCCGCGCCAAGCAGGGTCCGGACATCGTCCAGGTGTTCGAGGTCGGCACCGCCAGCATGATGGCGGCCAAGGGCGCGGTCTATCCGGTCTACCAACTCATGGCGGACGAGAAGGAGCCATTCGACCCCAAGTCGTTCATCGGCCCAGTCTACTCCTACTACTCGACGACCGACGGCAAGCTCCTCTCGATGCCGTTCAATTCCTCGACGCCGGTCTTCTACTGGAACAAAGAGGAGTTCAAGAAGGCCGGCCTCGATCCCGACAAGGCGCCGGTGACCTGGGAGGAAGTGGGCGAGGATGGCAAGAAGCTGATCGCGTCGGGGGTCAAATGCGGCTTCACCCCGCAATGGCAAACCTGGACCCTGATCGAGAACTATGGCGCCTGGCACAACCTGCCGTTCGCCACGAAAGAGAACGGCTTCGGCGGCACCGACATCAAGCTGGAGTTCAACGACCCCGCGCGCATCAAGTTCATCGGGATGCTGGCGGACTGGGTCAAGGACAAGCGCATGGTCTATGGCGGTCGCGAGGGCAAATCCACCGGGCTTTTCACCTCCGGTGAATGCGCCATGCACATCGCGTCGTCCGGCTCGGCTTCGGCGATCCAGAAGGCGCTCGGCGTCGAGAATGTCGGCATCGGCATGATGCCCTATTCGCCGGACGTCATTGCCAAGCCCCAGAACTCCATCATCGGCGGCGCCACGCTGTGGGTCCTGAGGGGCCGGCCGAAGGCAGAGTACAAGGGTGTGGCCAAGTTCCTGACGTTCCTGTCGAGCCCGCCGGTGCAGGCCAAATGGCACCAGGAGACAGGCTACGTGCCGATCACGCTCGCGGCCTACAAGCTGACGCAGGAGTCGGGCTTCTACAAGAAGTTCCCGGGCCGTGACATCGCCGTGAAGGAGCTCACGCTCAATCCGCCCACGGTGAACTCGAGGGGCCTGCGGATCGGCAACTTCGTGCAGATCCGCGACGTCGAGGACGAGGAGCTCGAGGCCGTGTGGTCGGGCAAGAAGGACGCCAAGTCCGCCCTCGACGAGGCGGTCAAGCGCGGCAACGAGCTGTTGCGCAAGTTCGACGAAGCCAACAAGTAAAGGTCGAGATGTCCCCTCATGGTCCTCTCCCCCGGTAGGGGGAGAGGCTGGATGAGGGGGCTTCAAAGGCTCCAAGCGCCCGCATGGAAAAGCGCGTCGTCTTCAACGAGCGGTGGCTGCCCTACCTCCTGGTAGCGCCGCAGATGATCATCACGCTGGTCTTCTTCTTCTGGCCGTCCGCCCAGGCGATGTGGCAGTCGGTGCTGGTCGAGGATGCGTTCGGCGGCAATTCGAAGTTCGTCTGGTTCGCCAATTTCACGAGTCTGCTGTCCGATCCGAACTACTACGATTCGGTTCGGGTCACGCTGGTCTTCAGCGCCCTGGTGACCTCGATCGGCCTTGCAATATCGCTTCTGCTCGCCGTGATGGCCGACCGGATCGTGCGCGGCGCCACCATCTACAAGACGATCCTGATCTGGCCCTATGCCGTGGCGCCGGCCGTCGCCGGCGTGGTGTGGGGCTTCCTGTTCAATCCCTCCGTCGGCATCGTCGTCTGGTTGCTTCATGGAATCGGCATCGATTTCAACTATGTCATGAACGGCAATCAGGCCCTCACGCTGGTGGTGATCGCCGCTGTCTGGAACCAGCTCAGCTACAATTTCCTGTTCTTCCTCGCCGGACTGCAGTCGATCCCGAAATCCCTGATCGAAGCGGCGGCCATCGATGGCGCCGGCCCCATGCGGCGGTTCTGGGACATCACTTTCCCGCTGCTGTCGCCGACCGGTTTCTTCCTCCTGGTGATCAACACGCTCTATGCTTTCATCGGCACTTTCAGTGTGATCGCTGCGCTGACCCAGGGTGGACCGGGACAGGCCACCAACCTCCTCGTGTACAAGGTCTGGAATGACGGGTTTCGCGGCCAGGATCTGGGCGGTTCGTCGGCGCAGTCGGTGATCCTGATGCTGCTGCTGATCCTGCTGACCTTCGTGCAATTCCGCTTCATCGAGCGCCGGGTGCATTACTGATGGTCGAGAACCGGCCCTGGCTGACCTTTCTTCGACATCTCATCGTGATCGTGGGAGCGGTCGTGATCGCCTTCCCTGTCTGGATGACTTTCGTCGCCTCGACCCACGATCAAGTGACGATGCTGCAGTCGCCGGTTCCGCTATTGCCGGGCTCGCACCTGATCGAGAACTATCGGGAGGTGCTGACCGAGGGCTACAAGAACCGGCCGGGCACCGTTCCGCTCTACGTCACGCTCACCAACAGCCTGATCATGGCGCTGGGCGTGGCGATCGGGAAGATCCTGATCTCGATCATTTCCGCCTTCGCCATCGTCTATTTCCGCTTCCCGCTGCGGATGACCTTCTTCTGGATGATCTTCGTCACCCTGATGCTGCCGGTGGAGGTGCGCATCGTCCCGACCTACGGCGTCGTCGCGCGCCTTGACATGCTCAATTCCTATTCCGGCCTCATCATTCCCCTCATTGCCTCGGCGACGGCGACCTTTCTGTTTCGCCAGTTCTTCCTCAGCGTGCCGGACGAGCTCACGGAAGCGGCTCGGGTCGATGGCGCGTCGCCGATGCGCTTCTTTTGGGACATCCTGCTGCCGATGAGCCGGACATCGATCGCGGCGCTGTTCGTCATCCAGTTCATCTACGGCTGGAACCAATATCTCTGGCCGCTGCTCATCACGACGCAGGAGAGCTTCTACACCATCGTGATGAACGTCACGCGCCAGGCCAACGTGGTCGATGCCACGCCCTCGTGGAATCTTCTGATGGCCATGGCGATGCTCGCCATGCTGCCGCCGGTCCTGGTCGTCGTTTTCATGCAGCGCCTGTTCGTGCGCGGTCTCGTCGAGACGGAGAAGTAGCCCATGGCGCAAGTCCATCTGCGCGGCGTCAAGAAGAGCTACGACAAGCTCGAGGTCATTCACGGCATCGACATGGAGATCGCCGACGGCGAGTTCATCGTCATCGTCGGGCCTTCGGGCTGCGGCAAGTCGACCTTGCTGCGCATGGTCGCCGGCCTCGAGCGCATCACCGCCGGCGAGGTGGCGATCGGCGAGCGTGTCGTCAACGAGCTCGAGCCGAAGGATCGCGATATCGCGATGGTGTTTCAGAACTACGCGCTCTATCCGCATATGAGCGTGTACGAGAACATGGCCTACGGGCTCAAGATCCGCCGGCTTTCCAGGGACGATATCGATGCGCGGGTGCGCAAGGCGGCCAAGACGCTGGAGCTGGAGACGCTGCTCGACCGCCGTCCACGCCAGCTTTCCGGTGGCCAGCGCCAGCGCGTCGCCATGGGACGGGCGATCGTTCGCGAACCGGCGGTCTTCCTGTTCGACGAGCCGCTTTCCAATCTCGACGCCAAGCTCCGCGTGCAGATGCGGCTCGAGATCAAGCGCCTGCAGCGCGAGCTGGGCGTCACCTCGATCTACGTCACCCACGACCAGGTCGAGGCGATGACGCTCGCCGACCGGCTGATCGTGATGAATGCGGGCATCGCCGACCAGATCGGCACACCGATGGAGGTCTACGACCGGCCATCCTCCGTTTTCGTGGCGGGCTTCATCGGCTCACCGGCCATGAATTTCCTGGCCGCCAAGGTGGGCGAAGGCGGCCGCACCGTGGAGCTCGCGGGCACGGGCACGACCCGGCACGTCCTGGCGCTCGGCAAGCGTCCGGCAGTGCCGCCGGGCACGGCGGTGGCAGTGGGGCTGCGGCCCGAGCACTTGCAGCCGGCCGCCGACGGTCCGCTGGAACTCGAGGTCGAGCTGGCCGAGCCGCTGGGCGCGGACACCCTGTTGCACGGCCGCTTTGCCCTCGCGCGCGAGCTGGTGACGGTCAGGCAGGACGGTCATGTGCTGGCCCAGCCGGGCGAGAAGCGCCGCTTCTCGATCGATCCCGACCAGGTGCATCTCTTCGACTCACAAAGCGGCCGGCGCCTGGCCGAGGCCTGACGTCGCATCGCCCGGGGATACAAAGGACTCGTCGGTCCTGCGCGCCGGCGCTAAGAGGTGGGCCGACGGCGCGGCGTGCCGTTCTTTGCGGAGCTTTGGCTTGACGGTTCGGATCTGGCTTGGAGTCCTGGGGCTCAGCGCGATTGTCGCCGGCTGCCAGGCCGTGCCGGGCGATGGCCCATGGATGAACGGCGCCAAGGCGGGCAGCACCGAGGCATTCCCATTCGACGTCATCGACCTCACGCCGACTACCGTCGTAGCCTACCGACCGGAAAAGATCAGGGCGTCGGCCACTGGGAACGCGTCGGCCGCCACCCGGCTCACCGCCTCGCCCGGCGACGTGCTGCGCGTTCGCATCTTCGAGCGTTATCCGGGGGGCATCTTTCCGACTGTCACCAATCCCGCCGCACTTCCCCTCGGCAACCAGATCGTGAGCCCGGCTGGCACTATCGAGGTTCCCTATGTTGGAGCGGTGAAAGTCGCGGGTCTCGATCTGCGCCAGATCGAGCATCGGATCGAAGGCCGTCTGGCCGGTCAGGCCAAGGAACCGCAGGTGATTGCCGAGTTCGCGGCCGACCGTACCAACACCGTCACGGTCTCGGGCAGCGTCAAGCAGCCCGGTCGCCTGCCAATGACCGAGGGCGTGCGGACCGTGCTCGACGCCATCAACCGGGCGGGCGGCGTCGCCCAGCCCGGAGTCCAAGATGATGGCGGCCAGGATGGCGCCGCCTCCACTGCTGCTGCTCCCGCCAATGTGGAAGCATTGGCCGATCAGCCTGCACCTCCGCCGAGCGGGCCCTCGCAGCTCGCGGTCGTGGTGCGCCGCGACGGCCGGGTGATCCTCGCCAGGCAGCTCTCCGAGCTTCTCGCCGGCGCCGACATCGCCGTCGAGAAGGGCGACGAGATCGTGGTCCGGCCGAACTCGCAGGTGATCACCGTGCTGGGTGCGGTCGCCAAGGCGGGCAACGTGCCGGTGACCAAGCCGAACATGACCCTGGCGGACGCACTGGGCGAGGTCGGGGGCTTGATCGACCTGCGCGCGAACAAGACCGGTCTCTACGTGTTCCGGCTGGGCGATGTCCAGGACAACCCGCACGCGCGCGCCCGCATCTTCCGGCTCGATTTCATGCAGCCCGTCTCGGTCTTCGTGGCGCAGCAGTTCGGCGTGCAGCCGAAGGACGTGATCTTCGTCGCCAATGCGCCGTTGCGCGAATACGACAAGGTTCTCGAGTCGCTCTACCGGACCGCCGTCATCGTCGGCGTGGGCAGGGGCTCGGTCATTCCCGCAGTCCAGTTCTAGGGCGAGATGCCTTGCATCCAAATGACTGGTGTGGCTTTCTCTTAAGCGCGTTGGTCTACCGAAGTGCTCTTGTCTGTCGGCGCGAGGGCGTCGTAGCGCCGCCGCAGACTTGGACGCGCCTTTTCCCGCAGCCACTGGAACATCACGTAGAGCGGCGGGATCGCGAAGATGCCGACAAGGGATGCCGCGAGCATGCCGCCGAACACCGGCGTGCCGACATTGCGTCGCGCGAGCTCTGCAGCACCCACCGCGGAGACCAGGGGATAGAGGCCGAGGATGAAGGCGAAGGACGTCATCATGACGGGCCGGAAGCGCAAGCGCGCGCCTTCGACGGCCGCCGGTGTGAGCGCAACACCGCTCTCGCGTTTCTCCTTGGCGAACTCCACGATCAGGATGCCGTTCTTTGCTGCCAGGCCGATCAGCACCACCATGCCGATCTGCCCATAGAGGTCGAGCGTCAGGGCGCCCAGCAGGATGGCGCCGAACGCGCCCAGGATTCCGATGGTGACGGACAGCAGCACCGGGACCGGGATCGTCCAGCTCTCGTAGAGGGCGACGAGGAACAGGTAGGCGAACAGGATGGCGAAGGCGAGAATCATGCCAGTCTTGCCTTCGGCGCGCTTTTCCTGGAACGACACATCGGTCCATTCGCCCTGGTATCCCGGCGGCAGGGTGGCCTTCGCCACCTGATCCACCGCCGCCAGCGACTGCCCCGAGGAAACGCCGGGCGCCGGGCTTCCCTGGATTGCGACGGCTAGGCGATTGTTGTAGCGCACGAGAGCCTGCGGCCCGATCACGACGCGCACTTCGAGCAGGCTGCGCAACGGCACCATGTTGCCATCGGCACTGCGCACATTGATACGATAGATATCGTCGACGCTGGCGCGATCCTGGGCCTCGGCCTGAACGTTCACCTGCCAGGTCCGGCCATAAAGGTTCATGTCGTTCACATAGAAGCCACCGAGCGACGCCTGCAGCGCCTGGAAGACGTCCGAGAGCTTGAGGCCAAGGACCTGGACCTTGTCGCGGTCGATATCGAGATGGATCGAGGGCGTCGTGGCCGAGAAGGTGCTGAAGACCCGCGTCAGATTCGGGTTCTGATTTGCCGCCACCAGCATGCCCCGCAACGCTTGCGCGAGCGCCTTGGGATCCGAGTTGCTCATGCTTTTCAGCATGTAGCTGAACCCGCCCGCGGTCCCGAGGCCGATGATCGGCGGCGGGGCCACGGCTATCGCGGTTCCGCCACGGATCCCGCGAAACTTATTGTTGAGGCGGGCGATCACCGCCGGGGCACCGCGCTCCCGGGCGAGACGGTCATGGAAGGGCTTTAGCGAAACGATGACGAAGGCGCCATTGGCCTGCGAATAGTTGTCGATGAAGTTGAGACCGATGACGGAGGTGTAGCTGTCGACCGTATCCTCCGCGGCGATCAGGCGCTCGATCCGGGCGACATAGTCGCTCGTGCGCGCCACCGAGGCACCGTCGGGAAGCTGGGCGATGACGAAGAACGCGCCCTGATCGTCCTCCGGCAGGAAGCCGGTCGGTGTGACGCGCGACAGCAGGACCGTTCCGATCATCGCCACCGCAACCATCGCGATCCCGACGATCGAGAATTGGACCAGACGCGCCACGAGATCGCCGTAGGCGTCCCGCACGCGATCGATTGCGCGCATGATCCATCCCATGATGCCGCGTCGCGGACCCTCGTGGCGCTTCAGCAGGATGGCGCATAGGGCTGGCGAGAGCGTCAGCGCGTTGATCGCCGACAGGAACATCGACACCGCGACCGTGACCGCGAACTGGCGGAACAGCTCGCCCGAGATGCCGGGGATGAAGGCAATCGGCACGAATACCGACAGCAGGACGAGGGTGATGGCGATGATCGGCGCCGTGATCTGCCCCATCGCCATCTTGGTCGCATCGGCGACCGAAAGGTCGGGATGCGATTCCATCACCTGCTCGACGTTCTCGACCACCACAATGGCATCATCGACCACGATCCCGATCGCCAGCACGATCGCGAGAAGCGAGACGGTGTTGGCGGAGTAGCCGACGGCCAGCAACACCACAAATGTGCCGATCAGGCTCACGGGGACGGCGACCGTCGGAATGAGCGTAGCGCGCCAGCTTCCGAGGAAAAGGAACACCACCAGAACGACCAGGACGAAGGCTTCGACCAGCGTTTTCTCGACCTCTTCAATGGTGGATGTCACGAACACCGTCGGGTCGTAGGTGATTTTCCAGTCGAGGTCGGGCGGAAAGTCATGCGCCATCTCGCCCATCGCCGCCTTCACCGCGGCGAGCGTGTTGACCGCGTTGGTGCCCGGCGCCTGGTAGAGGCCGATCACCGTCGCCGGCTTGCCGTTCAACCGCGTCTCGCGATCGAGATTGGCGGCGCCGAGCTCGATGCGGGCAACGTCGCCCAGCCGCAGGATCGAGCCATCCGGATTTGTGCGGATGACGATCCGCGCGAACTCCTCCGGCGAGGTCAAGCGGCCCTTGGTCTGGATATTGAGCTGAAGCTGCTGGTCGTTCGAGATCGGCCGCGCGCCGACGCGGCCCACCGCCGCCTGGACATTCTGGGCCTGGATCGCCGCGACGATGTCGCCCGTCGTGAGATTGAGGCCGGTCAGGCGATCCGTCTGTATCCAGACCCGCATCGAGTAGTCTTGCGGTCCGAACAATGTCGCGGAGCCGACCCCCGGCGTGCTCTTGATACGGTCGAGCACATTGATCGTGACGTAGTTGGAGATGAAAAGTGGATCCTTCGTCCCCTTGGGCGAATAGACCGAGAGCACACCGAGCAGCGCCGTCGACTGCTTCTGCACCGTGACGCCCTGCTGCTTCACCTCGGCCGGCAGCCGCGCCACGACGGCTTGCACCCTGTTGTTGACGTTGACGGTATTGATATCCGGGTCGGTGCCAAGCTCGAACGACACCTTCAAGGAATAGCTGCCGTCATTGCCGCTGACGCTGCGCATGTAGATGGCACGGTCCACGCCGACCAGCTGGGCTTCCAACGGCTGGGCGACGGTTGCCTCCACGACCGCCGCCGACGCGCCGGGATAGGTGGTTGTGACGGAGACCTGCGGTGGCACGATATCCGGATATTGCGCCAGCGGGATGGTCACGAGCGCGATAGCGCCTGCGATCACCGTCACGATGGCGATGACGATCGCCAGCCGCGGCCGGTCGACGAAGACCGATGACAGCATCGCTTCAGCCTCCGGTCGCGGTCATCGCCGGCGAGGCCTGAACCGGCGCTCCGGCCCGCAACGAGCCAAGTCCCTCCACGACCACCTGCTCACCTCCCTTGAGTCCCTCGGCAACGATGGCGTTCGGGCCGGTCTCGCCCCCCAGCTTCACCCGCCGGACGACGGCTTTGCCGCCTTCCACGATGAAGACATAGACACCCTCCTGGTCGGCGATCAGCGCGGCTTGCGGCACCAGGATGCGTTCGACCGGCTTTTCCTGCTCGACGGCGACCTGCAGCAGTTGCCCATCGACCAGCACGTCTTTTGCGTTGGGCACGGTGGCGCGCACGAGGACCGTGTCGGTTCCTTGATTGACCGTCACGTCGACAAAGTTGATCCGCCCCGGTTCGCTGTAGGGCGAGCCGTCCGAGAAGCGGAGCCGCACGAGCAGGCCTTCCGCATTCGCCGCCGTATTGGCCTGCCGGCCCTCTTTCTGGAGGTCGAGGAACTCGCGCTGGCTCACAGGAAACAGCACATACATCGGATCGACGCTGACGATCGTGGTCAGCGTGCCGGACTCCGGCCCGACCACGTTGCCTTTCGTCACGACCGAACGTCCGATGCGGCCGGCGATCGGTGACGTGATTTGCGTATAGCCGAGATTGATCTTGGCGTTCTGCAGGGCCGCCTGGGCAGATGCGAGGTTGCCTTGCGCCGTCTGCTCGGCGGCGACCCGTTCATCGCGGACAGCCACGGACTGCGCACCGGTCTTGACGAGCTCGTCCGATCTTTTTCGCTGTAAGGTGGCGTTGGTGAGCTGCCCCTCTGCGCGTAGCACCTCGCCCTCGGCCTGCCGGACGGCGGCCTCGAACGGCCCGGATTCGATCCGATAGAGCGGCGCCCCAGCAGCGACGACGTCGCCTTCCTTGAACAGAACCTCCTCGAGATATCCCGTCACCCGCGCCTTGACGTCGACGCGGTCCCGCGCCTGCACGCGGCCCACGAAGCTCGTCGCCTGGGTGACGGGCCGCTTCTCCGCGAGAACCGTTCCAACGGGCGTCACCTGGCTGGAAGCGGACTGCGCATGCAGTGCATTCCACGGCAGCAGCACGCCCAGGACCAGCAGCAAGCCATACCGACGCCCTCGTCTCAATTCGGCATCCACGACCATCGGCAGACTCCCCCAACCTGAGACGACCTGATGGGGCGCTTGCCCTTGCCAGCGGCGACCTCGTGGAGCATGCGCCCGGCGATGCCGCTGGCCTCGACTCTTCCGCTCCCATCGGCGGCCAGCATTATGCTCACTTCGGACACCTTCTTGCCATTGAAGAGGAAGGTCAACGTCATGGATCCGGGCACTTCGACCACATCGGCCGAGAATCCTTCGCCGCAGGTCGCGTTCGTCGTGCTGGCAACGGTCGACCATTCCGCGACTGTCGCCTGCGCCAGCACGGCTGACGGGTTCGCGAGCAACAGCCCGATGCCAACGTGCAAGGTGCGGAGGCGGGAATGCCCGATTGTCATCGTGACGATCCTCCCAGGCCTTGCAGGTCGGGTACGCGCGCCAACTTGAGATCCTGCGGCAGCAGGTCGAGACGCTCAAGGGTAAGGTCGAGCAGGTCCAGTTCCTCACGCAAGGCTGGGCGGCGCGCCTCCGGCAGCACGAGCACGAGATTCTCGAGCATCGCGCGCAGACGCCGGGCCACCTGGAAATTCTCCACGCCGTAGAGCCGGATTTCCCGGCAAGCGAGGTGCACGAAGTGATCCCAGCTTGCCGTCCGGAAGATCACCCGCATCTCGCCGCGATCGCCCCTGATCACGTCGTCGTGCAGATGACGTCGGCCGGTCGCGCGCAGCAGACGATGAAGTTGGTCGATCGCCAGAACGGCTGTCGTGGGATCATTGATCGCCTTTGACAAGGCCTTGATGGCGATGTCGACGATGACGCGGAAGGCGAAGGTCGCATCCTGCTCGATCGTCCGCTCCGGCCCCATGGCCACGGCGGATCGCAGTTTGCCGTCATCGGCCGAAGCCGCACCGCCATGGAGCAGGAACATCGGCTCGCCCACCGCCACGAAGTCGCCGACCTGGCAGGCGAACTCGATGACGCCATCGGTGCGCTGGGCCTCGCTGCGCAGCGTGACGAAGTCGACGGCGAGCACGATCGCCGATACGCCGCGATGGACGACGACACGATCGGGAGTGCCAAGCGCCGGCCGCGGCGGCGTCGGCACGTGATGCTTCTCTATCCTTGCCGGGTAGACCGCCTCGATGACGGACAGCCCCTTTTCGCCGATTCGCCAGACGATGCTGACTGGCCGCAGCAGCCGCGCCGCATAGTCGATCAGGTAGAGGAAGGCTGCGAGCGACGTGCCGCCCAGCACGAAGGCGATCAGCAGCAGCAGATACGGCACTCGGTCCTGGGTCCGCGCGAGCGTGCCGAGGCAGAAGGCGAGCGTGAAGACGAAGAGGGCCACGACCGTCCGGATCGAGTTGTCGCGCAGCAGGGTCGTGGCGATGACCCGCGGCGTGAGTTGGGCACTCGCCACCTGGATCGCCACCAGGAGCGAGCTGAAGGTGAAGACGATGAAGGAAAGCGTCGCGGTGATGACCCCCTGCAGCGCGGTTTGCGCCACAGGCACCTCCAGCACCCAGGCCCACGACCAGCCGAGCCATTCATCGACACGGCCGAGGATGCGGATCGCCACGATTGAGGCAAGGTAGGCCACAAGCGGCACGACCCACAGCGCCGACCTGACATAGCTTCGCAGCGCATATCGCCTGTTCCAGCCCATCTCCCCCGCATCTGGCTTATCGGCCCGGTTTGAAAGAAAATATCATACGCTCACCGCGATCATAGCATTTTTCTCTGGATCGCCTCCGTCTCCGACAATCATACTTCGCAGTCTCATTGCGAAGATTTGGGGGTCGGATGTCGAAGAAGCACGACAACGGCAAGCTCGATCGCAAGACCTACATGCGCGAGTTGCGCAAGCTGCAGACCCGGCTTTGCCATCTGCAGGAATGGATCAAGGCGAGCGGCGAGAGGATCGTTCTCGTCTTCGAGGGTCGCGATGCCGCTGGCAAGGGCGGTACGATCAAAGCCCTCACGGAACGCGTCAGCCCACGCGTGTTTCGCGTGGTTGCCTTGCCGGCGCCGTCGGATCGCGAAAAGTCACAGCTGTATATCCAGCGCTACGTCGAACGGTTCCCGGCGAGGGGCGAGATCGTGATTTTCGATCGCAGTTGGTACAACCGCGCGGGTGTCGAATACGTGATGGGCTTTTGCAGCGAAGAGGAACACCGGCGCTTCCTTGAGCTTTGTCCGATTGTCGAGAAATTCATCATCGACGGCGGCGTGCGCCTCATAAAGATTTGGCTCGAAGTGAGCCAGGGCGAGCAAGAGCGGCGCTTCCGGGCGCGCATCGACGATCCATTGCGGCAATGGAAGCTGAGCCCGATGGACCTCGAGTCGTACAGACGATGGTACGACTATTCGAAAGCACGCGACCTCATGTTCAAGCACACGGACGTCGACCATGCTCCCTGGCACATCGTCGATTCCAATGACAAGAAGCGCGCCCGACTGAACTGCATTGCGCATATCCTGTCGGAAATACCGTATCAAAAAGTCGACCGAGAAAAGGCAAATCTGCCCGAACGCTCGGAGAAGCACAGGTACGACGACAGCACCTTCCTCACAAAGCGCCGCATGGTCGAGCAGAGATACTGAGGCCCGGTTGACGGAGGACAGCCATGATCGATTTGCCCAGCGTGAAGGAATTGCAGACGAAGATCGCTACCGCCGAGGCGGCAAAGGCCTCTGCGGCGCTAAAGGCGCACGCCGCGGCCGAGGCCGAAAAGCAGGCCTTCCTGGATCGCATCAGCAAGCCATCGGGACTGACGGATGACCAGGTCATCGAAAAGGCTGGGCACATCATAAACCGGGCCGTCGAAAATGGACTGATGTCGGTCCAGGTCTTTCAGTTTCCGAATCACCTGTGCACGGACAATGGTCGGGCGATCGATCAGGCCGAGGAAGGCTGGGAACGAACCCTGACAGGGATACCGAAGGAAATTTTCCAGTTCTGGGAGAGGCAGCTCAAAGCGCGCGGCTATCACCTGAAATACGAGATTATCAATCGTCCCGCAGGGCTTCGAGGGGACATCGGCGTCTTTTTGAGCTGGGGATAGGAGGTTCATAGGTCCGAGCGCGCCGTCACACGTCCCCGGGCAGAACCCTCAGGCGCTGCCGGCGTATTTGAGGCTGCAACCGTAGGGCCGGGTGGAGGCGTCGGTAACAGGCTTGCCGGCCTGCAGCTCGGCGAGCGCCGCGCGCACGTACTGCTTGGCGCGCGGGATGTCGTCGATGTCGGTCGAGGCGATGGAATCGATGCCGCCCTTGTAGACCAGCACCCCGGAAGCATCGACGATATACATATGCGGTGTGACGGTGGCGCCATAGGCCCGCGCGATCCGACTCTCGGGATCGAGCAGCACCGCGGCCGGCGCGGCATGGTGCGCCGCGACGATCTCGTTGGCCTCCGCGGCCGTCACATATCCCTGCTTGCCCGGTGCCGAAGACGCCACCGTGAACCAGACGACACCCGCCGCGGCCGCTTCGCGCTGCTGCGCCTGCATGTTGCCCGACCGGTAGTGCTTGCCCACGTAAGGACAGTCGTGGTTCGTCGTCTCAAGCACCACGATCTTGCCGTGAAGCTCCGCCAGCGACCACGTCTTGCCGTTGCTGTCGGTTGCGGTAAAGACGGGCGCGGATCCGCCGACGTCCGCCGCCGCCCGCGCCGCCATCGGTGCAACAATGAGGGCCGCGCTGGCCAACAGCACTGCGCGGCGGTGAACGACGGTGTTCGACACGGTGTCCTCCTATCGCTTGGCTTGCTGGTTCGAGGTGAGCGTCGCGACCACCGATGCTTCGGTGAGGATCTGCGGCAGGATCTTCGGCCGGTCGGCGCCGGGCGCCCAATAGAGATAAAGCGGCACGCCGGCACGACCGTACTCGTTCAGCGTCGCGGTGATCTCCGGATCGCGATTGGTCCAATCGCCCTTGAGCTTCACCGTGCCGGTCTCTTCGAAGGCGCGCCGGGTGACTGCGGTGTCGAGCGCCACGCGGTCGTTGACCAGGCAGGTGATGCACCAGGCGGCGGTGAAATCGACGAACACCGGCTTGCGGGCAGAGACCGCTTCATCGAGCCGGGCGCGCGAGAAACGTTCCCAGCCATCGAAGCTGACGCCGGTCGACGGGCCGCCGGCGGCGGAGGCGGCCGTGGCCGGCTGGTCTTCGAGCTTCAGCGCGGCGGCGAAGGCCAGCAGGACGGCGATGGAGGCGAGCCCACGGCGCAGCCAGACCGTTCGCGAGATCGGCGCGCCCAGCCGCAGCAGCCAGATCGCAAAGGCGATCAGCACCATGCCGCCCAGCGCATAGAGCACGCCGTCCGCGCCGGTCTGCTGCGTCAGCACCCAGATCATCCAGACTGCCGAAGCGTACATCGGGAACGCAAGGAACTGGCGCAGCCGATCCATCCATGCTCCGGGCCGCGGCATCAGCCGTTGCAGCGTGGGCGTGAAGGCGAGGACGAGGTACGGAAGCGCGAGACCAAGGCCCAGTGCCAACAGCACGGCGACCGTCTGTGGCGCCGGCTGGCTCAGGGCGAAGCCCAGGGCGGCGGCCATGAACGGGGCGGTGCAGGGCGTGGCCACAACGACCGCCAGGACTCCGGTGAAAAAGGCACCGGTCAGGCCGCCACGACCGGCCAGGCCCTGGCCGAGCCCGGTGAAGCGTCCCGCCACCTCGAACACACCCGAGAGGTTGAGCCCGACCACGAAGAAGAGATAGGCGACCAGGAGGGAGAAGATCGGCGACTGGAACTGGAAGCCCCAGCTTACTTCGCCGACGCCGGCCCGTATTGCCAGCACGGCAGCCGCCATCAGCCCGAACGAGGTGAGCACCCCCGCCGTATAGGCGATGCCATCACGGCGGATCTCGGTCCGGGAGTGGCCGGCCAGGCGGACGAAGGAGGCCGCCTTCATCGCCAGCACGGGGAACACGCAGGGCATAAGATTCAGGATCAGGCCGCCCAACAGGGCAAAGGCAAGGGCCCGCCAGAGCGACAGCGCCTCGGCATCGCTCGCTGCCGACGACGCAGCATCGGTCGCCACTGTCGGGTCGAACCTGGCCATGATGTCGAAGGCTTGGCGGTGCTCGCCATCGCCGGTCTTTTCGCTGAGCACCAGCGTGCCGGCAAGCTGCTGCGGGGTCGCCGCCTTGGCGTCACCCTTCTTGAGCGGGACGCGGATGCCGCTTGCCGTGACATGCGCCGTCTGCTTCGCCATGTTGGCGACGGGACCCCATTCGGCGGGAAAGAAATAGACGTCGCGGATCGTGTCGGGCTTCAGCCCCTTGGCATCGACGACAAGGATCGGATCGCCCGATGGCGCCACGCCGAAGCGGGAGGGCCACGGGCTCTCGGTAGGTACCTGGCGCCGCGCCGCGTCGAACAGCGCGCGTGTCGCGGGATCGGCCGGCGTGGCCGCCGGGCCGACCGGCAAGCTGAGACTGAACTTGCCCTCTTCGGGGATGCAGACGTCGCTGCAGACCAGCCAGTGGGCATCGGCCGCCAGCGACAGCGTCGATCCGCTGAAATCGGCCGGTGGCGTGATCTTCACCAGGAGCAGGATGTCGCCTTCGAAGCCGTAGTTGACGACACCGCTCACGTCGATCTTGGTCGGTGCGGGCCAAACGATAGGGTCCGCGGTCACCCCGGCGGGCAGCTTCCAGGCGATATCGGTCGGCTGGCCTGCGTCGCCTGGGTTCTTCCAGTAGGTATGCCAATGCGGCCGCATCGTCTCGCGCAAGGCGACCCAGAAGGGCTCACCGGCCTTCACCTGGGACACCTCGGACAGGAGCTCGGCCCGCACATTGTCTGTCGTGACGACGGACTGCGCCGCAGCGGGCAGCGCAAGCAGGAGCGAAACGAGGAGGGCCAGCAGACGCGACATCGTTCCTATTAACTGATCTGCGGCCGTGGCGCTGGCAAGGCAATCCGGATCAACGCGGCGTGATCTTTTGCCTCGCCGATGGCCGTCGACTAAGGTGCTGGTTTCATTGAGGAAACGATGGTTCCGGCAATCGACGGCGCGCACCTTCTGATGGCATTGGACGAGCTGGCGGAAATCGGCGCCCTCGACGGCGGTGGCTGCGCGCGCCTGGCGCTGAGCGACGAGGACAAGGCGGGGCGCGACCTGGTGGTTGGTTGGATGAAGGTGCTCGGGCTCGACGTGCAGATCGATGCCATCGGCAACGTGATCGGCCTGCGCGCGGGTCGCGAGAAGCTGGCGCCGATCATGACCGGCAGCCATATCGACACCGTCCCCACTGGCGGCCGCTACGATGGCAATTACGGCGTGCTCGCCGGCCTCGAGGTGGTGCGCGCGCTGAATGCTGCAAAGATCACGACACGCCGGCCCATTGCCGTCGCCTTCTTCACCAACGAGGAGGGCGCGCGCTTCCAGCCGGACATGATGGGAAGCCTGGTCTATGCGGGTGGGCTTGGCCTCAACGAGGCCTATGCCGCCGCAGATAAGGAAGGCGTCGCGGTTGGCGACGAGCTGTGCCGCATCGGCTATCTCGGCAGTGCGAAGCCCGGCGCGATCCGGCCGCATGCGTTCGTCGAGCTGCATATCGAGCAGGGTCCGATCCTCGACGAGGAGAAAGTTCGCATCGGCGTCGTCGAAAGCGTGCAGGGCATTTCCTGGACGGAATACACGGTCACCGGGGTTTCCAACCACGCGGGCACCACGCCGATGCGGCTGCGCCGCGACGCCGGTTACCTTGCCGCTTCCGTCAATCTGTTTGTCCGTAAGCTCGCCTGGGAGATGGGTGGCCATCAGGTCGCCACGATCGGCTCGCTGTCGCTGCGGCCGAACCTGATCAATGTCGTGCCGAACCGCGCAGTCTTCACGGTCGACCTGCGCAACACGGACGAAGCGCGCCTCGAGGAAGCCGAGGCACGCGTGGCGACGCATATCGCCGAGCTCGCGCGGGAGGAGCGGCTGGAGGTCGAGAGCAAGGTGCTGGCTCGCTTCGAACCGGTGATCTTCGATGCCAAGCTCGTGGATCGCGTCGAGCACCATGCGCGAGCCCTGTCTCTCAGCACCCGCCGCATGCCATCCGGCGCCGGCCACGACGCGCAGATGATGCAGCGGCTTTGTCCCACGGCGATGATCTTCGTGCCTTCGGTCGCTGGCCTCTCCCATAACATCAAGGAACATACGGAGCCGGACGATCTGGTCGTCGGCGCGCAGGTGCTCCTGAACCTGATGCTGGAATTGGCCGAAGGCGGCTGAGTTTTTCTTAAGGCCAACTATCGGTGCAGATGAGAGTGAAGAACGCCTCTCTTTTTCTGTCATCCTGAGCGCAGCGAAGGATCTCATGCCGATTGCGACCGGTGTGCTGGCTGGAATGACATGAGGTCCTTCGCTGCGCTCAGGACGACAAAAAATAAGCATTCTTATCTTAGAGCCGCAGCACCCATGTTTCGACGCTTCCCCTGCCTTTGACCTCGATGGAGCCGCGGGGCTCGAAGACGAACTGATCCTTCAGCCGCTCGTAGACCGCGCGGGTCACCTGGATCGAATCGGGAATACCACCGGCCTCCATGCGGCTGGCGAGATTCACCGTGTCGCCCCACAGATCGTAGATGTATTTGCTCTTGCCGATGACGCCGGCGACGACCGGCCCGCTGTTTATGCCGATGCGCAGTTTCATCGACACCCTGTTCTCGAGCGCATGCTCGCGGGTGATGTGGATCATGCGAATTGCCATCCGCACCATGCGCTCGGCATGATCTTCGACTGGCGTTGGCAGGCCGCACACCGCCATGTAGGCGTCGCCCACGGTCTTGATCTTCTCGATGCCGAGCTCTTGCGCGGCGGTATCGAAGCGCGAGAAAAGCCCATTGAGCAGCGTCACGACGTTCTGCGGCGGCATGTCGGAAGTCAGTGCGGTGAATCCGACCAGGTCGGCGAAGGCAACGGTGACTTCGGCGAAACCGTCGGCGATGCTGTGTTCGCCGCCGCGCAGCCGGTTCGCGATCGGCGCCGGCAGGACGTTGAGCAGGAGCTCCTCGTTTTCTCGGTTCTTGCTCTCGATCATCGCGTTCTTGGCGGTGATATCGTCGACCATGCTGTTGAAGGCGGCGCCAAGCTGCCCGATTTCATCTCGGGTGCGCACCTCGACCTTCGCCTCCGGATCGCCTGACGCAAAGCGCCTCACGCTGGCGGTCAGTTGACGCAGCGGCGCCATGAGGGAGTGCGAAAGCCAGGCGCCGATCGCGAGGACAACCAGGAGCGTCAGCACGCCGACGATCGCAAGGTCGCGCTGGAGGCGGTAGATCGGCGCGAAAGCCTCGTCCCGTTCGATCTTGGCGACGAGAGCCCATTTCACGCCGGGAATGGAGAGCGGACCCCACGAATCGAGCGACGGCTTTCCGCGAACGCCGATGATCTGGCCGGCTCCCTCCAGTCCGGCGAGAGCCGCCCGGGTCGCCTGATTGTCGATCCGCTGATGAAGGACCGGAGAGCCGTAGCGGCGAATCGCGTCCAGCTCTTCGGCAGGCGTGCCGGCGGCCGCTTCCTGGGCAAAAAAGGCGTCACGGTTCTCGTAGAAGAGCCGCGCGCCCGAGCGCACGAAGTAGCTCGGCCCGACCAGATAGGCCTCGCCGGTATCGCCAAATCCCTCCTCGCGCCAGTGCCGCCCGCCGGTGACCACGCGATCGATCTCATCGATCGAGAGCTGTGCGATCAATACGCCTGTCACGACCCCCTGATCGATCACGGGGGCGGCCATGAAAGCGATCGGCGCACCTCCTGAAGGCATGTACGGGGCGAAATCCACGAGGCATGTGGCCGAGGGATCGGCAATGGTGGCGCATTGCGCGACGGCCGTGGCGAGATTGCTGTCTCGATACGGTCCGCCCTTCAGGGAAGTGGCGAAATCCACTTCCTTGGCCATGGCATAGACCAGCCGACCGGACTTCGTGTCGGCCAGCATCAAATCGAAGAAGCCGAAGGCTGCGCCGGCCTTGCGCAGCAGCGGATGGTAGAGGGCGTGGAGAGCGCTGTAGCGGCTGCCGTCCCCGGCGTCATCGAGCAGTCTGCGCTGCGCCGCAGGCTGCATATTGGCAACGATGTAATAGTACTGGAGATAGGTGGCCGCCGGTCCCACTGGCAGGTAGTCTTCCAATCGAACGTCCCAGCCAAGGACGTGGCGAACGTCGGGCAGATAGTACTTGGCGTACCAGTCTTCGAGTTTTGCCCGCAGCCCGCCAGTGTCCTGCCTGCGGTCGAGTTCCTCGAACGCCGAGGAGAAGCCGCGTGTGGCGTCCACCACCATCTTGGAGGCCGCAAGCACCTGCAGCTCGTTGCGGATGGTGCGGAAGTAATTCTCCACTTCCAGGGCCTTGGTCCGCCGGGCAGCCGTGAGCTGGTTGAAGATCGACGCTTCGAGAGCATCGCGGGCGCGCATGTAACCCAGCACGCTCGTGACAAGGACAGCGATCGCCCCCAGCAGGATCAGGACAGCCAGAAGCTTCGCTGCCAGTCCCCACCGCGGCTTCCGTTCGATACCGCCGAAATCGGCTGTCCCCATGCAGCTATTATATAGGTTTGCACGGTCACCGCAGCGCTAACCGATGGCCGGAGTGGCTCGAGACATGCAGTCATTGCTATCGTCCGCGTTCCGCGCGGGCGTTACAACGCAAGCCCAAGAACAAGGAACAAAAGCAAGGAGGAACGTATGCCGGACGCTCTCGACGGATCGCGGCGCATCGTCTTCACGGGCGCTGCGGGCGGCATCGGCACCATGATCCGACCTTTGCTGGCTCCCGACTATCCGGGCCTGGTGCTGAGCGATCGCGTCCGCCCCAAAGATCTGCGGCCGGAGGAGACGTTCGTCGCTGCCGACCTCACCAAGCCGGAAGAGGTTGCCAATGTGGTGAGAGGTGCGCACAGCGTCCTTCATTTCGGCGGCCACTCCGCCGAAGGAGCGTGGGACGCGATCCTGCAAGCCAACATCGTCGGCTGCTACAATCTCTTCGAGGCGGCGCGGCAGGCCGGCGTCAAGCGGATCGTCTTTGCTTCCTCCAACCATGCCGTCGGCTTCTATCCGCGCAGGAAAAGGATCGGCACCGACGTCACGGTGCGGCCGGACAGCCGCTACGGCGTCAGCAAGGTTTTCGGCGAGGCGCTGGCGGCACTCTATTCGGACAAGCACGGCATCGACGTCACTTGCCTCAGGATCGGCAATGTCGGACCGCGACCGATCGATGCGCGACGGCTGTCGATCTGGATCTCGCCCGAGGACCTCGTGCAGTTGATCCGGATCGGGCTGGAGCATCCCAGGATCCGTTTCGAGATCCTTTATGGCGCCTCGGACAACGCCGCGAGCTGGTGGGACAATTCCCGGGCGCAGAAGCTCGGCTACCGCCCCACCGGCAAAGCCGAGGCGTTCCGCGCCCACGCCGAAGCCGAGCAGGCGAAGATCGGGCCCGATCCCGTCGGCGATCTCTTCCAGGGCGGCACCTTCTGCTCGGCGGAGTTCACCAACGACGCGAAACGCGCGGGGCCATGAGCCTTGGACCGTCTGTCTTCCGCAGCCATAATCGGCGATCGGAGGATGAGAATGAGTCGATTCTTGACGGTCGGCGCTGCGCAGATGGGGCCCATCGAACGCCGCCATACACGGCGCGATGTCGTGGAGCGCATGGTCGCGCATCTGCGCGAGGCGAAGCGCATGGGCTGCGATCTCGTCGTATTTCCCGAGCTCACGCTCACCACGTTCTTTCCGCGCTGGTGGATGACGGACCAGGCCGAGATCGACCCCTTCTTTGAAAAAGAGATGCCATCGAACGAGACGGCGCCCCTTTTCACCGAGGCCAAGCGCCTGGGGCTCGGCTTCTCCATGGGCTATGCCGAGCTTGCCAATGAGGACGGCCGCGTGCGGCGCTTCAACACTGCCATCC
>DATEID010000204.1:0-3130 GCA_035279245.1 Reyranella sp.
CTCTCAGCTGACGCCGGGCGCGCCGCACAAGGACCTGCGCAATGCGGGCGAAGCGGCGATCGCTCGCCTCGACCGGCTGCGCCATGCCTCGGGCGGCACCCCGACCGCCGAACTGCGCACGCAGATGCAGCGTACGATGCAGAACGACTGTGCCGTGTTCCGCACCACCAAGACGCTCGACGAGGGTTGCGCCAACCTCGACAAGGTGTTCGCCGGCAAGACGGACATCCGCGTCAAGGATCGCTCGATGATCTGGAACTCCGACCTGATGGAGACCCTGGAGTTCGAGAACCTGATCCTGCAGGCGCTGGCGACGATCCGCTCCGCCGCCAACCGCAAGGAAAGCCGCGGCGCCCATGCGCAGGAGGACTATCCCGAGCGCGACGACAAGAACTGGCTGAAGCATACGGCGGTGTGGGTCGATCCCGAGACGGGCAAGACGCGCATCGACTACCGGCCGGTCAACCTGCAGCCGATGAGCAACGACGTCCAGTCCTTCCCGCCCAAGGCGCGGGTGTACTGAGCGCGACGGCTGTTTCGAGAGGAAGCGATGGCTGAGTTTGCACTGCCCGCCAATTCGAAGATCGGCGTGGGCGAGACCTACAAGGCGGCGTCGGGGGCCAAGAACGTCAGAGCGTTCAAGGTCTACCGCTGGACGCAGGACGATGGCCAGAAGCCCAGGATCGACACCTACGAAGTCGACATGGACGCCTGCGGTCCGATGGTCCTCGACGCCCTGATCAAGATCAAGAACGAGATCGACAGCTCGCTCACC
Organism: Reyranella sp.; assembly: GCA_035279245.1. Lineage (GTDB taxonomy): Bacteria > Pseudomonadota > Alphaproteobacteria > Reyranellales > Reyranellaceae > Reyranella. The sequence continues at coordinate 776 of DATEID010000204.1, forward strand.
TTCCGCCGCTCCTGTCGCGAGGGCGTGTGCGGCTCGTGCGCGATGAACATCGACGGCACCAACACGCTGGCCTGCACCAAGTACATTTCCGACGTGAAAGGCGACATCAAGATCTATCCGCTGCCGCACATGCCGGTGGTGAAGGACCTGGTGCCCGATCTCAACGCGGCCTATGCCCAGCTCGCCTCGATCGAGCCGTGGCTCAAGTCCGCCAGCCCGCCGCCGACGCGCGAGCGTCTGCAGTCGCCGGAGGAGCGCGCCAAGCTCGACGGCTTGTGGGAGTGCATCCTCTGCTTCTGCTGCACGACCTCATGCCCCAGCTACTGGTGGGCCGGCGATCGCTATCTCGGTCCCGCGATCCTGCTGCAGGCCTATCGCTGGCTGGCCGACAGCCGCGACGAGGCCAAGGGCGAGCGGCTCGACAACCTCGAGGATCCGTTCCGGCTCTACCGCTGCCACACGATCATGAACTGCACCAAGACCTGTCCCAAGAGCCTCAATCCGGCGAAGGCGATCGCCGAGATCAAGAAGCTGCTGGTCGAACGGACGATTTGACCGTCGACGGAGTGCTCGTCCGGCCGACGTATGAGCGCAACTGGAGTTGCGCGCTCCGATGAGCGCTCAAGGGAGCGCGCCACTCCAGTGGCGCATCTTCTTCCGCCACACTGCGTGTGCGCTGACTACTCCAACCGCTCGAACCGCATGTTCTTGATGCGGCCGGTCGAGACGACGAGGGCAGTGACCTTGCCGCTGCGGTCGCGTTCGAGGCGGGCGAGCTGCGTGACGGCGAGCCAGTTGCCGGGGGTGGCGATTTCGACCGTGTCGGCGTCGATGCCGCTGATCGGCCAAGGCGCGCCGCCAGCGATCAGGGGTCCGCTGACATGGGCCGCGAACGTGCCGTCCTGCCGTTCGATGCGCCATGTCGCGCCGGTATCGGCCGACGCGTAGGTGCCGGCGATGGCTGCAGGCACGGCCTTGCGGCGGCCGAGCTCGCGGAAGGTCAGGATGCGGCCGGCGCCCAGATCGACGCGCAGCGTGCCGTTGCGGCCTGGCTTCAGCATGAACTCGAACGAGCCGCGCTCGGCGCCGAGCCAGCCGTCGGGGCGACGGCCGAGCGCGAAAGGCAGGCCGTTCTGCGTGACCGTCGGCTCGCCGTTGCGCCACGCCAGCTCGAACAGCGACGGCTCCTCGGCGTTGAACCATGTGCCGGCAAGCGGCTTGATCTCCTTCTCCTCGATCGGGACCGGTGCGGGCGTCAGCCGCTCGTCGCCTGCGAGCGCTTCGGCCGCGATCTTGTGCGCGAGCCGCCACGGATCGATGGTGCCGAGATTGGCAATGACCACGACCGTGAGTCCGGCGGCGGGCACGCGCAGAAATTCGGTGCGGAAGCCCGGCCACAGGCCGCCATGCCCGACCGTCTCCAGCCCGCGCACCTCGCCGACCGCCACGCCGCGGCGATAGGCATTCCCATGGCCGCCAGCGAGCGGCTGGGCAGCCGCGAGCTGGACCGGCAGATGCTTGCCGAGCATCGGCGCATCGAAGTGCCGCGACCAGATCAGGAGATCCTCCACCGTCGAGGTGAGGCCGCCTTCGCCGCCCTGCGGATAGGCGTGCGCGGCGCGGCGGAAGCCCTGGTTCGCATCGCCGAGATAGGCGGTGGCGAGACCGGGGATCACGGTATCGATCTCGGCGGCGAGCCTCGTGTTGGTCATGCCGAGTGGCGTGAAGATGCGCTCGGCCAGCACCTCGCCCAGCTTCCGCCTGGCAAGCTTCTCGATGATGCGGCCGAGCAGCAGGAAATTGCTGTTGCTGTAGAGGAAGCGGCTGCCCGGCGCGAAATTTAGGTGGCGGTTGCGCACGCAGGCGGCGAACAGGTCGTCCGCTCGCGCTGGCTTGTCGAGTCCGTGTCCGCCCAGCCGCAGCAGCTCGAGGAAATCAGGCAACCCGCTCGTATTGCGCATCATCTGGTCGATCGTGACCGGCAGCGGCGGCAGCTCCGGCAGATACTTGTGCGGCGGGTCGGAAAGCCCGAGCCTGCCTTCCTCGGCCAGCATCAACGCGGCGGTGACGGTGAACTGCTTGCTGACCGAGGCAATGCGAAAGCGTGTCCGCGGCGTGATCGGCACGCCGAGCTCGATGCTGGCGAGCCCATAGCCCTTGCATATCTCCACCGCACCGTGCCGCATGACGCCGACCACGGCACCAGGCGAACCAGGCAAGGTGTAGCGGGCGAACAGCGCGTCGACGCGGCGTTCGAGGGCGATGGTCTCGATCGATTTCGACATGAAGACGAGTGAAGCCCGAGCGGCTCGCGCTTGTAAAGCGACGGCGCTACCCTCGCGCGAACACAGGAGG
>DATEID010000205.1:0-7498 GCA_035279245.1 Reyranella sp.
CGGGTTCCTCTGTGTCACAGCGCGCAATCTCGATTTCGGAGCCGCTCGCACCGAAACGCCGTCACGAGTGATCGCCGCCGCCCTCGAACAGCAGAGCCCCGGTTGGCTCGAGGCCGACACCCTGGACGTCGGATCGCGCGCCGCGCTGCTGGATGTGCTCGAACGGCCGATGCCGCCGGAGCTTGCCGTTCCCTACGCCGCGATGGAGGACGCAAAGCGCACCACGCGGCGCATCGAGGCGATCGCCGGATTGGTCAAGGCAGTCGCGGCAACAAGGGCACTTGCCATCGCCGTCGAAGATCTCCATTGGGCAAGCACGGCGACCGGCGATCTTATCCGCGAACTTGCGCGGGCCACGGCGCAGTCGCACCTTTTGCTCCTCACGACATCGAGGCCGCAAGGCGATCCGGTCAGCGCTTCCTTCCGTCGCGAGATCGACGGCGTCTTTGCCTCGATCGAGCTCGGGCCCCTGCGGCCCGAGGCCGCCCGCCAGCTCGCGGTCGCGGCGTCGACCGCCGTCGACAAGGCGGTCGCGGAGCGGTTTGCCGCACGGTCGGGAGGCAACCCGCTGTTCCTCGAGCAGCTCGCCCTCAATGCGGCGGAAGTCGAGGCGGCGCCTTTGCCGGGATCCATCCGCGCCTTGGTGCAGGCGCGGCTCGATCGGCTGTCACGATCGGACCGCGCGGCCCTGCAAGCGGCTTCGGTGCTGGGCCAGCGGTTCCCGCTGCCGGCGCTGCGCGCCCTGATCGGGGAGCCGGCCTACGATCCGCGCCCGCTCGTGGACGCCGGACTGGCGGTACATGACGGCAATTACCTCATGTTCAGCCACGCCTTGATCCAGGAGGCCACATACGCCTCCCTCCTGAGCGACTCGGCGCGGCGCCTCCACCGATCGGCGGCAGATTGGTACGGCGAGAGCGAGCCCGACTTGCGGGCCGAGCATCTCGATCGTGCGGGCGATCCCGCGGCGGCGGCGGCCTATCGCGTCGCGAGCGAACGCCTGCGCGCGTCCGGCCGGATCGCGCTTGCGTTGGAGCGGACAAAGCGCGGGCTGGCGCTTGTCGACGAAAGAAGCGATCAGTTCGTTCCGCTTTCGCTGCTCGCCGGACATCTGATGCTGGATCTCGGGATGCCGCACGAAGCGCTGGCTCGGTTCCGCAATGTGCTCGTTCTGACAGCCGACGGCGCACAGCTCGCGGAAGCGGAGTTTGGCCTGGCCGCTGCCATGCGAATCACCGACGACCTAGTCGGCGCCGAGCAAGCGGTCCAGCGGGCGCAGGCCGCGGCAGAGCGCAGCGAGCATCTCGAGCTCGCATCGCGCTGCCATCATCTGCGCGGAAATCTCCTGTTTCCTCTGGGCCGCGTCGACGAGTGCATGACGGAGCATCGCACCGCGCTGGCTCTGGCCGAGCGGGCCCAGTCGCCGGAGCTCGTATCCCGGGCACTCGGAGGCCTGGCCGATGCGTTCTATGCCCAGGGCAGGATGCGGTCGATGCGAGACGCGCTCGAGCGCTGCATCACTGCGGCTCGGGCGGCAGGCGCCGCCGGCGTCGAGGTCGCCAATCGGCCGATGGCGTCTTTTGCCGAGACCTGCATGCTGCGGCTCGACAGGGCGCGCGAGCTTGCCGAGGAGGCGCGTTTGCTCGCGCTGCAGGCGCAGAACCGCCGGGCCGAGCTGATCGCCTTGCACGGCCTGATGGTGGCCGCCATCGAAGCCGATGACCCGGAGGCGGGGTTGCCGCACGTGGAGAGATCCCAACAAATCGTGACGGAACTGGGGGCGTGGCGGTTCGAGTCCGAGAATCTGATCTTTGCGGCTCAACTCGAGCAGGCGGCCGGTCGGCCGGATGCAGCCGCACGGATGGCGCGCGAGGCGGTGTCGCTTTGCCGGGACCATGCCCTGGCTTATCTCGGCGGCACTGTCCTCGGTATCGGCGCCGCCCTGACGGACAACGCTGCCGAGCGCGCGGCCTGGCTGGAACAGGGCGATGCCCTGCTCGCGGTTCCGACGCTGGGCCACAACCATCTTTTCTTTCGCCGCAATGCCATCGATGCATCGTTGAAGGCCGGCAGGCCCGGGGAGATGCGCCGTCATGCCCATGCGCTGAGCGCCTTTGTCGCCGCTGAACCGCTTCCGTTCACGGACCTCGTGATCCAGCGCGCCTTGTTGCTGGCCGACGTCGTGGACGGACGGTCGACGGCCGCGGATCGGGCCGATCTTTCCCGGCTGGCCGAGCAGACCGTGCGCGCCGGCTATCGACAGCTCGCCAAGGAGATGCTCGCGGCCTTGCAGCAAAAGGCAGCTCCTTGACGCCCGGCGTGCAGCGACACCGTGCTAAGCTTCCGGCGGTAAGTTTTCCATTGTGTGCGGTCGGTCACAGTAAGCCTCGGTAGTTCGGCCTAGCGTCGCGTTGCAAGCCACTCACGGTTTTGCAGGAGGCAACGATGGACACGATGATTGCGGGCTATCACGTCCTGTCGGACGACATGCTCAAGCGCTTCGCGGAGCGTGTCGGCACGTACGATCGCGAGAACCGATTCTTCAAGGAGGATTTCGAGGATCTGAAGCGCGCCGGCTATCTCACGATCTGCGTCCCCAAGGACATGGGGGGAAGGGGTTTCACCCTGGCCGAGATCTGCCAGGAGCAGCGGCGACTCGCCTATTATGCGCCCGCCACGGCGCTCGGCATCAACATGCACCTCTACTGGGTCGGGCTCGCTGCCGACCTCTATCGCGCCGGCGACCGCTCGCTCGAATGGATGCTGCGCGAGGCGGCGGCCGGCGAAATCTTCGCCGCCGGCCACGCCGAGCGCGGCAACGACATCCCGGTGCTGCTCGCGACCACCACGGCCAAGAAGGTCGATGGCGGATTCACCTTCACCGGCCGCAAGATGTTCGGCAGCCTCGCTCCGGTATGGAGCCGCTACGGCCTGCACGGGCTGTGGGCCGACGCGCCAGGCGGCCCGAAGGTCGTGCACGGCTTCCTGCCGCGTAATGCCAAGGGCTACCGCATCGTCGAGACCTGGGACACGCTCGGCATGCGCGCCACGCGCAGCGACGACGTGCTGCTCGAAGGCGCGTTCGTGCCCGACAAGTACATGGCGCGCACCTTGCCGGCCGGCGGGGCCGACGCCTTTGTCGTGGCGATCTTCGCCTGGGCGCTGATGGGCTTCGCCAATATCTACTGCGGCATCGCCCAGCGCGCCTGCGATCTGGTCTTGCCGACGATCAAGGGCAAGGAGTCGATGGGGCTCAGCCGCAGCATGGCGTACCATCCGGGCGTGCAGCACGGGGTCGCCGAGATGGTGATGGCGCTCGACACGATCGCCCCGCTGCTCGACCATGTCGCCAACGAATGGTCGAACGGTGTCGATCATGGCGCCGCCTGGCCGGCCAAGATCGTTTCGGCCAAGCTCCACGCCGTCGAGACGTGCTGGAAGATCGTCGACCTGGCGATGGAGCTTTCCGGCGGCGCCGGCATGTTCAAGTCGAACGAGCTCGAGCGCCTGTTCCGCGACGCGCGGTGCGGCCGCTTTCACCCGGCAAACGCGATCCTGACGCATGAAATCGTCGGCAAGACCGCGCTCGGCATCGACCTCGGCGAGCAGCCGCGTTGGGGATGACGGCGTCGGGGACCGAATGGCCGAAGATCTCGAACGCTGGCTGACGGACCTGGGCCTCGGCAGATATGCCGAGGCCTTCGCCGCCAACAGTGTCGATTGGGACGTCCTGACCGATCTCACCGAGAAGGACCTCGAATCGCTCGGCGTCCTGCTGGGCGACCGCAAGCGTTTCATGCGCGCCATTGCCGCGCTGGGGGGCGCGGCCGGGCCTCCGCTGCGTCGTGTGGCGGAGGGCGCCGAACGGCGACAGATCACGGTGATGTTCGTCGATCTCGTCGATTCGACCCCGCTGTCGGAACGGCTCGATCCGGAGGACATGCGTGAGCTGCTGCAAAGCTTCCATGGGCTGTGCGCCGCCGCCATCGAGGCGCGCGGCGGCCATGTCGCGCGATACATGGGCGACGGCATCCTGGTCTATTTCGGCTACCCGCAGGCGCACGAGGACGACGCCGCGCGTGCGGTGCATGCCGGGCTCGGCATCCTGGAAAACCTGCGTTCGGCGAATGACGGCCAGAGTCCCGACAGGCGGCTCAGCGTGCGCATCGGCATCTATACGGGCCTCGTGGTGGTGGGCGAGGTAGGAACGGGTCCGGCGCGCGATCAGGACGCGATCACCGGCGAGACGCCCAACATCGCCAATCGCCTGCAAGGCGAGGCGTCGCCGAACTCGATCGTCATCGGCGACGCCACGCAACGGCTGGTGGACGGGCTGTTCGATCTCGAGGATCTGGGCCCGCGGCAGCTCAAGGGCGTCGGCCATCGGGTAGGCCTCTATCGCGTCCTCGGCGAAAGCGGCGCGGTCGACCGGTTCGGATTGCGCGCCCGCACGCGGCGGGGCATGACACCTTTGGTGGGCCGCGACGCCGAGCTCGACATGCTGCGCCGCCGCTGGAGCCAGGTCCGCGACGGCGAGATGCGCAGCGTCCTGCTGAGCGGCGAGGCGGGCATCGGAAAGTCCCGCCTGCTGCGAGCGCTGCGCGACGACCTGAAGGGCCAGGCAAACGAAGTCTTGCCGCTGTTCTGCACATCCCATCATTCGAACAGCGCCTTCTGGCCGGTGCTGGACTGGTTCCGCCGGACCTTGCGCCTGGCCGCGCCGTTCCCTCCGGTGTCCGGCGGCAGCGTGCTTGGACGGATCGTCGGACCGCTCGACCTCGACACAGCCGAGACCACGCCCATCCTCGAAGCTTTCCTCGATCTGCAGGGCGACGAGCGCTATCGACCGGCCGACCCTGGCGCTCCGTCGTTTCGCCGGCAGTTGATCGATGTCCTGGTCAGGCTGATCGCGGCGAAGGCGCGCCGGTGTCCGTTGCTGCTGGCGGTCGAGGACGCGCACTGGATCGATCCATCGACGCTCGAGTTTCTTCAGCAGGTGCAAGAACAGTTGCCGACCGAGCGGGTGATGCTGCTGATCACCGCGCGGCCCACGTTCAAACCGGCCTGGACCTACCCGCAGTTCGTCCAGATCAATCTCGACCGTCTGTCGCGGCGCGAGCGGGTGGTGATGGTCGAAACTCTGGCCGGCGCCCGATCGCTGCCCGAACCGGTGCTTGCGGAGATCGTCGCCAAAACCGACGGCATTCCCCTGTTCGTCGAGGAGCTGACCAAGGCGGTGCTCGAGGGCATGCTCCGTCGAGACGCAAACGCGTACGAGCTCGTGGGCTCCCTGCAGGCCATCGCCATTCCCGACACGCTGCAGGGATCCCTGATGGCGAGCCTCGATCGGCTCGATGCCGAGGCGCGCGAGGTGGCGCAGATCGGGGCCACGATCGGCCGCGAATTCTCCACCGCCCTGTTGGCCCGGCTGGCCGGCCGCAGCGAAGAGGAGGTTGCGGCCCCGCTCGCCCGCCTCGTGGCCGCGGAGATCGTCGTGCCGGCAACGGTCGAATCCTTCGTCGGTCCGTCGCATGTGTTCCGTCACGTCCTGATCCAGGAGGCAGCCTATCAATCGCTGCTGCTCGCACGGCGGCGTCAGTACCATGCGGCCGCGGCCCAGGCGCTGGACACCCACTTCCCCGAAACCGCCAGGATGCAACCCGAGACCGTTGCCCAACATTGGACCGCGGCCAATCGGACGGACGAGGCGATCGACTGGTGGCGTCGCGCCGGCGAACGCGCCACTGGCCGCAGTTCCTACCAGGAAGCCTGCGCCCACTTTCAGCGCGGCGTCGAGCTAGCCGAACGCCAGCCGGATGACGCCGGCAGTCGCTATCAGCGCGTCTTGCCCCTGTTGCTGGCGCGCGGCGATGCCGAATTCCAGGCCGCCAGCCTGCCCGCCCTCTCGACCTACCTCGAATGCGTAAGGATTGCCCGCCGCGAGGGCCTGCCGACATTGATGGTGTCGGCGGCGCTGAAATACGCCGATTCGGAGGTCTATCTCTCCACTCCCAGCAAGACGTCGGTCGTGCTGCTCGAGGAGACGATGGAAGTCGTCGGCGACGAGGAGACGCTCGACCGTTGTCGCGTTCAGAGCCGGCTTGCCAAGGCCTTGCTGTCGACCGGCGAGACCGAGCGCGGGCGCGCGGTGCTGCAGCAGGTCCGGCCCATGGCGAAGCGACTCGACGACCGGCGCAGTCTGTACGAGGTGCTGGTCAGCGATCTCATGCCCAACGCCGGCCCGCCGCCCTGCGGCACCGCCGTGGAGGAACGGCGGCAGTCGCTGGCGACGGTCTGGGAAATCGCCCAGGAGTTCGAGTTGACGCTCAGGTTGGAGGCCTTGACGCGATGCAGCGCCGGCTACCTCGAGATCGGCGACATCGACGGCTTCGAACGGGCCCTGCGCATGCAACACGAGATCGCCGAGACGACGCGCGCCGGCTTCGGCCGGTGGATCGCCGCCAACGGCGACGCCATGCACGGCATCGTTCAGGGCGCCTTCGCGGAAGCGGAGCGATCGTCGCTCGAGGCCCTGAACGCCTTGAGCGGCCACGACGTCGATTTTCCGCTGGGTATCCACGGGATGCAGATGTTCACCATCCGGCGCGAACAGGGGCGGCTCGCCGAGGTCGCTCCGCTGGTGAAGCGCTTCATGCGCGAGAACCCCGACAATGCGGTGTGGCGGCCTGGACTCATGCTGATCGCGAGCGACCTCGGTTTCGAGGCGCAGGCGCGGCGCCACTTCGACACCATGGCCGAAACGGGCTTCGCCCTGCCGCTCGACAGCAAGCGCACGGTCACACTCGCCTATCTCGCCGAGGTCTGCGCCCGCCTCGGCGATGGACGCCGGGCCGCCGAGATCCACGAGCTCCTCCTGCCTTATCGCGATCTCGTGGTCATCGTGCCGATCCACGCGCTCTGTTGCGGCGCCGCCGCGCGCTATCTCGGCATGCTGTCGACCGTGATGGGCGACTGGCCGTCGGCGGAGAGCCACTTCGAGTCTGCCCTGGCGACCGAAGAAAAAATGAAGGCATGGCCATGGCTTGCCCATACCCGGCACGAGTATGCCGCCATGCTGTTGGCGCGCGGCCGGCCGCGGGATAGAGTTCGCGCCGAAGAGTTGCGTGACATGTCGCTGGCAGCGGCCGACCGCCTGGGGATGGGCCGTCTGCGCCAGCGCCTCCTGAGTTCAGCCGCATCGGCCTGATCGCGCCAACCGAATCCGTGGGGACGCAAATGCCGCGCTATGTCATCGAGCGGAACTTTGCCGAGCAACTGGAGGCCTCCAAGGAGGCCAACGACATGATCAACCGGATCAACGACGAGGAAGGGGTCAAGTGGCTGTTCTCTTTTCTCAGCGCAGACCGGAAAAAAACCTATTGTCTTTACGAGGCGCCCAACGACGAGGCCATCCGCGTCGCCGCCCGGCGGGCCGGCCTGCCGGCCGACGTGATCGTCGAGGTCAGCCAGGAGATCCGGCCCGACATGTTCGACTAGC
>DATEID010000206.1:0-10793 GCA_035279245.1 Reyranella sp.
CGTCGCAGCCGTCGCATGAGAAGGTCGCGCAGCACGACGGCTTCGTTGTGCGCCTCGTCGCGCGCCGCATAGACCAGGGTGAGCGTACCCTTTCGCGCGCATTCCTGGAGCTCGTCGAGCGGCTCCGCCTTGTCGGACAGCTCGGCCTGGTAGCGGTGGCGGAACTCGTCCCAGCGCTCGGGGTCGTGCCCGAACCAGCGGCGCAGCTCGGTGCTGGGGGCGACATCCCTCAGCCAGCGATCAATCGCGATATCGCTTTTGCTGACGCCGCGAGGCCACAGCCGATCCACCAGCACGCGCATGCCGTCGCCAGGCGACGGCCGTTCGTATGCGCGCTTGAGGCGCACATCTGGTTCACTTCGCGGTTTGCTCGGCGTCCGCGCCATCCCATCCTCCTCGCCGGAGATCGCCCTGACCGATCGCGGTCGGCGCGATGGTCGGCCCTCCTTCTTCATTATGCAAGCAAGCGGGCTTACGCCTTGCTGCCGTGCGGACGGCTTGCCGGTCGTTGGGCGAAGAGGAGAATGCAGACGATCATGAAGGCGGCGAGCACGGCCGAGGCGGTGAAGCGGTCCAGCGCGAGGCCGCCGCTGGCGCGCGGCTTGTCGAGGAAGTCGCCGACCGTGGCGCCGAGCGGCCGCGTCAGGATGAAAGCCGCCCAGAACAATGCGGTGTGAGAGATCTCGGTGAAATAGTAGAGAGCCGCCACGATCGCGAGCGCCGCGAGGAACACCAGCGCCCCGCCGCCGTAACCGAGGCCCGAGGTGTCGGCGAGGAAGTCGCCCAGCGCCGTGCCCAGCGTCTGCGAGAAAAGGATGGTGACCCAGTAGAAGACCTCGACGCGCGGCGTATTGACGGTGTCGACCGAGACCGACCCTTCGGTCCAGTACCACACCGCGAGCGATGTCATCAGCAGCACGAAGAGAAGTGTCGATCCGCCGACATAACCGATGCCGAGCGAGCGGTCGGCGAAGTCGGCGAGCGTGGTGCCGACCGTGGTGGTGGCAACGATGGTCAGCCAATAGAGGGACGGGTGGAAGCGGCGTACGCGAATCTGGCCCGCGACGCAGAGCACGAAGAAGGCGGCATAGATTGCCGTGCCGATCAGGTAGCCAAGGCCGAGCGACATCGTGACGGCGTCACCCGCGGTCTCGCCGAGGGTGGTCGCGGCGATCTTGATGATCCAGAAGACGAGGGTGACCTCGGGAACCTTGCTGGTGCGAATGTCGGCTATCGAGGCCACGGGCGAAACCTTCCGCAAACGACAACGGGTCTAAGGATGCCACGCCTGAAAAGCGGCCTCAGCAAGGCCGCATGACAAAGGGCATGCGGTGTCCGCGTGCCCTCTCCTGCATGATCGTGCTTTATGGTCGATCTACTCGTCGATCGCCTTCTTGATCGCGTCCTTGGTCTCGCCCTTGCCTTTCTGGAGATGGCCCTTGGCCTCCTGCACGACGCCTTCGCCCTTCATCCGGTCATTGTCCGTCGCATTGCCGACGCCTTGCTTGGCCTTGCCGACCGTCTTGTTGACGGCGCCCTTGACCTTGTCGGTCGTGCTGCTGCTCATGTCAGTCTCCTTGCATTCAGGATGTGGTGACAGATCAACGCACCGCGACTGCAGTTGTTGCCGGCGAGACGGGCAGTCGGCAGATGCTACACTCGCCCGAAAGCAGGGGCCGGCCGACCGGGGAGAATTGAAGCAACGATGTCCATGAAACGATTGCGATGCGCGCTCGCGCTCCTCGCCTTCGCCGTGCCGGCGCGCGCGCAGACTGTGCTGGACGGCAACACCATCGTGCTCGAGGGGCGACATGTGCGGCTCTGGGGGATCGAGGCGCCGCCGCTGCACTCGACTTGCAGCGGATGGCCGGCCGGCGACATCGCCGCCGCCTTCCTGCGCGATCTGATCAACAATCGCTCGATCGCCTGCACCGCGCACGGCGTGGATGCGAAAGGAAAGCTGTTCGGGATATGCCGCTCGGCCGGGGTCGATATCAGCGCGACAATGGTCCGCAAAGGCTATGCCTGGGCCGCCGTGAGATATACGCGCGACTATATCGAGCAGGAGGCCGCCGCCAAGGCGGAGAATCTCCCGATCCACGCCCACCACTGCTCGCCGGGCCCGGACGCTGTCGCGAACGGGATGTAGGCGACACCCATAGGCAATCGCTAGAACGTCAACAGGACCGAGGCGTACCAGGAGATCGCGTCGGTCGCCGCGGGATTCTCGACGCCGCGATTGACATAGGCCAGGAGATGGATGTGCTCGCTGAGATCGTACGTCGCGCCAAGACCGATGCCGGTGCTGTTGAGAGCGCCTTCGGCGTTGCCCGACTGCCATTGCGCTTCGATTCCTAGTCGCAGGTCCGGCAGCACCTGGCGGGTGACCACGGCGCCCGCGAGGCAGAAATCCTGCCCCGGATCGTAACTGATCGCGCAGCCGCCGCCGCCGAACAGGCTCCATTTGCCCCAGTCCCTCTGCAGCCAGAGCGGCAGCAGGATCGACGGGTTCGAGTTGCCCACCGATGGCGTACCGGCCGGCATGAAGAGCCGCGGGAAAAAGCTCACGTCCAGGCCGAAGGAGTCCTGGTGCAGGAAGCGGTACTTGGCGGCGAACTGCATGTTGCCGAACCCGACCTGCGGAGCGCCGCCCGCGGGTGCGGCGAAGGCTGAAGGCACGACGATCGTCACCTGTAGGTCGGGCAGCGCGCCATAGTTGAAATCGATGCCGGCCTGTCCCGTCGTGCCGTCGCGTGTCGCCGTGCCGCTGGTGAAGCCGTAGATCTCGAAGTGCCCGAGATCGGTGGGCTCAGGATCGTCGGAGACGTAAGGCGGACCGGCGACCGCCGGCCGCGGCGCAAGGCCGAGCTCGAAGAGCAGGCAAAGGAGCCCAAACACCAGACGCGCCCAGCTCAGCATCCGTGCGATCAACCGGCCATCCGCCACGGAAGCATGTAAAGCCATAAGGCAGCCGCATAATTTGGAATTGCGTGTCCCGTCGTACGACAAAAAGCGTAGCACAAACCACGCTTATGACGACGGCACCTCGGGAACGTTCGCGAGCACGGCTTCCGCATCACGCTTGAATTGCACTACTTGCGAAAAGGTTCTGCTCCTCGCCGCGGTCGACGCCACAAAAACTCCCAGAAACATCGGCATAGGGCGAGGCCCCTCGACAAGCTGGCGGCAAGAGTCTATGGGCGCCGGCTTCAATAAGGATTTTGTTGCATGCGCTTTTCGACTGCGAGCTTGCTTCTCTCCGTCCTCGTCCTCCAGGCTCCCCTCCTCCAGGCTTGTGCGCCGGCTTACGAGAACGGCCATCTCTCACGCTTCATCAATCGCCAGCGCGAGGCGCGCGACGCCTGTCTCAGGAACCACGTCAGCCTGCAGGACGATCGCATATCGTCACCGAACGCCGTCGCCCAGGCGATCGCGGCGACCTGCGCGCCGGAGAACGATCGACTGATCCAGGCCATGTCGACCGCCGATCCGAGCGGCGAAGCGCAGATCACCGACGCCGTGCGCAAGGACGCAACGATACGGGCCGAGACCTACATACTGGAATTGCGCGCGCGGCCCGGAGCGAAGACTGTCCCGCTCCTGCCCTAGCCGGAGCGGTCGGTCAAAGGCCGCCTTCAGAGCCCGGCCGTCAGAGCCCGGCCGTCAGAGAAGGTCGTCGAAGCACCAGGCGGCGAGGCTCCACAGTGCGACGAGCGCGGCCACGACGGACAGGAAAGCACCGCCCACGATCGCGGTCCAGTCGCTGCCATAGACGTTGTCGAACCAGAGCCAGTAAAGCGCCGTGCCCGAAAGCACCATCAGCGCAAGCAGCGAGAGCCGGAGCGTCCAGCGCCACACCTGGAGGAAGTGCGCCCGCGCGAAGCGCACGCATTGATTGAATCGCCGCTTGGTCGCCGACAGCACCAAGGGCTCACGGGTGCCCACCGGCACCCAATTGCCTGCCACATTCGACATTGTTTTCATCCCACACACTGTGGCGCCGTCCGTACCCCTACAGAACGACGCCTCACCCAGCCGCGTGTTTAATGCGGCATTCTTTGCCCAGCAAGCTCAAAGTAGTGCACAGGCCGCTCCTGATACAATTTAATCAGGTGGCGTCCGAGAACCACGCGTCGACCGACCAGATGGCCACCAGCACCAGCGTGACGGCGAGCGCACTACCGCCCACCGTGTCACTCCAATGCCGGCCGTAAATGTTGTCGAACCAGATCCAGTACAGAACCAGGCTGCCAAGCGCCGTCAGCAGCGGCAAAGCAAAACGAAGAACCCATTGCCACAGGACCGGCGCCGGAAGGCGGTGCGATCCGCGTCGGGTCAGCCGAAAATGGGCATGCGACCGGACGCTATTCAAAATAGCTGTCATCAAATCCCCACACACAATATCCCCGAGCCATCACGCTAGCGGGATCGTGCGAGGCCGAAAAGGCGAATAGGCGCCGGACAGAAACTGGTCACGGCTTGAGGCGCGGGCCGCTTCGCTCCACCACTAATTGGTCGTGCTTCTGCCGATGACGGAGAAGGCGATCTCGCCTGACATGACGTTCGCGCCGTCGAGCGAGGTGACCGTCCAGCCAAGCGTATAGTTGCCTGGCTCCAGCGCTGGGACGCGCGCGAACAGCACCTCGGGTGCCGCCTTCAATCGCGGATGCAACGTCTGCACGGTCTCGCCGCCGCGCCTGATCACGAGGGTCGAGTGTACATGGTCGACCGGACGATCGAACCGGACGAAGAAGCCGTCGCTGCGACTCTCGATCCGCGCCTTGTCGGCCGGTTGCGTCTCGACGACACGCAGCGCCTGCGCATGGGCGGCAACCGGCAGGAACGGCGCGTAGGCCACCGAAAAAAGGACGAGTCGTCGCACGATCATGATCGATCCCCGGTCGATGCACTGGCAGGATAGCATGGGCCAACGACGGAGCATCCTCGGACATGGCGGCATTGCGAGCGCGATTGGCGGCGGGATTGCCAGCGGCGTTGCCAGTGGCGTTGCCAGCGGCGTTGCCAGCGGCGTTGATCGTCACCCTCTGCCTCTCGGCGAGCCCAGCGATGGCGCAATCGGACCGGTCGAAGGCGGCGCGGACCGAACTCGAGTGCCTGAGCAGCGCACGCGACGACTTCCAGAATTCCAGGCTCGCGCTCCTCGAGCAGCCGCCGCCCAGGACCATCCAGGCGATCGTGTCGGAGCGGCGACTGGAGGAGGAATACTGCCTGCGCACCGCCCGCTGCGTCACCAAGGACACGGCCGGGCAGACCGCCGAGATGCAGGCTTCCATCGAATTCTCCAACTGTCTCGAGGAGCTTGCGCTCGACAAGTACGACGCCAAGAAGCGCGATAAATGAACGGCCGGAGCACGTCGTGATCGTGAGCGCGTTCCCGCGCGAGGTGCGCGTGATCGAGCACACGCTGATCCCGCTCGCCGACGGCGCCGAACTCGCCGCCCGCATCTGGCTGCCGGTCGATGCCGAGCGCCATCCCGTGCCGGCGATCCTCGAGTACCTGCCCTATCGCAAGCGCGACGGCACCAACGAGCGCGATGCGCTGACCCATCCCTGGCTTGCCGGCCACGGCTATGCCGGCGTGCGCGTCGATATCCGCGGCACCGGCGACTCGGGCGGGCTGATCTTCGACGAATATACCAAGCAGGAGCACGACGACGCGCTCGAGGTAATCGCCTGGCTGGCGCGCCAGCCGTGGTGCAGCGGTGCGGTCGGCATGATGGGCATCTCGTGGGGCGGCTTCAACGCGCTGCAGGTGGCCGCGCTGCGACCGCCGGCGCTCAGGGCCATCGTCTCGCTCTGCTCGACCGACGATCGCTACCGCGACGACGTGCACCGCATGGGCGGCGCGTTGCTGGCCGACGGGCTGGGCTGGGCGTCGTTCTTCTTCCGCACGGTCTGCCGCCCGCCGGATCCGGCGCTGGTCGGCGAGCGTTGGCGGGCGATGTGGCGCGAGCGGCTCGAGAACGTGCCGCTGTTCATGGAGACCTGGCTGAAGCACCAGAGGCGCGACGCCTACTGGAAGCACGGATCGATCTGCGAGGATTACGACGCGGTTCGGTGCCCGACCTTCCTCGTCGGCGGCTGGACCGACGGCTACACCAACACGATCCCGCGCATGCTCGAGCGGCTGTCCTGCCCACGCCAGGGCCTGATCGGCCCGTGGGCGCACGCCTACCCGCATTTCGCGCGGCCCGGCCCGCAGATCGGTTTTCTGCAGGAGATGCTGCGCTGGTGGGATCACTGGTTGAAGGGCATCGATACCGGCGTGATGGACGAGCCGGTGCTCACGGCCTGGATGACCGACAGCGTCGAGCCCGCCGATCACCACGAGGCGCTGCCGGGCCGCTGGATCGAGGAACCGTGCTGGCCGCCGCCGGACAGGACGACGCATCGCCTGTTCCTCACCGATGACGGCCTCGCGACGAAGGAGAGCCCGCTGACGCCGCGTCCTCTCTCGACGCCGCAGACCGTGGGCAAGCATGCCGGCGAATGGTGCCCGTTCGGCGGCAACGACCAGGCCGACGACCAGCGCGAGGATGACGCGCGTTCGCTCACCTTCGAGACCGCCCCGCTCGATCGCACGATCGAGCTGCTGGGCGCGCCGGTGCTCGACATCGAGCTCGCGTCCGACAAGCCGGTCGCTCACCTCGTCGCGCGCCTTTGCGACGTCCATCCGTCGGCCGAGTCGCTGCGCGTCTCCTACGGCATCCTGAACCTCGCGCATCGCGACAGCCACGAGATGCCGACGCCGCTGGCGCCTGGCCGACGCTACCGCGTGCGCCTGCAGCTCAACGATGCGGGCTCGGTCTTCCCGGCGGGCCACCGCATCCGCCTCGCGCTTTCGACGACCTACTGGCCGCTCCTCTGGCCGAGCCCCGAGACGGCGACGCTCACGATCCACGCCGGCAACCTCGAGCTGCCACTGCGGCCGGCGCGCGACACGGAAACGCAACGCCGGTTCGAGAATCCGCAAACCGCGCCGCCGGACAAGATCACGCCCATGGCGCCCGGCCTGAAGCGAATCGACCGGCTCGGCCTCGAGCTCGGCACGCACGGCCAGTCGAGCTGGCACATCGACGACGACGATCCCACCAGCGCCGTCGCCGAGCTGCGCCACACCGACACGACGGCGCGCGGGACCTGGAAGATCCGCATCGAGACCTCGCTCCGCCTCTCCTGCACGCGCGACGATTTCCTCCTGCAGGCGAGCCTGCGCGCTTGCGAAGGCGATACGGAAATCTGCGCCCGCTCCTGGGACCGCCACATCGCCCGCGACTGCCTGTAGCGACCGCTTCGCTTACTGCGGGATGAGTCTAGGTTCCTCCGTCGTCCCGACCGAAGCCGAGCAAAGCGAGGCTTCGGTCGGGACGACGAGAACGGCGCCGCGCCCAACCTTTAATACGGCTGCACGCCCTCCTTGAGCTGCGCGCGGTAGTGCTCCAGCCATGATTTCTTGGCGCGCAGGAACTCGACGTACCAGCCCTCGTCCTCGCGATAGGGATCGTCCATGCCGAAGAACAGCGCGGGCGTGGCGTAGAGGATGCCGCCGGCGCCCTCCTCGCCCTTGAACTTGGGATGGTTCTCGTCGTGGCCCGCCGCATCGACGTCGCGCGCCCGGAACGAGCCCGGCCCGCCACGCGACCAGCGCTCGCCAAAGGCCTGCGCCGCCTCGCGCGAGGGGAAGCGCTTGGGCAGCCCCTCGGTCGTGAGCGGCGGCGAGGGCAGCGTCGCGATGTCGTGATGCAGGCTCTCGATGAGCTGCTGCAGCAGCACCGTCTCGCGCGCGCGCTGGATGGCGCGCCGTTTCGAGAGGGCGGAGCGGCTCGCGCGGGCAACGAAGAACAGTGCTGCCACTATCGCGAGTACCGCCAGGCCGACCTGAAATGCGCTGCTGTCAATTAACGAACCAATACAAACGCCGTCGCAATCCATCGACGTACGCCCTGAAATTTCCAACGACGCTCCTGAGAAAATGCATCAGGAGACCTGTCCATTGTGCCCGGCCGGACGGGCTTTTCAAGCCTTTCCACGCCGGGCGCGGCGGCGTGCTACGATGGCCACAAATAAAAGGGAGGAAGGGATGCGATACGCTAGGACTACCCTCGCGGCGCTGATGGGCTGCTTGCTGCTGGCGGGCACGGCGCTCGCCCAGAACAAGGCCGTGAAGATCGGCGTGCTGGACGACATGTCCGGCCCGTATGCCGAGAACACCGGCCCGGGCGACGTCACCGCGGTCAAGTTCGCCATCGCCGATTTCGGCGGCTCGGTGCTGGGCAAGCCGATCGAGCTCGCGACCGCCGATTTCCAGAGCAAGGTCGATGTCGGCGTCGGCATCGCCAAGCGCTGGTATGACGACGAGAACGTCGACCTGATCGTCGGCGTCCCCAACTCGGCGATTGCGCTGGCGCTGGTGAAGGTCGCCGGCGAGAAGAACCGCATCGTCATGCCGACCGCAGCGGCGACCTCGGCGCTGACCGGCAAGGGGTGCGGCTCGCACAGCATCCACTGGATCTACGACACCTACGGCCAGACCAAGACCATCGTCAGCGCTCTCGCCAAGCAGGGAATCGACTCGTGGTTCTTCATCACCGTCGACTACGCCTTCGGGCTCGCGATCGAGGCCGACGCCACCCGCTTCATCGAGGCGGCGGGCGGCAAGGTGCTGGGCTCGGTGCGCCATCCGCTGAACTCGCAGGACTTCTCCTCCTACATCGTGCAGGCCGAGGCCTCGAAGGCCAAGGGCCTGATCTTCGCCGACGGCGGCAACGACATCATCAACGGCGTGAAACAGGCATCCGAGTTCGGCCTCGCCCGGCACGGCATGAAGATCAGCGCGCCGCTCGCGATGTTCCCCGACGTGCACGGGCTGGGGCTCAAGATCGCCCAGGGCCTGCTGCTGGCGAGCCCCTTCTACTACGACATGAACCCCCAGGCGCGCGCCTTCACCGACCGCTTCGCCAAGGAGATGGGCCGGCCGCCCTCCTTCATCCAGGCCGGCACCTACGGCGCGGTGATGCACTACCTGAAGGCGGTCAAGGCCGCCGGCACCGACGAGGCCAACGCCGTCCTGGCCGAGATGCGCAAGCTGCCGATCAACGACTTCATGACCAGGAACGGCAGCATCCGCGCCGACGGCCGGGTGATCCGCGACATGTATCTCATGCAGGCCAAGACGCCCGCCGAGTCGAAGGGCGAATGGGACCTCGCCAAGATCATCGCCACCGTGCCCGGCAACGAGGCGTTCCGGCCGATCAGCGAAGGCGGCTGCCCGCTGGTGAAGAATTGACCGATTCATGGGAGCGCGCCACTCCAGTGGCGCATCTTCTCTGTCCCTACACCGCAATGAGCGCAACTGGAGTTGCGCGCTCCGATGAAGGATGCCACCGATGTTGCTGAACGCCCTCTTCCCGACGCGCGACATAGGCACCGACCCGGCGAAGATCCGCGACTGGGCGCAGGCGGCGGAGGGCCTCGGCTATCACTGCATCGAGGTCGCCGACCATGTCTTCGGCGCGGCGCCGCGCGGCGACTGGAAGCCGGTCTACAGCGAGACCGATCCGTTCCACGAGACCTTCACGACGATGGCCTTCATCGCCGCCGTCACGAAGACCATCAAGCTCTGCAGCGGCGTGCTGATCCTGCCGCAGCGCCAGACCGGCCTCGTCGCCAAGCAGGCGGCCGAGGTCGACATCCTGAGCGGCGGCCGGCTGCGGCTGGGCGTCGGCGTCGGCTGGAACCATGTCGAGTACGAGGCGCTGGGCACGGAGTGGCGGACGCGCGGTGCGCGGCAGGCCGAGCAGATCGAGGTGATGCGGCGCCTCTGGACCGAGGACCTCGTGACGTTCGACGGGCGGTTCCACAAGCTCACCGCCGTCAACCTGCTGCCGGTGCCGGTGCAGCGCCCGATCCCGATCTGGTTCGGCGGCTCGTCGGATGCGGTGATCAAGCGCGCCGCGCGGCTGGGCGACGGCTGGATGCCGATCCTGGCGCCCGACGCCGAGGGCGAGGCGAAGCTCGCCCGGCTGCGCGAGCACCTGAAAGCGTTCGGCCGCGATCCCGCGACCTTCGGGCTCGAAGGTTGGCTGCGCATGCACGAGCGCGACCCCGAGCGCTGGGCCGACGCGGCGCAGGGCTGGCAGCGACTCGGCGCGCAGATGGTGATGCTTTATCCGATGTACCGCATGCCCAAGCTCGACGAGCAGATCGAGACCCTGCGCCGCTTCAAGGACGTGGCGGGCGGATAGAGCACACTTCCTGCCTCCACCCCTACCCTCACCCTGAGGAGCATCGCGCAGCGATGCGTCTCGAAGGGTGGCGACAAAGACAGTGCCCGTTCCCACACAATCAGGCAACTCATGATGCCGTGCCGGCGTTGTGGTCGGCCATGCAACGAGCGATCCGATTCCCGACCCATCCTCTTCCGCGCCGCCTGTTGCGCGCGCTGCTTCTGCTCGCTGCCGCCGCGAGCCTCGCCGGCTGCGGCGTTGTCGCAGCGCCCCTGCGCGTCACCAGCGGCGTCGTCAAGGTAGTGCCGGTGGCCGGCGACGTCGTCGCCGCCCCGCTCGACGTCACGGCGGATACGATCGATTGATCGTGTGTTGGGCGGGTGGCCGATAGGTGGCTTCCGAGGCGCCGGAGCGGAAAGCAGAGGCCATCGAAGACATGCCAAGATGCCTGTCGTCACGGTTCGCTGTCCACTTGCTGGCTATCCAGCTCGAGGTTGCGCACACGCGGGGCGAACACCCGGTATAGGTCATTTAGCCGCTTGGCCA
>DATEID010000207.1:0-7914 GCA_035279245.1 Reyranella sp.
GGAGGCGGCGCTGGCGCGAGACGTCGAATTGGCGTGCCGGCTGACCGAGGAGCATATCGATCTCACGCTGCATCGGCTGGCGCAGTTCCCGCCGGAGGAAATCGCCGCCGGCTTTCCCGGTTTGCCGCGCGGTCGCGGCGCGGCGTCTCCCGCCCGCCGACTGCGCGCCAGGTCGGCCGGCCGCTCCTGAACCGTCAGAAGGAAGACGGCGCGCCCAGCAGGCGGCGCAGCCAACCCACGAGCTTGATCTCGATGGCCGGCGCGATCGGTCCGGTGAAGCCCGGATCGCCGGGTCCCGAGACGATCTTCAGATTGTGGCTCACCATGGGCGCGATCAGCGCCTCGCCCGGCGCATTGCGTCTGGCCAGCGTGTCGAGCAGCGGCTGCACGTCGTGCGGCGGCACGACCTGGATGTCGGCGCCGCCCTGCAGCAACAGGCAGGGAATGTCGGTGCCAGCCAATGTCGTCGCCGGATCGAAGGCGAATGCCGCCTTGAGAAAGGCGCCGGCATAGCCGGGAAAGACGGCACGGAAGGCCGGCGGTCCGGCCGGCGGCACCTGCCCGGTCGTCCGGATCGCGCTCATGATGCGCTCGGCCGCGACGCTGAGCGACGGCATGCTGCGGGCGATCTGTTCGCGCACGATCTCGCCCAGCGGCCGGCCCGGCGTCGATGCCAGCACGAGGGCATAGGGCCGCTTCTTGCCCATCGCCGCGGTCGCGGCGATCGCGAGCAGGCCGCCCTCGCTGTGGCCGAGCAAGGCTGTCGCATAGGCCTTGATCTCGTCGTGGCGCACCAGCTCGGCATGGGCGGCCTGCACGTCGCTCACGAACTGGTCCCAGGTGAAGTAGCTTTCCTGGCGATCTTCGGCGTTGCGCCGATGGATGGCCGAGGCGCCGATGCCGCGCTTGTCGTAGCGCAAGCTGGCGATGCCGGCCCGACCCAGCGACGCCGCTATTTCCTTCAGAAGGTCGACGCGCACCGGGATGAGGGGGTTGTTGCCGTCGCGGTCGGTGGGACCGCTGCCCGCGACCAGCACGACGCCCGGTACCTTCTGGATCTCACTGATCGTGGGCAAGGCCAGCGTGCCGACGAGCGTTACCTCGCCGCTGCCGGTGAAGCGCACCTCCCGCTCCGTCATGCCGCGCGGGAAGTATTGTCCGCGAGCTTCGGTCGCGGTCAGCATGGCCGCGCCTGCAATCAGGGCGCGCCGGCCTATCATGCCCGGGCGTCGGGGCCGGGCAGCCTGGTCATGTCGTGCGGCATGGTCTTGCCGCCGAAGATATGGACATGGAAGTGGAACACCGATTGACCGCTTCTGCGGCCGTGGTTGGCGACGAGACGATAGCCGTCCGGATCGAGCCCGAGCTTGTGTGCCGTCGTGCCGACGGCGCGCCAGAAACCGGCGATCAGATCAGGCGGCGCCGAAGCCGCGAAGTCGGCGTTGGAGACATAGTCGCCCTTGGGCACCACGAGCACATGGACCGGCGCCAGCGGCCGGATGTCGTGAAAGGCGAGCGCGAATTCGTCTTCATAGACTTTTCGGCACGGCTGCTCGCCGCGCAGGATGCGAGCAAACACATTGTTGCGGTCATAACTGGGCATGTCGACACTCGGAACGCTTCACTCGAGGCCCGAAGGATCACGCGCCGCGACAGGAATGACAACCAGCCGGACCGGCAATCGCCGTTCGTGTCATTCCGAGCACGGCGAGGAATCGTTGGGCGGTTGCGCAAAAGATCCCTCGGCTTCGCCTCGGGATGACACAGTGTCCTGCAACGGGTGTTCCGCCGTATTGAGAGCCGGGCAGCGGCGCTCAGGCGGGTTTGCGGGATGCTTTCTCGGCGATGCCGGAGATGCCCTCGCGGCGGGCCAGCTCCGACCAGACCGCTTGCGGCTTCACGCCCGTCGCGGCCCACAAGGTCAGGAGGTGATAGAGCATGTCGGCGCTTTCGCCCACCAGCTTGGAGCGGTCGCCGCGAATGCCCTCGATCAGCGCCTCGACGGCTTCCTCGCCCAGCTTCTTGGCGATCTGCTGCCGGCCGCGGCTGAACAGACGCGCGGTGTAGGAGGTATTGGGATCGGCACCCTTGCGGCCGTCGATCACGACATAGAGACGGTCCAGCACGTGCTCCTCGGCACTGCCGTCGTCCGGGCGCGTCTTCTTCTGCGCCTTCCTCTTTGCTTTCTTTTTCTTGGCCATCGAAGGGGGAACTCTCGGCGCCTCTTGCTGGGGCGTTGAGGACTATTCTACTTCAAAGTCGCGTGGTAGGCGAGATTTGTCGTATCGGAACGCCCGCTTGAGCCAGATGTTCCTTCGCCTGCGCGATGGTGAACTCGCCGAAATGGAAGATCGAGGCGGCCAACACGGCGGACGCACCGCCTTCGGTCACGCCGGCAAGCAGATGGTCGAGCGTGCCAACGCCGCCCGAGGCAACGACCGGCACCGGCACGGCATCCGAAACGGCGCGCGTCAGCGCGATGTCGAAACCCGACCGGGTGCCGTCGCGATCCATCGACGTAAGCAGAATCTCGCCTGCGCCGTGATCGGTCATGCGCTGCGCCCATTCGACCGCGTCGAGGCCGGTACCCTTGCGGCCGCCATGGGTGAAGACCTCCCATTTGCCGGGGCTGGTCTGGCGCGCGTCGACCGCCAAGACGATGCACTGATCGCCGTACTTTTCGGCCGCTTCGCGCACGAAGTCGGGCCGCGCCACGGCGGCGGAATTGATCGAGACCTTGTCGGCGCCGGCCAGCAGGAGCTTGCGGATGTCCTCGGTCGTACGCACCCCGCCGCCCACGGTCAGCGGCATGAAGCACTGCTCGGCGGTGCGGCCGACGACGTCGAGGATGGTGTCGCGGTTCTCGTGGCTCGCCGTGATGTCGAGGAAGGTGAGCTCGTCGGCGCCCGCGGCGTCATAGACGCGCGCCTGCTCCACCGGATCGCCGGCATCGCGCAGGTCGACGAACTGCACGCCCTTCACCACGCGGCCGTCCTTGACGTCGAGGCAGGGGATGATGCGGACCTTGAGCATGGTCACGTCACTCCTCCCGCAGGACGCGGATCGCGTCGGGCACCGTCACGCGGCCGTCATAGAGGGCGCGTCCAACGATCGCGCCGATGATGCCGTGCTCCTCGGCCGGTCTGAGCTCGCGCAGGTCGTCGAGCGAGCTCACCCCGCCCGAGGCGATCACCGGCGTGGTGAGATGCTGGGCGAGCGTGATCGTGGCGTCGATATTGACGCCCCCCATGGCGCCGTCGCGATCGATGTCGGTGTAGATGATGGCGGCGATGCCGGCATCCTCGAAGCGAAGCGCAAGATCGAGCGCGCGCACGGTGCTTTGCTTGGTCCAGCCGTCGACCGCCACCATGCCATCGCGCGCATCGATGCCGACCGCGATCTGACCGGGCCACTGCTTGCAGGCGGCCTTCACGAGGCCGGGCTCCTTGACGGCGACGGTGCCGAGAATGACGCGCTTCACGCCGGCCTCGATCCATTGTGCGATGCTTTCGATGGTGCGGATGCCGCCGCCCAGTTGGGCCGGCACCTCGACCGCCTTCAGGATCTCGACCACGGCCGCCCGGTTGACCGGATGGCCCTCGACGGCGCCGTTGAGATCGACCAGATGCAGCCATTCGCAGCCGGCCGTGGTGAAAACGCGCGCCTGCGCCGCCGGACTGTCGTTGAACACGGTGGCGCGGGCCATGTCGCCGCGCAGCAGGCGCACGCACTTGCCGTCCTTGAGGTCGATGGCGGGGAACAGGATCATGGCGGCGCGGATTTACCCCGTTGGCGGCCTCGGCGCCACCCTGTCGGACGCCGAGCAGCCTAACGCGCGATGCGACGCGCCGGATTGCCGGCGACTGTCGTGCCCGCTGCCACATCGCGCGTCACGACGGCGCCGGCGCCGACGATCGCGTCGTCGCCGACCGTCACGCCCGGCAGGATCAGCGCGGCGCCGCCGATCCAGACGTTGCGGCCAATCATCACCGGACGCCCCAGCTCGAGGCCGGCGCGCCGCACGGCCGGCTCGCGTGGATGGTCGGCCGTGAGGATCTGAACAGCCGGGCCGATCTGTGTGTCGTCCCCGATGGTGACGGCGACTACATCCAGGACGACACAGTTGAAGTTCAGGAAGACGCCGGCGCCGATGCGGATGTTGAAGCCGTAGTCGCAATGGAAGGGCGGACGGATCGCGGCCCCTTCGCCCACGAAGGCGAGCCGCCGATGCAGGAGATCGCGCCGTGCAGCAGGATCTCGCGAGGCATTGTACCGGGCGAGCCACATCGCGTTGGCTTCGGCGTCGGCCTGCAGCTCGGGATCGCCAGGCTTGTAGAGCTCGCCGGCGAGCATCTTCTGCTTTTCAGTCTTCATGGGGCATCTCCTGCTCGGCCCCCTCGACGGGATCGTTGCGGGGCGGCTAGTCTTCGCGCACAAAGCGAGGAGGTACCATGTCTCGTTGCACTCCCGATCTGCTGGCCGGCCAGCACGCCGACCTGACGGCCATCCGCCGCGACATCCATCGTCATCCGGAAACGGCCTTCGAGGAGCAGCGGACCTCGCAGATCGTGGCGGAAAAATTGCAGTCCTGGGGGATCGAGGTCCACCGCGGTCTCGCCACCACTGGTGTGGTCGGCACGCTGAAGGGCAAGCGGCCGGGCCAGAAGACGATCGGGTTGCGCGCCGACATGGATGCGCTTCACCTCCAGGAGAAGAACGACTTCGACTACGCGTCGGCGATTCCCAACAAGATGCACGCCTGTGGCCACGACGGCCATACGACCATGCTGCTCGGCGCGGCCCGGCACCTTGCCGCCGCGCCCGATTTCGCCGGCACGGTACACTTCATCTTCCAGCCCGCCGAGGAAGGACAGGGCGGCGCGCGGGTCATGATCGAGGAGGGGCTGTTCGACAAATTCAACTGCGACGCCGTGTACGGCATGCACAACATGCCGGGCTTCCCGCGCGGCCACTTCGCCATCCGCTCCGGCCCGATGCTGGCGGCCAGCGACAGTTGGGAAGTGACCTTCAGGGGCACCGGCGGGCATGGCGCCATGCCCTATCGCGGTACCGATCCGACCTTCGTCGCCGGTCAGTTCATCGTCGCGCTGCAGGGCATCATCGGGCGCAATGTGCCGCCCACCCAGGCTTCAGTGCTGAGCGTGGGCCATATCGCGGCCGGCACCGCCGGCTCGCCGAATGTGATTCCGTCGGACGTGCTCATCCGCGGCACAGCGCGCAGCTTCACGCCCGAGGTGCGCGATCTTCTCGAGCGGCGCATGGGCGAGCTGGCGGCCGGCATTGCCCAGGGCGGCGGCTGCGAGGCCGACTACAAGTACTTTCACCGTTATCCGCCGCTCATCAATGCCGTGGAGCAGACGTCGATCGCGGTCGAGGCGGCGGCGCTGACGGTCGGCCGCGACAAGGTCGAGCCCAACACGCCGCCCGTCACCGGCGCGGAGGATTTCGCCTTCATGCTGGAGAAGAAACCAGGCGCCTACATCATGATTGGCAACGGCGGTCCGGACGAGGGCGGCTGCCACAACGTCCACTCGCCGCTCTACGACTTCAGCGACGCCATCCTGACGACGGGCGCGGCCTACTGGGTGAACCTCGTCAACCTCGAACTGGGCGATGCTTCGTTGTCATCCCGAGCGTAGCGAGGGATCTTTATGTTGCTCCCAAGATCCCTCGGCCTTCGGCCTCGGGATGACAGCTTCGCTGTCATTTCGGCGGCTTCACGAACTGGGCCAAGGTCATCTGGTCCGCGCGGGCGGCATAGGTAAGGCCTTTGCGCATCGCCCAAAGCGACATTTCGAACTGAATCGGCAGGATGCCGTAGTCGCCGAGCACAAGCTTGCTCGCCTCTTGGAGAAGCACCTCGCGCTTCTTGTCGTCCACGGTCCGTAGCGCCTCGTCGAGCTTGGCGTCCATCGCCGGATTGGAGTAGCGGCCGCGATTGTTGCCGCCCGTGCCCTTCTCGCGGCTCGGCGTAGCGACGAGGGCGCGCAGCGGATTGGACATCTCGCCGGTCGTCGAGTTCCAGCCGGCGAGATAGGCGCTGTACTTGAACTCGTCGCGGTTCTTGAAGAAGGCCGAAGGCTCGCTCGCCTCGACCCCGGTCTTGACGCCGATGTGGGTCCAGGAGTCGGCGATCGCCTGGGCTATCTGCTGGTCCCTGGCATAGCGGCCGTTGGGCGTGCCCAGCGTGATCGAGAACCCTTTGGGATAGCCCGCTTCGGCCAGGAGCCGCCGGGCGTTCGCCGGGTCGTAGCGATCGGCACGGGCATCCTTGCGGGTGCCGAAGGCCGGCCAGGGCAGGAAATCGCCGGCAGGCTGCGCAGCGCCCTCCATCACCTTCTCGGCAATAGCCTGCCGATTGATCGCCTCGCTCAGCGCCTGCCGCACCCGCTTGTCCTTCAAGGGGTTCTTGCCGTCGGTGTCGGGAATGCCGGGAGAAGGTTCGGCGAACTGGTCGAGGGCGACGTAGATGAGCCGCGTCGCGGGCGTCTGCGCCACGGCGATCTTCGGATCCTTCCGCAGCTTGGGCAGCTCGCCGATCGGTGGATTTTCGATGAGATCGACGGAGCCGGCCGTCAGGGCCGCCACGCGGGCCGCGGGGTCCGTCAGCGGCTTGAATGTGACCTTCGTCCAGGCGGGCTTCGGCCCCCAATAGGTGTCGTTGCGCGCCAGCACCAGCCCTTCGCCCTGCTTCCAGGCGACGAACTTGAACGGGCCGGTGCCGACCAGGCCCGCACCGCGATCGAGCTCGGCCGTCGTCTTGCCCTCGGGCGCGCCGCCGGCCGCCGCGGTATGCGACAGGATGGGCAAGCCCGCGAGATCGAGCGGCAGGAACGGGGCGGGCGACGCGGTGGTGATGCGCAGCGTCAGGGGATCGACCATCTCGAGCCTGGTCATCTGGCGCGTGAGCATGGTGAAGGGAGACGGGCTGTTCGGTACCTTGGCCGCGCGCTCGTAGGTGAAGATCACGTCCTCCGCCGTGAAGGGCGATCCGTCCTGGAACTCGACGCCGGGACGCAGCTTGAATTCCCAGACCGTGTCGCTCAGCGCCTTCCACGAAACGGCAAGGGCAGGAATTGGCTGCAGCTCGGCGTCGCGCGCCACCAGCGCTTCGAAGATATGCAGCGCGATCTCGTTGTTGACGGCGATGTTCTGATATTGCGGGTCGAGCGATGTCGGCTCGCTCCTGAGGCCGATCGTCAGCTCCTGCGCCATCGCCGGGAGCGCGAGCGCCATCAGGACCGCAACCACGAGACCGCCCGCCATGCGGAGAAAGGACATTCGGCGCAGCTCCCTGGATCGCGCGAACAGTTTACGGACGACCCGTGCTTGGCAACGCGACAGGACGACCACAATCGGACTCTGAGTTGCCTGCTTCTGGAATAAAAGGGGAACGATGGCAACGTGCCGACAATGCATAACGGCGACGCGTGCCGCAGCGTGGCCTTTGCTTCCGCTCTGGCCTAGGGTGCGCGCAACGCGAATCATCCAGCATTGGGGACGTCGATGAACGGAGCGGAGAGTCTGGTTCGGACCTTGGTCAAGGGCGGCGTCGAGGTCTGCTTCGCCAATCCCGGAACGTCGGAGATGCATTTCGTCGGCGCGCTCGATCGCGTTGAGGGCATGCGCTGCGTGCTCGGCCTGTTCGAGGGCGTGTGCAGCGGCGCCGCCGACGGCTATTACCGCATGACCGACAAGCCGGCCTCGACCTTGCTGCATCTCGGCCCCGGTCTCGCCAACGCGGCGGCCAACCTGCACAACGCCAAGAAGGCCGGCTCGGGCATCGTGAATATCGTCGGTGAGCACGCGCTCTATCACATCAAGTACGACACGCCGCTCACGGCGGACATCGAAGGAATCGCGCGCCCCTTCTCGCACTGGGTCAAGACCTCG
>DATEID010000208.1:0-2845 GCA_035279245.1 Reyranella sp.
CGATCGCGGCCCCGACGATCCACCAGCCGGGCGCCGGCGGCCAGAGCGGAACGTCAGGCGGCACGACGATGTCCCGCAGGTTCGAGAGGTCCGCAGGATCACTCATGCGGCACGCCGACGGCGTTCGAGCCGTCGTCCCAGCAGTTCGCGGAACTGGTCGGCCACATCCCGATGCGTCGAGAGCGGCAGCACCGGGATGGCATGGTGGAGCGAAAAGCGTGCACCACGCTCGCGCCGTCCGGCGAAATCGTCGGCAAAGCTGCGGCGAAGGCCGGCGGCCGACAGATCGATCTCGATTTGCCGGCCCGCCTCCGCCACCACCGCCCGCCCGATGGCGGGCAACTCGGCTTCCAGGGGATCGTGCACGAAGACGATCAGGAAATCGTTGTGCGCGGTGATCCTGGTCACCAGCTCGACGGTCCGCGCGTCGGCCCCGGAGGAGTCGGACACGAGCACGACAAGCCAGTCGTGATTTGCCAATCGCGCGGCGCGTGCCAGCGCGTCATTGAGCAAGCCGGGATCGGGTGCCAGGGGGTTGTCCGCGCTGAGCAGACCGTTCTGCCGCACGATCTCCGGCAGCAGCCGCCGGACGCCCGCCTCGCGCGCTTGCGGCCGTATCTCCGCCACCGCGTTCTCGGAGAAGACGACGGCGCCCGCCCGATCGCCGAGCGACGTGACGCGGAAGGCGGCGAGCGCCGCCGCCTTCGCGGCCACGACCGACTTCATGGCATGGCGGCTGCCGAAGAACATCGACAGCCGCTGATCGACCAGCAGCAGGACGTTGCGGTCGCGCTCCTCGGTATAGACGCGCACATGCGGGCTGGCCCGTCGGGCGGTCGCCAGCCAATCGATGGTGCGCGTATCGTCGCCTTCGGCGTAGTGCCGCAGCTCCTCGAAATCGAGGCCGCGGCCGCGCAATCGTGAGGCGTGCCGCCCGGTCAGCAGGCTGTGAACCGGCTGACGCGGCAGGAAGCTGAAACCCTTGGCGCGGTGGCGCAGGCCGAGCAGATCGTCGAGCGAGACATAGGCTTGGCTGCCGCCGGACACGATCGGTCCTCACCGATGGGCGGTCATGTTCGGGGCGGCAAGCCCGGGCGGCGTCTTGTGCCATGGCTGCCCAGCGACGGCCTGCTCATAACCATAGTTGTAAAGCGCCTGCATATAAGGCTGCTCGAACTGTCCCTTCTCGGTGACGTTGAAGTCCGTGCCTATGTAGGCAAGGTTGTAGTCGACGCCGTCGCGCTGGGTGACGAAATATGTCCGCAGCACGTCGTTGTGGCCGCTCGCCGCCAGCATGGTGCTGACCGCGCGCCCGGCGATGCTGATGGTGCGTCTTTCGGCAACGGCATAGTCCGGGTCCAGGCGGGCGTTGCGGATGATGTAGGCATGCCGCTCGCGCTTGATCCCCATGCCCCCGAGATCGACCGAGGGCGGATAGAGGAAGAGCTGGGCGATGGCGCCGCCATCGACATGCAGCTCCTGGTATTTGCGGCCGTCTAGCTCGACGTCGATCAGCACCGGCTGGAAGGCGGCCGGCACGGCCGACGACGCCCGCAGGATCTTGCGCACGAGGTCCAAGGCACCGGGCCGTCCGCTGGCGGCGATCGCGCCGATATTCCAGATCACCGGGCGCTGGGCGTCGAGATTGGTGGTGCCGATCATCAGCAGCCGGCCCTTGCGGTATTCGGCGGCGATCGCGTCGAGCAGATCCTGGTTGGCATACTTGGCGATGAGCATGGCCAGCGGCGAGGTGTCGGCCATGGCGTCGTCGAAAAGCGCCGCGGGATAGCCACGCTGGCGGAAAACCCGATCCGGCGTCATGGTCGTGTAGACCTCGCGCAACTGCGCGTCGTAGGCCGGTCCCAGGAAGGCGAAGGGCGCGATCAGGGCGCCCGTGCTGACGCCAGTCACCATCTTGAACTCGGGGCGCGTGCCGGTCGCGCTCCAGCCATTCAGCAGGCCAGACCCGAAGGCGCCGTTGTCCCCGCCGCCGGACACGGCGAGGAAGTAGGCGGGCGGCAGGGGCGCCTTGTCCGAGATACCCAGCGTCGCCCGCTCGCGCTGGAGCGCCGCCTTGCCTTCCTCGATGGCGGGCGCGGAATCGGCGTCGGGGAAGAAGCGGGCATTGGTGAGCCCGAGCGGCAGGGCGCGCATCGTGTCGGCGCGCGGCACCGCAGGCCCTCGTTCGGGTATGGAGCAGCCGATCGTCGAAAGGCCTGCGATCATGACCGCCAGAAATGCTGCTTTCTGCTGGATCACGGAGCCCTCCCCTAGCCCGCGACGGCCACCTGCCGCACGATCTCGTCGATCACCTGATCCTTGCCGACGCCATCGGCGCTCGCCTCGTAGCTGAGGGTGACGCGGTGGCGCAGGCAATCGTGCACGATCGCCTGCACATCCGTCGGCAGGACATGATCGCGTCCCTGCAGCCAGGCGTGGACGCGCGAGCAACGGTCGAGCGCCAGCGAACCGCGCGGGCTGGCGCCGATCGAGATCCACTTCCCGAGCTTTTCGCCGAACTCGGCCGGCCGCCGCGTCGCCGCCACGAGCGCCACGATGTAGCTCTCGACCGCGGCGACGCTCACCACCTTGTCGATCTCGCCGCGCGCCTCGAAGATCGTCTTCTGCGGCACCTTGGGCGGCGCGGCGTCGCTGTGCCCTTGCTCCTGCTCGCCGCGCACGAGCTGCAGGACCTTCACCTCGTCGCTATCGCTCGGATAGTCGATCCTGACATGCATCAGGAAGCGATCCATTTGCGCCTCGCGCAGCGGATAGGTGCCTTCCTGCTCGATCGGGTTCTCGGTGGCCAGCACCATGAACAGCTCGGGCATCTTGTAGGTCTTGC
>DATEID010000209.1:0-7038 GCA_035279245.1 Reyranella sp.
GCCGTCAAGTGCGCGACCATCACGCCCGACGAGGCGCGGGTGAAGGAGTTCAATCTCAAGGAGATGTGGCGCTCGCCCAACGGCACCATCCGCAACATCATCGGCGGCACGATTTTCCGCGAGCCGATCGTGTGCAAGAACGTGCCACGGCTGGTGCCGGGTTGGACAAAGCCCATCGTGATCGGCCGCCACGCCTTCGGCGACCAGTACCGCGCGACCGATTTCGTGGTGCCGGGCAAGGGCAAGCTCACGATCACGTTCGAGGGCGCCGACGGCAAGAAGATCGAGCACAACGTCTACGACTTCCCGGGCGGCGGCGTGGCGCTCGCCATGTACAACAACGACGAGTCGATCATCGGCTTCGCGCGCAGCTCGTTCAACTACGGCCTGATGCGCGGCTGGCCGGTCTATCTCTCGACCAAGAACACCATCCTCAAGCGCTATGACGGCCGCTTCAAGGATCTGTTCCAGGAGGTGTTCGACAAGGAGTTCGCCGACAAGTTCAAGGCCAAGAACATCACCTACGAGCATCGCCTGATCGACGACATGGTCGCCTCGGCGCTGAAGTGGGAAGGCGCCTTCATCTGGGCCTGCAAGAACTACGACGGCGACGTGCAGTCCGACACGGTGGCCCAGGGCTTCGGCTCGCTCGGCCTCATGACCTCGGTGCTGATGACGCCGGACGGCAAGACGGTCGAGGCCGAGGCGGCGCACGGCACGGTGACGCGTCACTATCGCGAGCACCAGAAGGGCAAGCCGACCTCGACCAACCCGATCGCCTCGATCTTCGCCTGGACGCAGGGCCTCAAGTATCGCGGCACATTCGACGGCACACCCGACGTCGTGAAGTTCGCCGACACGCTCGAGAAGGTCTGCGTCGAGACGGTGGAGAGCGGTAAGATGACCAAGGATCTCGCGATCCTGATCGATCCCGCGCATCCCTTCCTCAATACCCAGGACTTCCTGGATACACTCGACGCCAACCTCAAGGCCGAGATGGTCAAATGGTAGGCGACGCTTGATCGTCGCAGGCGCCGACGGCTGCCCCACCGGCTGGGTCGTCTGCCGGCGCGACGGCGACGGCGCGCTCGATATCAAGGTCGTGAAGGCCCTCGCAGATGCCTGCGAGGGCCTTTCCGTTCTGGCGGTCGATATGCCGTTTGGTCTGATGGATGCCCCCCGCGCCGGCGGCCGCGACTGCGAGCAGGAGGCGCGAGCGCGCTTGCGCGGCAAGGCGAGTTCGGTCTTTCCCAGTCCATGCCGGCCCGCTCTCGCCTGCGCGAGCTACGCCGAAGCGAACGCCATCAGCAAGAAGCTGGGGGTCGGCCTGACGCAGCAGATGTTTCGCATCCTACCGAAGGTCCGCGAGATCGACGATCTCCTGCGGGCACGACCGGAGCTGCGGACCGTTGTCTACGAGGCGCATCCCGAACTTGCCTTCGCACGCATGAACGACGGCAAACCGGTGCTCAGCAAGAAACGCAAGCCCGACGGCTATGCCGAACGGCGTAGCCTTCTTGCCCGCCATGGCCTGGAGGCCGACATCGAGCGGCTACCCGGCGCGACCCGCGATGATGTCCTCGACGCCATGGCCTGCTGCCGCACAGCCCTGCTGATCGCTGCGGGGACAGGGACGCGGCTCGGCCCGCCGGACGCCCGTGACTGCCATGGGCTTGCGATGAACATCTGGTTTTGACCGGCAGGAGGCTTGAATGAAGCGCCTACTCGCCCTCGCCGTCACGATCGCTGCCATCGTCAACGCCGCACTGGCCCAGGATCATACCGCGATCGGCCGAGGCAACGGTGAGCAAGCGGTGGCACTACCAGGTGCGACGCTGACTGTGTTCACCTATCGGCCAGCGAGCTGCTCGGCCAACCTCCTCCTGCTCGTGTTCCATGGCGTCAATCGCGATGCCGGTCCCTATCGCGATCGCGCGCGTCCGCTGGCCGATCGGCTCTGCGCCATCGTCGTCGCACCATTGTTCGACAAGGAGCGCTTCCCGCGCGATCTTTACCAATATGGCGGCATCGTCCGGAACGGTGCCATGGCCAAGCCCGGCGATCGGACCGTCGATCTTATCCAACCTCTCGTCGCCTGGGCGCGCACGGCGGTCGGGTCGCCGCAAATGCCTTATGTGCTGCTGGGTCACTCTGCCGGCGCGCAGTTCGTCGACCGGGTGGCCGCTTTCACCGCCACCGATGCTGCGCGGATCGTCGTCGCCAATCCCTCGACCTGGGTCATGCCGAACGTCACGGATGCGGCACCGTTCGGATTCGGCGGCGTCGAACCGGCGTCATACACCGCGGAAGCGCTGCGCGCCTATCTTGCCGGACCGCTGATCGTCCTCCTGGGCGGAGCCGACACCGGAACGCACAATCTCGCGAATAGCACCCAAGCGATGGCGCAAGGCCCCTACAGATTGGCGCGCGGCCGCAATGCCTTCCGAACGGCAAAAGAGGTAGCGCAGCAGCGGCACTGGACGATCGACTGGACCTTGATCGAAGTGCCCGGCGTCGGTCATGACGCCGCCGCGATGTTTTCGGCACCGCAGACCGCAGCAGCTCTCGCCAATCTCGGTGCGCGGCGGCCTTAGACCATCCCCAGCGCGTGTTTGTAGGTGTCGAGCAGCGCCTCCTGCTCGTCGCGATCGGCCGCATCCATTTTCCGCAGAGACACGATCTTGCGCATGGTCTTGACGTCGTAGCCCACGCCCTTGGCTTCGCTGTAGACGTCGCGGATGTCGCCGCCGATCGCCTTGCGCTCCTCCTCGAGCTTCTCGATGCGCTCGATGAAGCTCTTCAGCCGGTCGGCCGAGATCGGCCCCGCCTTGACCGTCTTCGACACAGCGCTCCCGTCGGGCATGTCCAGTACTCCTTGATCGCGTCGGCGGGACCATAGGAGTAGAGGCCGTGTCGGCTCAATAATGTCGACGCGATGAAAGGTGGGGATAACGGGGACGGCGTTGCTTTCAACCGTGCTGATGCTGCGCCTTGTCGAACGCCTTCTTCTGCTCGGTCGAAGCTTCCTTCTGGTACTTGGCCTTCCACTCCTCGTACGGCATGCCGTAGACGATCTCGCGCGCCTTCGGGTCGGGTACCTGGATGCCCTTCTTCTCGGCCTCCTCACGATACCAGCGGGACAGGCAATTGCGGCAGAAGCCCGCGAGGTTCATCAGGTCGAGGTTCTGGACGTCGGTGCGTTCCCGCAGATGTGCCACCAGCCGACGGAAGGCGGCGGCCTCGAGCTCGGTGCGAGTCTTGTCATCCATGGCGATCTCCTGGCCCATGCACATTCACTCGGGATATAGGCTCAGGTCAGGGCAGCCGCAACGGCGGCGCCGATCGCCGGCGCGAGCTTGCCGCCCCAGGCGCGTGCCTCGTTCGGTGTGCCGATCAGATCCTGTCGTATTTCCAGAGAGCAATAGGGCAGCACACGCGGACGCGCATGGGCCGTGAGCGTATATTCGTAGGACGCCCGCGCCGAATAAGGTTCGTTGTCCCCGACCACGAGCGCCCGGTCCCGACGCAGCTCTGTCAGCAGAGGATGAGGCAGTCTTGGATCGTCGTTCCACAGTACGCCCACATGCCACGGCCGCTTGAGGCCGTTCATCTCCGGCGTGAAGCTGTGCACCACCAAAAGGCAGACCTTGCGGCCGCCTTGCGTGATGCGATCGAGCTGGCGGTCGACTTCCTGGTGATACGGCCAGAAGCAGGCATTCGCCCGTCGGTCGATCTCCGCCTGTGCAAGGCCCTTGTTGGCAGGCACCTCGATGCCGTCGCTAACCTCGGGGATCGAGCCCTGCCCGCCCGGCCAGCGATTGCAGTCGATCACGAGTCGGGAGTAGCCGGAGGCGACCAGAGGCGCATCGAGACGCACCGAAAGCTCGATGGCGGCATCGAGTCCGCCGATATCCCACCCGATATGGCGGGACAGTTGGCTCGCAGGCAGCCCCAGATTGTCCAGCGCCTTGGGAACGGCCTTGCTGGCATGATCGCAGAGCAGGAGAAGCGGCGCCCTGCCCTTTTCATTGTGGACCGAGAACGGCGGCGGATCGTTCGGCCCGAGCAGCGGTTGCATCGCGCCCCTATAGTGCGAAGATTGCGCAAATGAAAGATGCCGACGCCCGTGCGCTCCTGCGTGACCTGTTCGATGCGGCACTCGCTGCGGCCCGCCCCGCAACCTGTCTCGCACCCTATATCGACAAGCTTCAGGCTCCCAAGGGCCGGACGGTGGTGATCGGCGCCGGCAAGGCGAGTGCGGCGATGGCGCGGGCGGTCGAGGAGCGCTGGCCTCATCCGGTCGAAGGGCTGATCGTCACGCGCTACGGCTACGGGGAGACCTGCAAACATATCGAGATCGTCGAAGCGGCCCATCCCGTGCCGGACGAGAAGGGCCGCGCCGCGGCGGGCCGCATCCTCGACAAGGTGAAAGGCCTTACCGCCGACGACCTCGTCCTTTGCCTGATCTCGGGCGGCGCCTCGGCACTGCTCGCCCTTCCCGCGCCTGGCCTTACCCTGGCGGACAAGCAGGAGGTCAATCGCGCCCTGCTCAAATCCGGCGCCAACATCGTCGAGATGAACACGGTGCGAAAGCACCTCTCCGCCATCAAGGGAGGACGGCTTGCCATCGCGGCCCAGCCGGCGCGCGTGTTGAGCTGGCTGATCTCCGACGTGCCCAACGACGATCCCGGTGTGATCGGCTCGGGTCCGACCGTGCCCGACCGCAGCAGCTTCGCCGACGCGCTGGCGGTGCTGGCCAAATACCGCATCGATGCCCCGGCCCCGGTTCGCACGCATCTCGAAGCCGGCGCTGCCGGGAAGATCGAGGAGACACCGAAGCCCGGTGATCCGCGCCTCGCCAGGGTCGAGACGATCCTTGTGGCGACGCCCAAGCGTTCGCTCGAAGCGGCAGCCGAGGTCGCGCGCCGGCGCGGCTGCGATGTCGTGATGCTGGGCGACAATCTCGAGGGCGAAGCGCGCGCGCTGGGCGCCGTGCACGCCCGGCAGGCGCTCGACATGGAGAAAACAATAGGCAGGCCGACCGTGATCCTGTCGGGCGGCGAGACAACGGTCACCGTGCGTGGCAAGGGACGCGGCGGCCGCAATGTCGAGTATCTTCTGAGCGAGGCGATCGCGACGGGCGGCGCGCAACAGATCTGGGGTCTCGCCGCCGACACCGACGGCGTCGACGGCGCCGAGGACATCGCCGGCGCGATTTTCGGGCCCGACACGCTTGGCCGCGCACGGGCCAAGGGCCGTGACCCCAGCGCCATGCTGGACGACAATGACGGGCACGGCTTCTTCGAGATGCTGGGAGACAGCCTTGTCACCGGCCCGACCCGCACCAACGTCAACGATTTTCGCGTTACCCTGGTGATTCCATGACCCAGTACACCGGCTCCTGCCATTGCGGCGCCATCCGGATCCGCTTCGACTCGCCAAAGCGACCGGAGGAGATGCGTGTCGGCCGTTGCGCCTGTTCCTTCTGCCGCCGTCACGGCGCGCGCACAATGGGCGATCCTGCGGCTTCGGTCGAGTTTCGCGGCGCCGACAAGGACATCACACGTTATCGCTTCGGCCTCGGCATCACTGACTATCTCCTGTGCGCCAGGTGTGGCGCCTACGTGGGCGCCGTCATGGAGGACGAAGGCCGCTTGATCGCCACGCTCAATGTGAACGCGCTCGACATCCGCGACACGTTCGACCCCGCCCCGCCGCTGCATCATTATGACGGCGAGGATGCCGAACGTAGGCGCAGTCGGCGTCGAAAGTTCTGGATGCCGGCGACCGTCATCGCCTAACGTCCGCCATGGCCATCCTCGGAGTCATCGCCGACGATTTTACCGGCGCCACCGACATTGCCGGCATGCTGGTGAAAGGCGGCATGCGCACGCTGCAAACGATCGGCGTGCCGACAGCGGGCGCGATCCCCGACGATGTCGATGCGGTCGTCGTCGCGCTCAAGACCCGCTCGATCCCGGCGGACGACGCCGTCGCACAATCACTCCGGGCGCTGGAGGCGCTGCGGGCCGCGGGCTGCGTGCGCTTCTTCTTCAAGTATTGCTCGACTTTCGATTCGACCGACAAGGGCAATATCGGACCGGTCGGCGATGCATTGCTCGACGCCCTGAAGGCGAGACAGGCGATCTATTGCCCGGCCTTTCCGGAGAATGGCCGCACGATCTTCTTCGGCCATTTGTTCGTCGGCGATCTGCTGCTGTCGGACACGCACATGCGCCATCACCCGCTGACGCCGATGACCGACGCGAGCCTGGTGCGCGTGCTTGCCCGTCAGACGAAGCACAAGGTCGGACTGGTCCCGCTGAGGCAAGTGCAGGCGGGATCGGCGAGCCTGCGCGCCGCGCTCGACAGGCTCGCGGCCGACGGGGTGCGGCATGCGATCGTCGACGCGGTCGCCGACACCGATCTCGGCATCATCGGCGAGGCGGTCGGCGACGATCCCCTGGTCACCGGCGGATCCGGCGTGGCGATCGGGCTGCCCGCCGCCTACCGCCGCCGCGGACTGCTGGCGCATAAATCGGGCGTCGACGCCTTACCCAAGGTCGGCGGCGCATCGGCCGTGCTCGCAGGCTCCTGCTCTGCCGCGACGCTTGGCCAGATCGCCCATTTCAAAGGCGCGCATCTTGCGCTCGATACGGACGCCATCTGTCGTGGCGAGCCGGTCGCCGAAAAGGCTCTGGCGTGGGCCAAAGGCAAGCTCGACAGCGGCGCCCTCCTCCTCTCGGCCAGCGATAAGCCCGAGGCCGTCAAGGCGCTGCAGGCCAAATACGGCGTCGAACGGTCGAGCCAGGCGATCGAGAAGACGATGGCGGCACTCGCTCGCGGCCTCGTCGACGCGGGTGTGGGCCGGCTGGTGGTGGCCGGCGGCGAGACGTCGGGCGCCGTCGTGAGCGCGCTGAAGGTCACGGCGCTGCGCATCGGCCCCGAGATCGATCCCGGCGTGCCGTGGACGGCGTCGGTCGGCAAGAAGCCACTGTTGCTGGCGTTGAAGTCGGGCAACTTCGGCGCCCCTGATTT
>DATEID010000210.1:0-5787 GCA_035279245.1 Reyranella sp.
TCGGGCCGCGTTCACGTGGGCGGCGAGGACATCACCGACCTGCCCGTGCACCGCCGCGACATGGGCATGGTGTTCCAGTCCTATGCGCTTTTTCCGCATCGTACCGTGGCGCAGAACGTGGCCTTCGGCCTGCGCATGCGCGACGTTCCCAAGGCCGAGATCGCCAAGCGCGTTGCCGCGGCGCTCGCGCAGGTCGCCCTGACGGGCTTCGAGGATCGGCGGCCGAGCCAGCTTTCCGGCGGCCAGCAGCAGCGCGTGGCATTGGCGCGGGCGCTGGTGATCGAGCCGCGCGTGCTCCTGTGCGACGAACCGCTGGGCGCGCTCGACCGCAAGCTCCGCCAGCAGATGCAGTTCGAGTTGAAGGAGCTGCAGCGCAGGCTCGGCGTCACGCTGGTGTTCGTGACCCACGACCAGGAAGAAGCGCTCGCCATGAGCGACCGCATCGCCGTCATGAACAGGGGCAGGGTCGAGCAGGTCGGCGCTCCAACCGAGATCTACGAGCGGCCGCGCACGCGTTTCGTCGCCGACTTCATCGGCGAGATCAATCTTTTGGAGGACGGTCCGCGCCCGCGCGCGCTTCGGCCGGAGAAGATTCGCCTGGTGCCGGCCGGCGAGGCGCGGGTCAAGGGCACCGTCGAGACCGCGAACTTCCTGGGCGGCGCCACGCTCTATCGCGTGGCCGCCGGCGGTCGCACCTATCTCGCCCGCGAGACGCATTCCGGCGAACGCAGCCCGCGCTCGGCCGGCGATGCCGTGGGCCTCGCCTGGAACGACGCCGACGTGGTGCCGTTGGAAGCATAGGAGAAAGCCATGGGTCGCACTCTCGGCATCGTCACCATCGGTCAGGCCCCGCGCGACGACATCGCGGCGCTGTTCGCGCAGCACGCGCCGGCTGGCACCAAGGTCGTGCTGCGCGGCGCGCTCGACGGGCTGAGCGACGCCGAGGTCGACACGCTCGCGCCCGAGAATGGCGGCGACACGCTCTATACGCGCCTGCGCGGCGGTCGCGACGTCAAGATCTCCAAGAAGGCGGTGATCGCCCGTTCGCCCGAGGCGCTGGCCAGGCTGCGCGACGACGGCTGCGATGCGATCGTCTA
The DNA here is from genome assembly GCA_035279245.1 of Reyranella sp. Classification (GTDB taxonomy): domain Bacteria; phylum Pseudomonadota; class Alphaproteobacteria; order Reyranellales; family Reyranellaceae; genus Reyranella. The sequence continues at coordinate 1,098 of DATEID010000210.1, forward strand.
TGCCTGCACGGGCGAGTTCCCGCCGATGACGGGCGACGAGGGCGTCCTCTTCCCCTCTCGCGTCTTGAACGGGCTCGCGTCCGGCCTGTTGCCGCACGGTCGCCTGGGCCTCCTGATCCCGCTCGCGGAGCAGGCGGAGAAGCTCGCGTCCAAGTGGGCGCGGCCCGGGCTCGAGATCGTGGCCGAGGCCCTGGCGCCGAGTGCGAATGCCGGCGAGGCAGACGCCGCCGCTCAACGGTTGGCGGCGAAGAAGCCCGATCTCGTCGCCATGGATTGCATGAGCTACACGCCCGTCACCAAGGAGCAGGTGAAGCCGGCGCTCGGCGTGCCGACCTTGCTCGCGATCACCGCGACCGGCCGCGTGCTGCGGGAAATGCTCGAATGAAGGTGGACTGCTGCATCGTGGGCGGCGGCCCGGCCGGCATGATGCTGGGCTTCCTGCTGGCGCGCGCCGGCGTCGATGTGGCGGTCCTGGAGAAGCACGGCGATTTCCTGCGCGATTTCCGCGGCGATACGGTCCATCCCTCGACACTCCGTGTCATGGACGAGCTGGGCCTGCTCGACGATTTCCTGAAGCTGCCGCACCAGAAGCTGTCCCGCTTCGCGGCGCAGTTCGGCGATCGGCCGGTGGACATCGCCGACTTTAGCGGCCTGCCGGCGCGTGTTGCTTACATCGCCATGATGCCGCAATGGGACTTCCTCGATTTCCTGGCGGCGCATGGCAAGCAATATCCGGGGTTCAGGCTCCTGATGAACGCCGAGGCGCATGCGCTGGTCGAAGAGGAGGGCCGGGTGGTGGGCATCCGCGCGACGGTCGAGGGCTATGAGCAGGAGATCCGCAGCGATCTCGTCGTGGGCGCTGACGGCCGGCATTCGACGGTTCGAACCGAGGCCGGGCTGCAGGTCGAGGATATCGGCGCGCCGATGGACGTGCTGTGGTTCCGCCTGCCGCACCGCAAGGGCGACCCTGCCGAGTTCATGGGCCGCTTCGATGCCGGCAGCATCCTCGTCCTGCTCGATCGCGGCGACTATTGGCAGTGCGCCTATGTCATTCCCAAGGGCTCGGCGGAGAAGGTGCGTGCCGAGGGCATCGAGAAGGTGCGCGAGACGGTGAGCCGGCTGATGCCCGCTTTCGCCGACCGCGTCGGCGAACTGAAGAGCATGGACGATCTCAAGCTCCTTACAGTCGGCGTCGATCGGCTGCGCACCTGGTGGAAGCCGGGTCTGCTCTGCATCGGCGATGCCGCGCACACCATGTCGCCGATCGGCGGCGTCGGCATCAACATCGCCGTCCAGGACGCCGTCGCCGCCTCGAACATCCTTGCCGCGCCCCTGTGCGAGCATCGGCTGAAGGACTCCGATCTGGCCGCCGTGCAGGAACGGCGGATGTTCCCCGCGCGTGCAACCCAGGCGATGCAGGTGTTCCTGCAAAAGCGCGTGATCGCGCCGTCTCTCTATGGCCGGGGAGGTGCGCTGAAGGTGCCCCTCTTTCTGCGCCTGCTCTCGTGGTTTCCATTCCTGCGCCGCCTGCCCGCGCGGCTGCTGGGTCTCGGCGTCCGGCCCGAGCACGTCGGCACTCGACCGGCCTGACCTCGCCATCATCTCGAGGCTCAGGGGAGCGCGCCACTCTAGTGGCGCATCATCGTTGTCTTTCCACACCGTATGAGCGCAACTGGAGTTGCGCGCTCCGATGAGGCTTACCGCCCGGCCGAGACCAGCAGGAAAGGCGGGCGCTCGCGTTCGCAGGCCCATTCGGGATGGGCGGCGATCTGCGCGTCGTTCGGTCCCCATTCCTCCATCTTCAGGATGGAGAAGCCGGCGGCAATCAGCAGGTTGAGATAGGTCGCGATCGTGCGGTGTTGCTTGACCACGCCCTTGGCGAGCCAGTCGGTCGTGCGCGGTCCCTCGTCGAGATAGCGGTCGACCGGCCAGACCTGGCGCTCTTCCTCGGTCCGCCAGCCTTGTTTGCTCGGTGCCGTCGTGAGGGGATGCTCGACCGAGAACACGAACCGTCCCCCCGCTTTCAAGGCTTTGCGGGTCTGCGAGAACAGGGCCGGCAAATTTTCGAGGTAGTGCAGCGCGAGCGAGCTGTAGGCGAGATCGAACGAATCCGCTGCCAACGAAAGCGTCTCGAGATCGGCCCGGCGGTAGCTGATCGCCGGATCCGACGTCATCTGGCGTGCTCGCCCCAGCATGTTCTCGGATACGTCGATGCCCAGCACCTCGCACGCGCCCGCCTCGCGGGCGAAGCGGCAGAACCAGCCGAAGCCGCAGCCGAGATCGAGGACGCGTCGCCCGCGCAGGTCCGGCAGCATGGCCCGCAGCGTCGGCCATTCCGGCGCTTCGTCCAAGCCGCCGACGGAGCGCGGCAGCGCGCTGTAGCCGGCGAAGAACTCGGGATTGTCGTAGACGTTCTGCGTCACTTCACCGTGGCCGCCGCCTTCGCCTGGCGGATGGCGAGCGCAAGTGCCGCGCCAAAATCCACCAGCATCTTGCCCGTCGCCTCGTCGGTGAGCTTGCCGTCGGCGAACTTGTTCTGCGCCACGCCGATCATGATCTCGGGCTTGTTGATCGGCCGGCCGTCCAGAAAGACCAGCGTCTGGCGGAGCTGGTACTGCGCCCGCGCCGTGCCCAGCACGCCGCCCGAGGCCCCCATCATGCCGACCGTCTTGCCGGCGAAGGGCTGCGGGGTCATGCGCGACAGCCAGTCGATGGCGTTCTTCAGCACCCCGGAGATGCCGTAATTGTATTCCGGTGTCACGAACAGAATGCCGTCGGCCGCCAGCATCGTCTTTTGCGCCGCCTGTACCTTGTCGGGGAAGCCCTGGGCCTGGATGTCGGCGTTGTAGAGCGGCCAGTCGCCGATCTCGATCGTTTCGACCGTGACGTCCTTGGGGGCCCGCTCGATGAAGGCGTGCAGCGCCATACGATTGAACGATCCTTTGCGCAGGCTGCCGCAGAAAGCGGCGAGCTTGATGGCCTCGGACATGGCAGATGTCTCCTCGACAGTAGTTCCTTTGTCAGCCGGCAGGCAGGCGGCTACATAGAGGGCGCTGAAGGAGTTGGCAAACGCAATGCCGCTACGCGACATCACGCTCGATGACATCGAATCGCTGGCCGTCGGCGCCTGGGTCCTGGGCACCGGAGGCGGCGGCAGCCCCTATCTCGGGCTGCTCAACATGCGCGCACTCTACAAGGAAGGCCATCGCGTGCAGCTCATGCCTGCTGCGGAGCTCGCCGACGACGACTGGGTCGCGGCGGTGTCCAACATGGGGGCGCCGCTGGTCGGACAGGAGCGCCTGACCGACAGCCGCACCATCGCCCGTGCCGTCGCCTTGATGGAGCGCCATACCGGCCACGCCTTCCGCGGCATCATGGCGCTCGAGATCGGCGGCGGGAACTCGATCCAGCCTTTCATGGCGGCAGCCCATCTCGGGCGTCCGGTGATCGACTCGGACATGATGGGCCGGGCCTACCCCGAGGCGCAGATGACGTCGGTCGCGGTGGGCGATCTGCGGCCCTGTCCGCTGACCACGGTCGATGTGCGCGGCCTGGAATCGGTCGTCGAGAAAGTGCCGACCTGGAAGTGGATGGAGCGCGTCAGCCGCAAGATCTGCGTCGAATACGGCTCGATCGCCTCGACCTGCAAGGCGCCGCGCACCGGCGCCGAGGTGAAGAAATGGGGCATCCACGGCACCACGACCAAGGCGATCGCGATCGGCCATGCCGTGCGCGAGGCGCAGCGCCGGCACGACGATCCGGTCGCGGCGATCCTGAAGGTCGAGCCGGGCAAGGTCCTGTTCCGCGGCAAGGTGGTCGACGTCGAGCGCCGCGCCACCGAAGGCTTCCTGCGCGGCCGGACGAAATTCGACGGCATGGACGACGATCGCGGGTCGGCGTTCGAGATCGCGTTCCAGAACGAGTGGATCGTCGCTTGGCGCGACGGCAAGCCGGTCGCCATGTCACCCGACCTGATCTGCGTCCTCGATTCGGTGGCGGGCGAGGCGGTCGGCACGGAGACGATCCGCTATGGCCAGCGCGTCACCGTGATCGCCCTGCCGCCGCCGTCGGTCTTTCTGTCGGACAAGGGCCTGCAGCATGTCGGCCCGCGCGCCTTCGGCTACGACATCGACTTCGAGAGCGTGTTCGCGTGAGGATATTGGCGTGAGCCTGCGCGATATCACGGCCGACGACATCGAATCGCTCGCGGTCGGCGCCTGGGTGTTGGGTACGGGCGGCGGCGGCAATCCCTATCTGCCGCTCCTCAACATGCGCGCGCTCTACCGCGAAGGCCATCGCGTGCAGCTCATGGACGCCGCCGATCTCGCCGACGACGACTGGGTCGGCACGGTGGCCAACATGGGCGCCCCGCTGGTGGGCCAGGAGCGCCTGACCGACAGCCTGACCCTGGCGCGTGCCGTCAGCGTGATGGAGGAACATATCGGCCGCCGCTTCCGCGCGCTGATGAGCATGGAGATCGGCGGCGCCAACGGCGTGCGCCCGCTGATGGCGGCGGCGCACCTGAAACGGCCGGTGCTCGATTGCGACACCATGGGCCGCGCCTATCCCGAGGCGCAGATGACCTCGGTCGCGGTCGGTGGCCTGGCACCGTATCCGCTGACCGCCGTCGACGTGCGCGGCTTCGAGAGCATCGTGCACAAGGTGCCGACGTGGAAATGGACCGAGCGCG
>DATEID010000211.1:0-18440 GCA_035279245.1 Reyranella sp.
CGAGACCTTGATGGCATCGGACGTGTCGATGCCGATCACGTCCTCGATCTCCCGGCAGACGCGCTCGGGCTCGGCCGACGGCAGGTCGATCTTGTTCAGGACCGGGATGATCTCGTGGTTGGCCTCGATCGCGTGATAGGCGTTGGCGAGCGTCTGCGCCTCGACGCCCTGGCTGGCATCGACCACCAGCAGCGAGCCCTCGCAGGCGGCGAGCGAGCGGCTCACCTCGTAGGCGAAGTCGACGTGACCCGGCGTGTCCATCAGGTTCAGAACGTAGGTCTTGCCGTCGCGGGCCGGGTAGGCGAGCCGCACCGTCTGCGCCTTGATGGTGATGCCGCGCTCGCGCTCGATGTCCATCGAATCGAGCATCTGGTCGTGGAACTCGCGCTCGCTCACCGCCCCGCAGCGCATCAGCAGGCGATCGGCCAGCGTGCTCTTGCCATGGTCGATATGGGCGATGATCGAGAAATTGCGGATCAACGACAGGTCGGTCATTTCAGCCTGAACTTCAAAGGTAATGTGTCATCCCGAGCGCAGCGACGGATCCTTAAACGACGCCGCGAAATCCCTCGCTACGCTCGGGATGACACGGCTGCCGAGTCGACGTCCAATCTAACCACGCAACGTCGCGCCGGTTGCCTTGGCGACCTGCGCCACGATCTTGTCGCACACCGCCTCGATCTCGGCATCCGTCAGCGTGCGCTCCATGGGCTGCAGGGTGACGGTGACGGCGAGCGACTTCTTGCCGTCGGGCACGCCCTTACCGGCATAGACGTCGAACACGCGCGCCGCCGAGATCAGAACCTTGTCGGCATTGCGCGCGGCCCGCACCAGCTTCTCCGCCTCGATGCCCGAGTCGACCAGGAAGGCGAAATCGCGCTCCACCGGCTGGAAGGGCGAGAGCACGAGGCGCGGCCGCGCCTTGGTCGCGCGCACCTTGGGCAGTGGCGGCGCGTCGAGGAAAACCTCGAACGCCGCGACCGGCCCCTTGAGGTCGGCGGCCGAGACGAGCTCGGGATGCAGCTCGCCGAACCACGCCATCACGCGATCGCCGAGCTTCAGCGCGCCCGAGCGGCCGGGATGGTACCAGTCCGGCGCGCCGGCGTGCGTCGAGAGATTGTCGGGTGCGCCGATCGCCAACAGCACGGCCAGCGCATCGGCCTTGGCGTCGAAGGCATCGACGGCGCGCGCGGGGCCCTGCCAGTTGCGCGGCACGGCCATGTTGTGGCGCAGGCCGGTCGCCATGCGCGCCTGGCCTTGCGGTGTCGCATCCTTGTATTGCGGGCCGACCTCGAACAGCGCTGGGTCGTGCAGGCCGCGCGCCTCGTTGCGGGCGGCGGCGTCGATCAGGTTGGGCAGGATCGACGGACGCATCGTGTCGAGCTCGGAGGCGATCGAGTTCAGGAGCCGCAGGTCTGCACCGCCACCGCCGAAGCGCCTGGCCTGCTCGAATGGCAGGAAGGACCAGGTCACGACCTCGTTCATGCCGCGCGCGGCGAGCGCCCGGCGGGCCAGCGGCACGCGTCGCTGCAGCGGATCGCGCACCGGTTTCGAGGTCGCCGAAAGCGCCGGCAACGAGACGGCGGGCACGCGGTCGAAGCCCCACACCCGTGACACTTCCTCGACCAGGTCCGCCTCGCCCACGATATCGGGGCGCCAGGACGGCACCGCCGCCGTCCACGGGCCGGTGCCGGACACCGTGAAGCCGAGCCTGGTCAGGATGTCGGCCGTGTCGCCCGCCGGGACGTCGAGCGCGGTGAGCGTCTTCACGCGATCGGCGCGCAGGGTGTAGCTGCGCTGCCAGTCGGGCATCACGCCGCTCGACAGGACCTCGCTCGCCTCGCCGCCGCAGAGCTCGAGGATCAGGCGGGTGGCGACATCAACGCCCCACTGCACCGACTGCGGATCGATGCCGCGCTCGAAGCGGTAGCGGGCGTCGGACTGGATGCCGAGCTTGCGGCCGGTGGCGGCGACCGACGTCGGGGTGAAGTAGGCGACTTCGAGGAACACCTCCGTGGTGTCCTCTCGCACGCCGGTATCCTCGCCGCCCATGACGCCGCCGATGCCCTGCACGCCCTTGGAATCGGCGATCACCGCGACCGTGGGATCGAGCGTGTAGGTCCTGCCGTCGAGCGCCAGGATCGTCTCGCCCTCGCGCGCCTGGCGCATGACGAGATCACCGGCGAGCTTCCGGGCGTCGAACACGTGCAGCGGCCGGTTGAGGTCGTAGGTGACGAGATTGGTGATGTCGACCAGCGCCGAGATGGGCCGGAGCCCGATCGCCTTCAGGCGCCGCTGCAGCCAGTCGGGCGAGGGACCGTTCTTCACGCCGCGGAAGAAGCGGCCGACCACGATGGGGCAGGGGCTGTCGGGTTTGGGCTGGTAGCCATGCGTCCACTTGATCGGGCTCGTGAACGTGCCCGCCACGCGCTCGGCCTTGAGGAGCCTCAGCGTGCCGAGGCCGGACGCCGCGAGATCGCGCGCGATGCCGTGCACGCCCAGGCAATCGGCGCGATTGGGCGTCGCCTTGATCTCGATCACCGGATCGTCGAGGCCGAGCGCCTCGGCGGCCGGGGCGCCGGTCCTGGCGTCGGCGGGCAGGTCGATGATGCCCGTATGGTCGTCGCCGAGCTGTAGCTCGCGCACCGAGCAGAGCATGCCGTTGCTTTCTTCGCCGCGGATCTTGCTGGCCTTGAGCGTGATGCCGGTGCCCGGGATGAAGCTGCCGGTCGGCGCGAACACGCCCTTCATGCCGGTTCGCGCGTTGGGTGCGCCGCAGACGACCTGGACGATGCCTGCGCCGGTATCGACCTTGCAGAGACGCAGCCGGTCGGCGTTGGGATGCTGCACCGCCTCGACGACATGGCCGACGACGAAGCCTTTCAGCGTCTCGGCGGGATTGCTGATCTCCTCGACCTCGAGGCCGAGCATGGTGAGCCGTTCGCGCAGCGCGGCGAGCGAGGCATCGGTGTCGAGATGCTCCTTGAGCCAGGAGAGGGTGAACTTCATCGCGCCAATCCCTGCGTGAGCGAAGGCCATTCGAGCGCGGAGAAGCCGTAGTGGCGCAGCCAGCGCAGGTCCGAATCGAAGAAGCTGCGCAGATCGGGAATGCCGTATTTCAGCATGGCGATGCGATCGATGCCCATGCCGAAGGCGAAGCCCTGGTACACGGCGGGATCGAGACCGCAATTGGCGATCACGTTGGGATGCACCATGCCGCTGCCCAGGATCTCCAGCCACGAATCGCCCGCGCCGATCCGGAGCTCGCCGTCCTTCCACGAGCAGCCGATATCGACCTCGGCCGAGGGCTCGGTGAAGGGGAAGTAGGAGGGGCGGAAGCGCAGCGGCAGATCGTCGACCTCGAAGAAGGCGCGACAGAAATCGACCAGGCAGCCTTTGAGATGACCCATATGGGTCGTGCGGTCGATCACCAGGCCCTCGACCTGGTGGAACATCGGCGTATGGGTCGCATCGTTGTCGAGCCGGAAGGTGCGGCCCGGCACGATGATCCTGAGCGAGCCGCCGCCGGCCAGCATCTCCTGCACCTTCCTGTCGAGCATGGTCCGGGCCTGCACCGGCGAGGTGTGGGTCCTTAGCACCATCGGCGTGCCGTCGGGCCGCGGCGGCAGATAGAACGTGTCCTGCATCTGCCGCGCCGGATGGTCGGGCGGGATGTTGAGGGCGGTGAAGTTGTGCCAGTCGTCCTCGATGTCGGGCCCCTCGGCCCAAGTGAAGCCCATCTCGCCGAAGATCGCAGCGAGCTCGTCCATCACCTGGCCGATCGGATGCAGCGTGCCCTGTCCTTCGGGCCGCGTCGGCAGGCTGACATCGACCTTCTCCGACGCAAGCTTCGCCGCCAGCGCCGAGGCGCCGAGCGTCGCCTTGCGCGCGTCGAGCGCGGCCTCGATCTCGCTCTTGAGCTGGTTCACGCGCGCGCCGAATTCCTTGCGCTCCGCCGGATCCAGTCGGCCCAGCGTCTTCATCAGGCCGGTGATGCTACCCTTCTTGCCGAGCGCCGCCACGCGCGCGGCGTCGAGCGCGCCGAGATCGGCGGCGTTGGCGACCGCGCTGAGCGCCTCGCTGCGAATCGTCGAAAGATCGTCCATCCTTCGCCTGCCTTCAAAACCGAACACGAAAAGAGGGAGCCTGCGGTCCAGGCTCCCTCCTTGTCACTTCTGCCCGTTGCGCCGCTTCGCGGCGCGCGGACGTTACTCGAGGGCGGGCCCCTATTTCAGAGCCGCTTGTGCCTGTTCGACCAAAGCCTTGAACGCTGCCGGTTCCCGCGCCGCAAGATCGGCCATGACCTTGCGGTCGACCTCGATCCCGGCTTTCAGGATGCCGTTCATGAACTGCGAGTAGGTCATGCCGTGCTCGCGCGCCGCGGCGTTGATGCGCTGGATCCAGAGCCCGCGGAACGCGCGCTTCTTGTTGCGGCGGTCGCGATAGGCATATTGCAGGCCCTTCTCGAGCTTCTCGATGCCGACGCGGAACGCCACCTTGGCGCGACCGCGATAGCCCTTGGCGAGCTTCAGAACCTTCTTGTGACGGGCATGGGCCGTCACGCCCCGCTTGACGCGTGCCATGGCTTACCTCGCGTACGGGAAGAAGTTGCGCTTGATGATGCGGGCGTCGGGCTCCGACACCAGCGTCATGCCGGTCTGCTGGCGCAGGAAGCGGTTGCCGCGCTTGGTCATGCCGTGGCGCTTGCCCACGACGCCATGCTTCACTTTGCCGGTGCCGGTGAAGCGAAAACGCTTCTTGGCCCCGCTCTTGGTCTTCATTTTGGGCATTTTCATTCCTTTTCAAAGGGTTAAGACAGGCGACCGAGGCAATGCCCTTGAGGCCAGGCCACCGAGGAACCGGGCTTATAGCGATGGCGGCGGGGCCACGCAAGCAGCGGGCTTTATGGCACAGTCGGTCGCGAACGAGAGGATTTGCAGATGAAATTGGCGGGGAAGGTGGCGCTGGTAACCGGCGCCCAGCAGGGCATCGGGGCGGCCATCGCGACGGCGTCGGCGGAAGAAGGGGCCGACGTGGCCGTGAACTGGCTGGACGACGAGAAGGCGGCAGAGGCGGTAGCCGGCGCGGTCCGGAAGACGGGCCGCCGCGCCCTCCTGGTGAAGGCCGACATGGGCAGCCTTGCCGAAATCGAGGCGATGGTCGCCGACACCACAGCCAAGCTCGGCCCCCCGGATATCCTGGTGAACAATGCCGGCGTCTATCCGCGCGTCCCCCTTCTGGAGATGCGCGAGAGCGACTGGGACTTCGTGCTCGACATCAACCTGAAGGCCGGCTGCTTCGCCACCATCGCCATGGCCAAGGCCTTCATTGCGGCGGGAAGGAAGAATGGCGCCGTGATCAACCTTGCCTCGTCGGCCGTCCGCGGCGCGGTGCGCGGCGTGCACTACAGCGCGAGCAAGGGCGCCGTCGTGTCGATGACGCGCTCGCTGGCGCTGGAACTCGCGCCCCACGGCATCCGCGTGAACGCCATCGCGCCCGGTCTCACCGACACGGCCCAGCCGCGCTACGGCAATAGCGACGAGGAGCTGGCCGAGATGGCACGGGCGGCGATCCCGTTCGGCGGCCGCATGCTCGCTCCCGCGCAGATCGCGCGCACGGCGGTCTTCCTGGCTTCGGACGACTCGAATGCGATCACCGGCCAGATCCTCCACGTCAACGGCGGCTCGTATATGCCGTAGTGTTCATTTCGCTCGGGCGAAATGGCCCGCGCCTTGGACACAGGGTGGCTGACGGACACCGGTCTCGATGAAGGAATCGATACAGGCGCCAAACTTGCGGGGAAAGGCGGTGCCCTTGGCGGCGTGATGGCCCCTGAAGCCTTCGGGATTGGAGATGACGATCGCATCGACGCCCGATGCGGCGAAAGCAGCGCGGGCATCGTCCATCCGGCCACCGACGTCATAGGTGTCGTCCTTGAAGTTCACGACGACCAGTCGCGGCCCCGGCTTGATGTCGTGCACGAGCTGCTGCCAGTCCCAGCGCGCACGCGAGACGTCGCGCATGTTCTTCACCTCGCCATGGTGCGCGGCCGATACCGAAATCACGCCATCGACCGGCGCGCCGCGCACGACGGCAGCCAGCGATATCCACGCGCCCGCCGATTGCCCGGCGAGGATTACCCGGCGGTAGCCCATGGCCTTGGCCTGTCGCGCTGCGTCGGCGAGAGCACGGGCATCGCCGGGCCAGTCACGGACCCATTGACGGTCGAAGCGGTAAAGGTCGTAGCCATGGTGAGTGAAGTAGGCCACTTCGCCCTGCGGAGCCGAGTCCGTCGAGTCGTGCCCTGCCATGTAGCCGTGGCTCCAGACGATCAGGCCGGCGGCCGCCTGCGGCCCACTGTTGATCCAGTATGGCTCGGGTCGGAGCCGGCCGATCGACGGCAGCAGGGGAGGGGCGGAGGCATGCCATTCCTTGCCGTTCAGAACCACGTTGTTGATGGCGTAGAGAGAGCACTTGGCTTCGCTGCGCTCGTCGCACAGCTTGAATGCGGATGCGACGGCCTGGCCGGGGTCGGGACCGCTGGCGCCGGCCCACCAATAGCCCTTGCCGTCCGTCCCGATCACAAAGGCCCGGTGGGGTGCCTGCTTCTGGAACTCGTCGTAGGCCCGTTGCGCATCGGTCTTGAGTTGCGCTGTTGCCGGGGTGGCGATGGCGACGGCGGCTGCCATCGCCAGCCATAGGGCCTGTCTTGTCACGTCACTGTTGTCGTCATGATTGTCGTCACTTGGGCGCCAGCACCATGATCATCTGCCGCCCTTCCATGCGCGGCATCGATTCGATCTTGGTCAGCGGATCCATCTCGCCGCGCACGCGGTTCAGGACCTGGAGGCCGAGTTCCGAATGCACCATCTCGCGGCCGCGGAAGCGCAGGGTGACCTTCACCTTGTCGCCTTCCTCGATGAATCGCTTCATGGCGCGCATCTTCACTTCGTAATCGTGGTCGTCGATGTTCGGGCGCATCTTGATCTCCTTGACCTCGATCACCTTCTGGTGCTTTCGGGCCTCGTGCGCCTTCTTCTGCGCCTCGTACTTGTACTTGCCGTAATCGGAGATCTTGCAGACCGGCGGGCTCGCATTGGGCGAGATCTCGATCAGGTCGAGATTGGCCTCCTCGGCCATTTCCAATGCCTCGCGGGCTGTGACGACGCCGACCATATCGCCGTTCTCGTCGATCAGTCGGACTTGCGGCGCTCTGATTTCGCCGTTCACGCGCGGACCGTCGCGGGTCGGCACGCTTTGTTGGGCCGGTCGAGCTATGGCTTCATTCTCCTTCGTTAAAGCCCCTGATCGGGGCGGAACGAGGCCGCAACCGCCCTAGAAAGGCGGCCGGGCCTCGGTAGAAAGTGTAGTGACGGCGGCCCCCAATTCAAGGACCTCCTGCTTTTCCGAGCCGAGCCGACGCACGGCAACGGTGCGGTTTTCCATATCGCGCCGGCCGACGGCCAGAATCAATGGCACATGCGCCAGCGAATGCTCGCGGACCTTGTAGTTGATCTTCTCGTTGCGCAGGTCCGTCTCGACCCGCATCCCGGCCGATCGCAGCGCGTCGGCGACCTCGCCGGCATAGCCGTCCGCATCGTTCACGATCGTCGCCACCACGGCTTGTGCCGGCGCGAGCCAGAGCGGGAAGCGGCCGGCATAGTGCTCGATCAGGATGCCGATCATGCGCTCGAAGCTGCCGAAGATGGCGCGATGCAGCATGACGGGCCGTTTGCGCGAACCGTCTTCGGCAACGTAGGCCGCACCCAGCCGTTCGGGCAGCATGAAGTCGACCTGCAAGGTGCCGCATTGCCAGTCGCGCCCGATTGCGTCGCGCAGCACGAATTCCAGCTTGGGACCATAGAAGGCGCCCTCGCCGGGATTGAGGATCAGGTCGAGACCGGCGGCTTTCGAGGCCGATTGCAGCGCGCGCTCGGCCTGATCCCATATGGCGTCGGAGCCGATGCGCAGGGAAGGCCGATCCGAGAACTTCACGAAGTACTCGAAACCCAGGTCGCGATAGATCTCGCCCAGAAGCTTGCAGAAGCGGATCGTCTCGCTCTCGATCTGCTCTTCGCTGCAGAAGATGTGGGCGTCGTCCTGAGTGAAGTTGCGCACGCGCAGGATGCCATGCAGCGCACCCGACGGCTCGAAGCGATGGCACGAGCCGAATTCGGCCAGGCGCAGCGGCAGCTCGCGGTAGCTGCGCAGGCCTTGATTGAAGATCTGGATGTGGCAGGGACAGTTCATCGGCTTCAGCGCAAAGATGCGCTGGGCCGGATCGGCGACGAACTCGCGCAGACCCTCCTCGTTCTCGCTGAGATACATGTTCTCGCGGAACTTCTCCCAATGGCCCGACTCCTCCCACAGCTTGCGATCCACGAGCTGCGGCGTGCGGATCTCCTGATAGCCGTCGGCCTCGAGCTTGCGGCGCAGATAGGCTTCGAGCGTGCGCCACAACGTCCAGCCCTTGGGGTGCCAGAACACCATGCCGGCCGCTTCTTCCTGCTGATGGAAAAGAGCCATCTCGCGGCCGAGCCGGCGATGGTCGCGCTTCTCGGCCTCCTCGATGCGCCGCAGGTAGGCCTTCAGGTCCTTGTCCGAGAAGAAGGCCGTGCCGTAGACGCGCTGGAGCTGCGCCTTGCTGGCATCGCCGCGCCAGTAGGCGCCCGATACCTTCGTGAGCTTGAATGCCTTGCCGAGCTTGCCCGTCGACGGCAGGTGCGGGCCGAGACACATGTCGAGCCAGTCGCCCTGCTTGTAGACGGAAATCTCCTCGTCCTTCGGCAGCTCGTCGGCCCACTCCGCCTTGAAGCTCTCGCCGTGCTTCTGGAAGTAGTCCTTGATACGGGCGCGGTCCCAGATCTCGCGCGTGATCGGCAGATCGCGATCGACGATCTCCGCCATGCGCTGCTCGATCCGGACGAAATCGTCCGGCGTGAACGGCTCGGCGCGTACGAAGTCGTAATAGAAGCCGTCCTCCGTCGCCGGACCGAACGTGATCTGCGTGCCGGGATAGAGCTCCTGGACCGCCTGCGCCAGCACGTGCGCCGCGTCGTGGCGCAAAAGCTCGAGCGCCTCCGGATCGCGCGATGTCACGATGCCGATCCGCGCGTCGTGATCGACGACAGAGGACAGGTCCTTCATCTTGCCGTCGATCCGCAGGGCCAGCGCCGCCTTGGCGAGACCCGCCCCGATCGCGGCCGCGATCTCCGCGCCGCTCACCGGCTTGTCGAACGACCGGACCGAACCGTACGGCAGGGAAATATTGATCATCTCGACCACCTAGAAAGAAATCCGAACACGGCCGATCAGCCGACGCCGAGCGTCGGCCGACGCAGGCCGGGAAGCGGCACGAATGCGCGCGCCCGGCCGAATCAAGTTCGAACGGTGGTCAGTGTCGTCGGAGCGGGAAAAAACATCCGGTCCATGCCCCTTGGAGATAGTTGTGGCGGGCTTTCGCGTCAAGCCTCGGCAGTGCCTACGGTCCATTTCCGCCGATTTCAGGCGACCAGGCGCTCGTAGAGCTGCAGCAGCCGATTGTTGGACCGGGCGAGGCCGTAGTGGGCCCGCACATGGTCCTGGGCCGCCTGCGCCAGCTCGGCTCGGCGGTCGACTGACAGCGACAGGGCGATCTGCAGGGCTTGAGCCAAGCTGCCAGCATCTCCTTCGGCGGCGAACCAGCCGGTGACGCCTTCGCGCACCGCTTCGGCCGCACCGCCGCCCTGCTGACAGACGACGGGCCGGCCCATGGCCTGGGCCTCGATCATGGTGCGGCTGAAGCCCTGGCGGGCGCCGCCCGTCGTCACCACCACGTCGGCCAGCATATAGGCGGCGGGCATGTCTTCCACATAGGGGCCGATCTGGACCTTGCCGTTGAGAGCGGCCCGTTCGATGGCCTGTTCGAGATCCTTCTCCAGCGCGGGCCGCTCACCCGTCGAGCCCAGCAGCAGGCAGAACAGATCGTCGCGGCCGAGCTTTGCGACGGCGTCGATCAGCGTTTTCTGCCCGCGATCCTCGGTCAGGCTGTTCGGGTAGAGGACGACATGCGCGCCGTCCGGAATGCGCAGCTCGGCGGCGAGCTTGATCAGGCGCTCCGCCCGTACGATCGCGGGGTCGAACCGATCGAGATCGATCCCGGTCGGGATCACCTCCAGACGATCGGCCGCCGTCGGAAAGCGTCGTCGGAAATCGCGAGCTACATGCTCAGAAACGGCGACCACCGCGTCGGCCCTCGCTTGTCGCCGCTCGACATGGCGGCCGATCATCGTGGCGGCGATCAAAGGCCGATGCAGCGCGGCGATCCATTTGAGCTTCAGCCGCCGGGCAACGGCGTGCGCGATCCAGCCGGAACTTGGCGAACGCGATTGCACCAGGTCGAGACCGAGGTTGGCGACACTCGACGCCAGGCGACTGGCGAGACCGAGACGCGGCAATGCTGCGTCCGAGGCTGCTGGCAATTCGAGGTGGCTTGCGCGGGAGCGCAGGACATCCGGCAGCATCGTTCCGCCCGGTGAGGCGACAACCGCGGATCCGCCGGCGCGCACCACGGCGCGAGCCGTGTCGAGCGTCGCGCGTCCAAGGCTACCGGAGAGGCCAGGAACGATCTGCAGGAGCTTGAGGGAAGGCATCACGCTGGCACGGATTTCAGGGCTGTGGCAGGTAACACGGCATGAGCAGCAACGGTAGCGTCCAGCATCTGCCGCGTCCCGACGGCAATGTCGTCGCCTATGCCAGGACCGAAGGTCGCGAGCCGTCGGTCGTTTTCCTGGGCGGCTTTCGCTCCGACATGACCGGCACCAAGGCGATGGCGCTCGAAGCCTGGGCGCAACGCCGCGGGCAAGGCTATCTGCGCTTCGACTATCTCGGCCACGGCCAATCGTCGGGTCGCTTCGAGGATGGCACCATCGGCCGGTGGCTCGACGATTCGTTGGCGGCGATCGACAGGCTGACGAACGGCAAGCTGGTTCTCGTCGGCTCCAGCATGGGCGGGTGGCTTGCGCTGCTGGCGGCACGGGCGCGTCTGGAACGGATCGCCGGCCTCGTCCTGATTGCCGCGGCGCCCGATTTCACCGAGCGCATGCTGCTCGAGGGCCTGTCGCCCGAGGACCGCACGACACTCGAGCGCGACGGCCGGCTCGAGCGGCCGTCGCAATATTCGCCCGAACCCTCGGTCTTCACCTGGAAGCTGATCGAGGAAGGGCGCCGGCATCTCCTGCTGGACAAGCCGCTTGCACTGCCATGCCCGGTACGCCTGCTGCATGGGCAGAGCGATCCCGACGTGCCATGGGAATATTCCCTCCGGATTGCCCGGCACCTCGACGCGCCCGACGTGGTGACGATCCTGGTCAAGGGCGGCGATCATCGGCTCAGCACGCCCGCCGACATCGCGCGGTTGGTCGCGGTCGTCGAGGAGCTGACGAACTAGACGAGGCCTGCGATGGCACGCAGGCCGTCGCGATAGGTCGGATAGAGCAGCGTGACGCCGAGTTCGCGCTTCATGCGTTCGTTTCGCACGCGGCGATTCTCGGCATAGAAGGAGCGCGCGATCGCGCTCATGGAGGGCGCTGCGTCCGCCCAACGCACGAGCGGCGGTGCCGATACGCCCAGCAGTTCGCAGGCGAAGGTCATCACCTCCGCGCTCGAGGCCGGCAGATCGTCGGCCACGTTGTAGATTGCGCCTGGACCGCCGCGGACCATTGCCGCCACGACCGCCTGGGCGACATCGGCCACATGAATGCGCGAGAACACCTGGCCGGGCTTGTCGATCCGCTTGGCGACGCCCGCCTTCACCTGATCGATGGGGCTGCGGCCGGGCCCGTAGATGCCGGGCAAGCGAAAGATGTCGACGGCTGCGCCGGTCCCCGCGCCCAGTGCCTGCCAGGCGCGCTCGGCAGCCAGTCGCTGAATGCTGCGCGGTTGGGTGGGATTCGCCGGAGTTGCCTCGTCGACCCAGCCGCCGCCATGATCGCCGTAGACGCCGGTCGTGGAGAGATAGCCCAGCCATCGGGCTTTGCCGAGCCGATCGGCGCAATGGCGCAAGGCGGGATCGCCGGTGGCGCCGGGCGCGATCGTGCAGAGGACGTGGCTTGCTGTCGCCAGCGTCTCCGCTGTAACGACGGCAGTGCCGTCGAACGGCACTGCCTCGATTCCGGCAGCGCGCAACTGCTCCGCCCTGTCGGCCTGGGTGCAGGTTCCACCGACAGTCCAGCCGCGGGCGCGCGCGAGCTCGGCAATTTGCATGCCGGTGAAGCCGAGGCCAAAGATGAAAAGGCGATGTGTCATCTTGCCAGAATCGTTGCAGCGCGGTTCTTTTCAACCATGTTCTGCGCTCGCCCTGCATTGGCGCTGTCAGGAGTGGTCCTGTTGTCGGTTGCTTCATCGGCGGCTGCACGGGATGCCAATTCGTTTCCCTCGACGGCCGACAATCTGCGCCGCTACCAGGAATGCATGTCGCTTGCGCGGCAGGAGCCTTTGCGGGCGCTGCCGGTGGCCGAGAAATGGAAAGGGCAGGGCGGCGGCCTCGGCGCCCGACATTGCCGGGCGATCGCGATGTTCGAGGCGGGCCGCCACGTCGAGGCTGCGACGGAGCTGGAGGCGCTTGCCCGCGACATGGGGCAGGAGCGGCCCGGCCTGCGCGCCGAGCTATGGGCGCAAGCGGGCCAGGCCTGGAGCGCGGCGGGCAAGGCCGACAAGGCTGCCGCGGCGCAAAGCCGGGCGCTCGAGCTCAAGAGCAACGACCCCGACCTGTGGGTGGACCGCGGGCTGAGCTACGCGACACTGCGCGAGTGGTCACGCGCGGTGTCCGATTTCGATCGCGCTCTGGCCCTGCGGCCCGACAACGTAGAGATCCTGATTTTGCGTTCGGCGGCATGGCGCAAGTCGGGAGATGCCGCCCATGCGCTCGCCGACGCGCAGCTTGCGCTGAAGCTCGCGCCGGACAACACCGGCGCCCTGCTCGAACGGGGCTTTACCTTTCTGGCGCGCGGCGACAAGGTGGGCGCGCAGGCGGATTTCAACAAGGTGCTGAGCCTCGTGCCTCCGGATTCCGAAGCGGCCAAGCGCGCCCATTCCGGTCTGGATGGCGAGCGCGAGGACATGAAGACGACCCCGCCTGCCGTTGGCCGTCCTGCGGCAAACGGGACGAAGCGGTAGCGTCCCAACCCCTCCTCATGTAAGAGCCCAACGATGAAACGAATCCTCCTCTCGTTTGCTTTGTTGCTTGTTGCCGGAACGGCCTTTGCGCAGAAATCGACCGATGAATCCCAGGTGACGCCCTACTATCCGGCGCCGCCGCCCGAGCTCGCGCCCAAGACGGAGCAGGGGATGCCGATCGGCAACCTGAGCTCGCCGCTTGCACAGGACAAGGCGAAGGTCACCCAGACGGCGATCGACTCCGATGCCGAAGCGCAGCTCTTCGCCGGCGCGGACAAGATCGCGTGGGGCCGTTACGCCAAGGAAAAAGGGCAGAAGCCAGGCGCCGTCACCGTGACCAAGGGAGCGGTCTGGACGGTAAAGGGCCGTGTCGACAGCACGGCCCCCGGCGGCGAAGGCGACTACGCGTCGATTGACGGCGTCGTCGAGAAGATCACCGCGCATCACGTCATTATCCGCGGCGAGATCGCTTTCAAGGTCGCCAAGATCGAGGATGGCGCGGTCTGCAAGGTGGCCGGCACTCTGCGTTTCCGCCGGTCGGGACGGTCGCATGTCTGGCGGCTCTTCGAGGGGCAAAACCCGTGCGACGGCTCACACGAGGTTTTCGATCTCGTCTACGACAAGCCGAATGCGGAGAAGAAGCCCGCCAAGCGCGGTTGACGCGAAGACGTCAGCCCGACGACCGCAGCTTGTCGATCTCCATCCGCGCCAACAGGTCGGCGCGGTCGTTCTCGGCATGGCCGCTGTGGCCCTTGACCCAGGCCCAATGGACGGTGTGCGGCGCGGCGGCGGCGGCGAGGCGTTGCCACAGCTCGACGTTCTTCACCGCCTTCTTGTCGGCGGTGCGCCAGCCGTTCCTCTTCCAGCCATGGATCCACTTGGTGGCGCCTTCGAGGACGTAGCGGCTGTCGGTATAGAGCTTCACCTCGCACGGCCGCTTCAGCGCCTCGAGGCCGGAGATCGCGCCCATGAGTTCCATGCGGTTGTTGGTGGTCGACGCCTCGCCGCCAGACAGCTCGCGCTCGCGGTCACCAAGGCGCAGGATGGCGGCCCATCCGCCCGGCCCTGGATTGCCGCTGCAGGCGCCGTCCGTGAAGATCTCGACCTCCGGCTTGTCCGTCACAGCCCGTAATCCGCAAGCGAAGACGCGCCGCGGTGGAAGCGGAGATAGGCGAGGTACTCAAGCGGATCCTTCCGTTTCACCAGGGCATCGGCCGGCGTGTGGATCCAGTCGTAAAGGCGGGTCAGCAGGAAGCGCAGCGCGGCGCCGCGGGCCAGCAGGGGGAGCGACGCCCGTTCGGCCTGCTCCAGGGGCCGCACCTTCTCGTAGGCCTGCAGCAAGGCTCGCGCCTTCGTCGTGTTGAAGGCGCGGTCCGGCTCGAAGCACCAGGCATTGAGGCAGATCGCGACGTCATAGGCGAAGGCGTCGTTGCAGGCGAAGTAGAAGTCGATCAGGCCGGAAACCTTGTCCTGCAGGAAGAAAACGTTGTCGTTGAACAGGTCGGCGTGGATCACACCGGTCGGCAGGCCCGTCGGCCATTGCGCTTCGAGGAAGTCGAGCTCCACCTCGAGCTCGTGCGCCAGCCCTTTGGCCAATTCGTCGGCTTTGTCGCGACCGGCCTTGAACAGGGGTCGCCAGCCTCTGACTGAAAGGGCATTGCGCCGCTCCATCTTGAAGTCGCGGCCGGCCAGGTGGAGGTCGGCGAGCGCCGCCCCGACCGGCCCGCAATGCTTGACGGCGATGCGCCGCGGCCACATCCCGTGCAGGAAGCTCGTGATGGCGGCAGGCTTGCCGGCGAGACGCCGCAGCGCCTGGCCGTCGCGGCCGTGGATCGGCTGCGGGCAATTGATGCCGCGCTGCGAGAGATGGTCCATCAGCCCCAGGAAAAACGGCAGATCATTGGGGTCGACCCGCTTCTCGTACAGCGTCACGATGTAATGGCCACGTGTCGTGGTCAGCAGATAGTTCGAGTTCTCGACACCCTCGGCGATCCCCTTGAAGGCATCGGCTTCCCCGATGTCGTATTCCGAGAGAAACGCCTCCAGCTCGGCGTCGCCGACTTCGGTATAGACCGCCATCAGCCGGCCAGCTCGCGCGGCAGCTTGAAGACGACGTGCTCCTCGCTGGTATGCACATCCTCGATCGTGACCCGGTAACGATGACGGCACGAGGCGATCAGCTCTTCCACCAGATGCTCGGGCGCCGACGCGCCGGCCGTGACGCCGAGCCGGCGCACATCGCCCAGCCATTCCCAGTCCATGTCGCCGGCGCGCTGCAGCAAACGCGATTTCACGCATCCGCTGTTGGCCGCGACCTCCACCAGCCGCATCGAATTGGACGAGTTGGGAGCGCCGATGACGACCAGCGCGTCGCATCTGCCGGCGATCGCCTTCACTGCCGCCTGGCGGTTGGTCGTGGCGTAGCAGATGTCTTCCTTCTTGGGTCCGTGGATGGTGGGAAAGCGCCGCCGCAGGGCAGCCACGATCTCGACCGTGTCGTCGACCGACAAGGTCGTCTGCGTCGCATAGGCGAGATTGAAGGGATCGGAAACCCCGATCGTTTGTGCCTGCTCGACATCCTCGACCAGCAACACTTGGCCCGCCGGCAACTGACCCATCGTACCGATCACCTCGGGATGGCCTGCGTGACCGATCAGGATCACTGTGCGTCCCGACTCCGCGTGGCGCTCGGCCTCGCGATGGACCTTGGAAACCAGTGGGCAAGTGGCGTCGAGGTAGAGAAGATGGCGCCGGGCCGCCTCGGCCGGCACGGTCTTGGGCACGCCGTGAGCGGAGAATACGACGGGCCGATCGTCCGGCACTCCGTCGAGTTCCTCGACGAAGACGGCGCCCTTGGCCTCCAGCGCCTCGACCACCGATCGATTGTGCACGATCTCGTGGCGCACATACACAGGAGCGCCATAGCGTGCGACGGCGCGCTCGACAATCTGGATCGCGCGCTCGACTCCGGCGCAGAAGCCGCGTGGGCTCGCCAGCAGGATCGTCAGCGCTTTCTTCGCCTCAATCATGAAAAATGGCGATCATCGGAAATCGAAACCCCGCATGCGAAGCCGCTCGCTTGCGGGTCCGCAGACCATTGCCTAGACTCCCTCTCCACGGACAGGCGCGGCACCGTAACAAAGCCGCCGCAACGGGGAAAGCAACATGACCGAACCGGTTGTCGCGGCCAGGGCACCGAGCAAGGTGTCGCTCGAGGCAGGCAAGGACTATTGGTGGTGCGCCTGCGGCAGGAGCCAAAATCAGCCCTTTTGTGACGGTTCGCACAAGGGCAGCGGTCTGGTGCCGATGAAATATACCGCCGACAAGTCGGGCGATCACTGGCTCTGCGCCTGCAAGCATTCGAGCAAAAAGCCGCTGTGCGACGGCACGCACAAGACTCTCGCATGATCGACAGAAAGTTCGTTTTCCTGGCGCCGCTCGCGCTGGCGCTCGCCGTTGGCGGTTGCGGCCGGTCCGAGAAGGAGCAGCTTGCGGCGGACTATTGTCCGCAGCCTTTCCAGGTGCAGGATGCCGCGACCCTGACGCGCTTCGCGCCGGGCTCCGGGCACGATCCGCGCAACGTCATGTTCGAAGCAGGCCTGTTGGACAGCTCGGCCTCGTGCTCGCTCGGCAAGCGCCAGATGAACGTCGATCTCGTCGTCCGCATCGCCGTCAGCCCCGGCCCCGCGGTCAGCCGCGGCGTAACGAGCGTGCCCTACTTCGTACGCGTGATCGACGGCAGCGGGCGGGTCGTGCAGGGCCAGGAATTCAATGCCGACTTCGAGCTCAGCCCCTCGAGCGGGCGACGCGGCTCGAAGGAGGAGCTCAGCCTGACCCTGCCCTTCGAGAAGCCGGCCGATACGGTGAACTATCGCATCGCTGTCGGACTGAAGCCGACGCCGGAGGAGCTGGAGTACAATCGCCGCAATGCCGGCCGTTGAGCGGCCGGCCGAATCGGCTCAGTTCTTGAGGAAGCCGATCGACAGCCACGGCACGGCGGCGACAGCGATCAGGCCCAGCAACAGCGCGCCGAGATAAGGCCAGATGCGCTTCATGCCGACATCGGGCGACACCTGGCCGATGGCGCACGCGGCGTAGTAGCCGACGCCGAGCGGCGGCGCGAAGAGGCCGATGCCCATCGCCAGGATCACCACCATGGCGTAGTGCACCTCGTGCACATGGGCGGCCCGCGCCATGGGAAAGAGCAGTGGCCCGAACAGCACGATTGCCGGAATGCCTTCGAGCACGCTGCCCAGCACGACGAAGGCCACGATCGAGATCAGCAGGAAGCCGAAACCGCCGCCCGGCACCTTGGCCATGGCAAGTGCGAGGTCGCGCGAGAAGCCCGATTGGGTCAGCGCCCAGGCCATCGCCGTAGCCGTCCCGATGATCAAGAGGATCGCGCCGGAGAGGCTCGCGGTCTCGAGCAGCATCGGATAAAGCCGCCGCCACTCGAAGTGGCGATAGACCAGAAGGCCCATGACCGTCGCGTAGGCGATGCCGATCGTGGAGACTTCGGTCGCGGTCGCGACGCCCTCGACCACGGCGGAGCGGATGACGAAGGGCAGGAGGAGTGCGGGCAGCGCCACGACGAAGGCGCGGCCGATCTGCCGACCCTCCGCCCGCTTGCCGACTTGTTCCTTGCGCGAGCGCCACCAGGCGACGAGGCCGAGCGCGATCGCCAGCACGAAGCCCGGCAGCAGGCCGCCGGTGAAGAGCGCCGCGATCGAGACCCCCGTCACCGAACCGATGGTGATCAGGACGAGGCTGGGCGGGATGGTCTCGCTCATGGCGCCCGAGGCCGAGAGGATCGAGATCATCTCGCCCTCGCTGGAGCCGCGCCGCTTCATCTCGGGAAACAGAACCGGCGCCACCGCGGCCATGTCGGCGGCCTTGGAGCCGGAGATGCCGGAGACGAGGTACATCGCCCCCAGCAGCACGTAATAGAGTCCGCCCCGCACATGGCCCAGCAGGCCGGCCAGGAATGCCACCATGGCACGGGCCATGCCGGTCATGTCGATCAGCAGGCCGAGGAACACGAACAACGGCACGGCGAGCAGCACGAGCCCGCTCATGCCTTCGTCCATGCGCGACACGACGATAGTGAGCGGCACGCGGGTGACGCACATCAGGAAAACGAGCGTCGCCATGCCGAAGGCGAAGCCGATCGGCACGCCGAGCAGCACGCCGGTCGCCAGCAGGAGGACGAAGAAGAAGACCAGGTTCCAGTTGCCGATCGCCTTCAGGAGCGGCGCGGCGAAATAGAGCGCCACGGCGAGGGCCGC